>CAJWQD010000008.1 GCA_913045135.1 uncultured Flammeovirgaceae bacterium | reverse complement strand
ACCTAGGACCCTCTGATTAACAGTCAGATGCTCTAACCAACTGAGCTAAGGAGGATTAATTACGGTCAAGCGCATTATATCAATTATGCGATCCTCAAGAGGAGTGCAAATCTATTGTGAGTATCTAATTATGCAAAGCCTTTAACCTAAAAAAATTGTCTATTCATTTTAATCTTATTATCACTAAAACACTTAATATGCCATTATGGCATATTATAAAGGTTAAAATTAAACATTAATGACATATTGTCATTATAATATAAGCGTAAGTTAAAAAAAAGAAAATGGCACAAATTCTGAAGACGTAATTTTAAAATGTTAAATAATTTAAATATTAAAAAAAATGGAAACATTCAACTACAATTCAGATTTTTACAGACCGATTCCTTTCGATAATTTCATTCATCAATTTATTAACGAAGGTTATCCTGGCGATCGGATGGCCCAGGAATTTACGCCTAAAGTTGATATCGCAGAGAGTGATAAATCATTTGAAATCCAACTACAATTACCTGGCATACCCAAAGATCAAATCGATATCACAATAGAAAGAGATCAAATAACCGTAAGTGGTGAACGTAATATTGAAAAAAATGAAAAAGGTAAAAAATTCAATAGTATTGAGAGTCATTTTGGTGCTTTCAAAAGATCATTTACTTTACCGGAAGATATCAATAAAGATAAAATAAAAGCGAATCACACCCACGGTATCTTGATTATTGAAATACCGAAGGATATGAAGAAAATGATTAAGAAATCAATTGCGATCAGCTAAGGCTAACTAGACGTAAGATCAGAGCAAGTTTTAGACTTGTTCTGATCTTATTTATTCTTTTTTTGTTAAATCATGTTAAGGTAGCGATCAGTTGATCTATTTTTTACGTTGAAAAAAGAATATTATAAAATCATTACTCTTATTTTTGATAAAATTTTTGTATTATGTCTAGAAAAAAATTAATTTTTGCATTAACAGTTTCCTCCTTCATGGGAGGATTTTTAGCACTTGGTAGTTTTATGCTCTTGCAGCCAAATGCGGAGCCAATAACTGTTCCTGTCTCCAATGAAAAAACAATCCGTTCTGCTGCCTTAACGAGTTATCAACTTGATACGACGGCTTTTGTGGTTCCAGAGGGTCTCAACTTCGTAACGGCTGCCAGAGTATCAACACCTGCGGTCGTTCATATAAGTACAAAAGTTGCAGCAGACTACAACATGGAACAAAATCCATTATACCATTTTTTTAAAGATTATTTAGATGATGAGGTCCCAAGAGACAGAAGACAACGTTCTGGTTCAGGATCTGGGGTAATTGTATCATCAGATGGGTACATTGTTACGAATAATCATGTAATCGATGGAGCCGAAGAAATTGATGTTTTATTAAATGACAACCGTACTTTCAAGGCATCTATTGTCGGCATCGATCCCACCACCGATTTGGCAGTCATAAAAATTGATCAAACAGGACTAGTTGCAATGCAATGGGGGAACTCAGACCTGATTAACATCGGAGAATGGGTGCTTGCAGTAGGTAATCCATATACTTTTAATAGTACGGTAACTGCTGGTATCGTTAGCGCAAAAGCAAGAAATATTGATATCCTTAGAAAAAATGCAAATGACTTAAGTATTGAATCTTTCATTCAAACCGATGCAGCGGTTAATCCAGGAAATAGTGGTGGTGCATTGGTCAATTTAAAGGGAGAGTTAGTGGGCATAAATACAGCAATTATGTCTCCAACCGGATCCTATGCAGGTTATTCCTTCGCTGTACCGGTAAGTTTAGTCAAAAAAGTTTATGACGATTTGTTGGAATATGGAACAGTGCAGCGAGCCTTATTAGGAATCAGAATCGGGGATGTAAATGCTAAATTGGCTAAAGAAGAAAATTTAGGGGTCAATCGAGGCGTGTATATTGCTTCAGTTGGAGACCAGTCTGCTGCAGACCTCGCTGGATTGGAATCCGGAGATGTCATCATTGCTGTGAATGAAAAATCTGTAAATAATACCTCAGAATTACAAGAGCAAGTCGCATTGAACCGCCCAGGAGATCAAGTATGGATTAAATACATTCGTAATCAAAAGACCCAAACAGTATCAGTGATATTGCAAAATAGCCTGGGTACCATGGAAGTAGTTAAAGCAATTAACCGTCTAAATTTGGATGGTGGTTCTTTTGAAGATTTATCTCAAAGAGAACTTGAAAAACTCAACCTTAGAGGCGGTATCAAACTGAAAGAAATTGGTCCAGGAAAATGGAAAAAAGCGGGAATTCAACCCGGCTTTATCATTACCATGATAGATAAAAGATCTATCAAAAACATAGAAGAGTTAAAAATTTATTTAGATACAGTAAAAGGAGATGGAATACTGATTACGGGATATTATCCTAATGGTGAAAAAGTGTATTATGGTATTGCTTGGTAACGAGGTTTTCTAATAAATTAAATCCGTTTCTAATTAGAAACGGATTTTTTATGTTCTAGAATTAAGATTCTTTTAATTTGTATTAAAATCTTAACCCCAAAGAACATATGACTCTTATTAATACCTCTTTTCTTTCTGAACTACAAATTAAAAAAGAAAACTTGGGAGCTGCCATCGGCCCGAAATGGATTTCAACACAAGGTGCCTCAATCAAATCTATTTCACCTGTAGATGCAGCCGTCATCGGTACGGTGAATTTAGTCACCGAAAAAGAATATAACCAAGTTGTCACAGCCGCGAAAGAAGCCTTTTTTACGTGGAGACTGATCCCTGCTGCTCAACGCGGTGAAATCGTTCGTCAAATTGGTAATGCCTTAAGAGTAAAAAAAATGGCATTGGGCAAATTGGTCTCTTATGAAATGGGTAAATCCCTGCAAGAAGGTTTGGGTGAGGTGCAAGAAATGATAGACATCTGTGATTTTGCAGTGGGATTATCAAGGCAACTTTATGGTTTAACCATTCACTCCGAACGACCTGCCCATAGAATGTATGAGCAATGGCACCCTTTGGGAGTTGTAGGAATTATTTCAGCCTTTAATTTTCCAGTAGCCGTTTGGGCTTGGAACAGCATGTTGGCTTGGGTATGTGGAGATGTTTGCATTTGGAAGCCTTCAGAAAAAGTGCCTCTGACCGCTATTGCCTGTCAAAAGATTGTACAGAAAGTATTTGAAACCAATGAAGTTCCCCCAGGTATCTGTGGTTTGGTAATAGGTGACGCCTCAATAGGTAAAATCATGGCTGAAGATTCTCGAATCTCATTAATTTCAGCTACCGGATCCACCAGAATGGGTAAATCTGTAGCTGCTGCCGTAGGAGCTCGATTGGGCAAATCAATTTTGGAGCTGGGGGGTAACAATGCTATGATTATCACCAAAAACGCAGACCTTGAAATAGCTGTCCCTGGTGCAGTTTTTGGTGCTGTAGGTACGGCCGGACAACGATGTACCTCCACCCGAAGATTACTCATCCATGAGAGCCAATTTGAGGCCATGAAATCCAAATTAATAAATGCCTATCAACAAATAGCCATTGGCAATCCCCTTGATGAACAAAACCACATGGGCCCACTAATTGATCAGGACGCGGTAAAAACTTATGAAAGTGCACTTGTGAAGATCGCTGCTGAAGGCGGAAAAATTGTGATAGAAGGTGGTGTTTTGACCGGTAATGAATATACCTCGGGCTGCTATGTCAAACCCTGTATTTATGAAATGAACCAACATCATAAAATGGTACGTGAAGAAACCTTTGCACCTATCTTGTATTTGTTCAAATATAAAAACCTAAATGAGGCCATTCAAATTCAAAATAATGTCCCTCAAGGCCTTTCGTCTGCGATCATGACCAACAACTTGCGTGAATCCGAACTTTTCTTATCTCATGCAGGCTCAGATTGTGGCATTGCTAATGTAAATATTGGCACTTCGGGCGCAGAAATTGGTGGTGCTTTTGGTGGTGAAAAAGAAACAGGCGGTGGAAGGGAGTCAGGTTCTGATGCTTGGAAAGCCTACATGCGAAGGCAAACCAATACAATTAATTATTCCAAAGAACTACCATTGGCCCAAGGAATCAAATTTGACATTTAGTTATGATGGACTTAGCAGCACTAAAATTAAAGGTTCATCAAAAATGCTCATATCTTGCTTTAACAAAAATTGAAAACTTAAAATCAGAATTGATGGTCCTACAAGAAGCTTCCAATCAAGACATCAAAAGTTCGGCAGGAGACAAATACGAAACAGGACGTTCCATGATTGTTCTTGAAAAAGAAAAGCTTGTCGCTCAACTCCTAGAGGCCTATAAGCTGAAAAAAGCTTTGGATTTAATAGACCTCAGTAAATCAATTAATAAAGTAAGACTCGGCGCCTTGGTAAAAGAATCTAATAATCTTTATTATTTCTCTGCCAACTTTGGAGTCTTGGACATAGCCGATATAAAAGTTTTTGCTCTTTCTACCTTATCTCCCATCGGTCAAGCTATGCTTGGTAAAACAAAAGACAGGTGTTTTGAATTTAGGGGTAAAACACATAATATTCAAGCGATAGTCTAACTATCATTATTGAATATACAAATTATGGCATTTTTAAATTCCAATTCACAATTGAACTTTAGCTAACTAAATTTCAAACTTATACTTATTTCAATAAAATAAATCGGATATTTATGTGATACAACAAAAGCTATCTGTTTAAACCGTTTCAAAATAATATTTTAGGAGTTAAAATAACTTTAAAAAAAATAATGCTTGGAAACTTACATCTTTAACAATATGCCTATTGATGATAGCTAAACATCCCTGGCCTAGCCCTAGATAAAAATAATTTAAAATCTTGACAACCTATCCCCGCTATCAATTGTAATTGATCAAATAGAACATCATCTCAATCTCACGGACTTTCCTTCTTCAAAAATGTTATTAGTGAATGCTCTTAAACTCAGATATCCTTAGCCGAGTAACGTGCTATATTCAAGATCAATCTAGAGACGCTGATTATCTACTCTTCAAGATTTAACGTAACTATTACTAAAACTTTAAAATGAAGCTTTGACACGGTAATCAAAAACATTTCATCAACTACCTATTTTAAGTTTTTTATTCTTGATAATTACACGATTTAGAAAAATACTGGCAATGTATTTCTAGGAATAAGTTTTATAAATAGCTATTTATTAATCTGTAAAATAAGTTATCTGTAATTTTATTGAATATTTCTAGAAGACATTTCAATAAAAAATAAGTATTAATACAAATAAATAGTGATTTTAGCAAAATTGTTATTAATATCGTATATGTGCTTTCATTCCCACCCATTTGACCAATATACATTTCGTGAAAATAGCCTAGATGAAATGTTCACTGATACAAATCAAATTAAAAAACACTATCAAAATCTAAAAACAATATTAGATAAAATCCACATCGAAGAATTGGATAAAAAAGAAGAATTATCTTCTCAACTATTCATTGATCAAGGTGTGACATTTACTGTCTATGAAGACAAAGTAGGTACAGAAAAGATTTTCCCATTCGATGTAATTCCAAGGATCATCTCAGCTAAAGAATGGGACAAAATAGAAAGAGGAATTATCCAAAGGATTAAAGCATTAAACTTTTTTCTTAAAGATACATACCATGAGAAATTCATAATCAAAGATGGAATAATACCAGTTGACCAAATAATGTCTAGTCATAATTTTCTCGAAGAAATGAATGGCCTGAATGTACCATTTGATATCTATAATCACATCTCCGGAATAGATTTGATTCGCGATAATGATGGTGAATTTTATGTTTTAGAAGATAATCTTAGAACACCATCAGGACTGAGTTATATGCTTCAAAATAGGGAAATTTCGAAACGTATATTCCCCGGTGCAGTCAATGCCTCAAAGATTTCTAACATTTCAAATTCACCTCAAATTCTTTACAATCATCTCCAAAGTATATCAAAACAATCTAATCCAAATGTAGTATTACTTACCCCAGGTGTGCTAAACTCTGCGTATTACGAACATGCAACTTTAGCCCGGTTGATGGGGATTGAATTAGTTGAAGGTCAAGATTTATTCGTTAAAGATCATTTTGTATATATGAAAAATATTGAAGGATTTAAGCGCGTAGATGTTATTTACAGAAGAATTGATGACGATTTTTTAGATCCACTTGTTTTTAATGCCAACAGCAAACTTGGTATTTCTTCTATTATGTCTGTTTATCGCAAAGGAAATGTAGCCATAGTAAATGCTCCCGGTACCGGAGTTGCCGACGATAAAGCCACATACACTTACGTTCCTGACATGGTAAAATACTACCTAAATGAAGAACCTATTTTAAACAATATTAAAACTTACAAACTAGGGCGCCCGGATGAACTTGAGTTTACACTTAAAAATATGGACAAAATGGTAATCAAAAAGACTAATGGAAGCGGAGGTTATGGAATGCTGATTGGAAAAGATGCTTCGGACAAAGAAATTGATGATTATAAAAAACAAATTCTACTAAATCCAGATGGCTACATCGCTCAACCAATTTTGAATTTATCGACTGCACCATGCTATATAGACAGACAATTTAAGCCTCGATGCGTTGATTTCAGACCTTTTGCCTTTACTGGTGCAAACGGTATTCACGTTTGCCCAGGTGGATTAACAAGAGTTGCATTAGAAGAAGGTTCTCTTGTAGTTAATAGCTCTCAAGGAGGCGGTAGTAAAGATACTTGGGTATTGAATAATTATTCAAAGAATTCGAATGTTAAGCAGAGTAGCAAATAACCTTTTTTGGTTGGAACGATATATTGAAAGATCAAATGGCCTTTTAAACCTCTTAAAAGCTAATTATCTTTCTGATCAAGATTTTCAAAATCCAAAATCATGGGGCAAAATGTTGACTACATATTGCGATATCCCACAGCAAAAACTCTTAATTGAAGGAAGTGCTATGGAAATTTTAAAATATATGATTTTAGACCTCAATAATCCCAATACAGTAATTAATTTAATCAAGAAGTCAAGAGAAAATGCCAGGAGCGTGCAAGGACATATATCCACTGAAATGTGGCTTAATATAAATAAATACTTTCTTGCCATTACAAAAAAAAATATACGATCAAGATTCCAAAAAGAAGATCCAATATTATTGATTGATGAAATTTTAAATTATCATATGATCCACCTCAGCACCTCTGATGTTACCCAAGAAAGAGGGAATGCCTATTGCTTTATGAATATTGGTAAATATCTGGAGAGGCTTTTTCAAAGTACTGAGTTTTTACTTTCACGTAAACTGAGTTCTGTAAAAAGTATTGATGCATTAGAAGAAAATATATATTGGAAATATTTATTAATTTCAATTGGTGGTTATCAACAATATATTAAAACTCATAAGTCTGTTTTCCTAACTGAAAAAATTATGGAAATGATCATTCTAAATCCTCATTTTCCAAGATCAATTTATTACTGTACACAAAAATTATCTTTGCATATTAGCCGACTCAGCACTTTTAATAAAATAAAGTCAACAAATGACCTCAGTTTCCTGGTTGGAAAACTTGAAAGCAGCCTTTTTTACACTAAAGTTGAAAATTTAAATTCTATGGGACCCAATATTTTTTTGACAACACTCAAGTCTGATCTCATGTTAATATCAGAGCAAATTGATAGCCAATATTTTCATTATATTAATCCAACCCATGCGTAAAATATTTCTGAGACATTCTACTGAATTTTATTGTGATAGCTGGGTTTCAGAAAGAGCCAATCAAATAAAGCTTTATCCAGTAAACAGTGATTTTCAAAAGATTATTCGCCATCAATTATTCATTACTGAAAATCCATCGATTACAACTCATTTTGACTTTTTCGGTAATAAAGTAGGAACTTTTAATCTTTTTGATTCCCACAACTATTTAAAAATTATTTCAAAAATAGAAATAGAGCAATATGAAGTGTCGATGCCTAAGCTCAGTGAAAATCCCTTTAAGCAATGGGAAAAATTGTCAACCCTTCAAAAATCAATCGAATTCTATCTGTTTTATCCCTATCAAAAATTTAAAGGAAATAAAGCACTCAAAAAAATATTACCTATTAACTTTCAAAAATGGAGTCCATTCGAAATTGGCTTAATGCTTTGCGAAAGTGTATACAATCTATTTAAATATGAAAAAGGAATTACTAATGTAAATT
This sequence comes from uncultured Flammeovirgaceae bacterium, assembly GCA_913045135.1. Taxonomy (GTDB): domain Bacteria; phylum Bacteroidota; class Bacteroidia; order Cytophagales; family Cyclobacteriaceae; genus UBA4465. The sequence goes on along the minus strand of CAJWQD010000008.1, from coordinate 55,959 downwards.
CCTCACTTGAAGAAGTTTGGGATCTAAAATGTGGTGTTTGTCAAGACTTTAGCAACATTTTAATCCAAATGTGTAGGATTTACGGGATTCCGAGTAGATATGTAAGTGGATACATATGCCCGGAAGACCATTCTGATTTTAGGGGGTCTGGAGCAACGCATGCTTGGGTTGAAATTTATATCCCTATCCATGGCTGGGTTGGTCTAGATCCCACAAATAATTGTTTAGCAAAGAGCCATCATGTAAAATTAAGCGTTGGAAGAAATTATAATGACTGCTCTCCGGTAAAAGGTGTTTTTAGAGGAGATTCAAATACAAGGTTACTTGTTAATGTTCAAACAAATAAAAAAAATGAATTTGACCTAAAAAATAAAAAAATGAACCCCCATGAAACAAATCAATCCGCTAAATCAAACAGCTTTGCTCAAAATCAGGAATTTATTCAACAGCAGCAATAAAAAATAACTCATGAGTAAAAAACTCTTTTTAACGTTCCCAAAGTAAAAAAATAAAATCGCCTATATTGAGCTGAATAATCGAATATCCCGGATTAAAATCCCACATTGTAAGAATTTTGTAATTTGTTAAATATATTCATTCTTAAAATTATCATGAAAAATTATATCTCTCTTCTGACCTTTTGCTTCTGCCTAAATGTGTTAGGGCAAGATAATAATACGTACCTAAGACTTACCTTCATCAAAGCTAAAGAAGGAAGTAATTATCGTGAAAATCTGACACAAAAATTTGCACGCCTTCACCAACAAAGAATAGAAGATGGAATTATCAATGGTTGGGATTTGTGGCAAGTCGTCAACTCACGCCAAACCCCTTTTAGTCATGTAATTGTCACCTTGACAGATATATCCAAAATGGATAGCCTTTATTCAGGTGTCAACATGCAAAAAGTTTTTCCGGACATGACCAATAGTGATATTGAAACTTTTTACGAAAATAATATTACAAGTCGTGATATCATTGGCGATTACATAATTACCACTGTTAAAAGTATTTCAAAAACCAATAATATCCCTGAAGAATTTATGGTGATGAATTTCATGAAAGTTAAGGAAGGTAAATTCAAGACATTTGAAAACATGGAAATAAATTTAACCACGACGACCATGCCTAATGAGAAATTCAGAACGGGATGGTCTTTACAAAAAAGAATAGATAAATACGGTACAGATTTACATTGGAATTATCTGACCGTAGATTGGTATACCAAATATTCAGATTATATAAAAGCATCATCAATTCCAACTATCGATGCAGATAAGAATTATCAATCTATGATGGCCATTCGAGACTTTCGCGATCGTACCGTTCTTCGAAAAATAATGTCGGTAAGGTAGGATAGTCAAAAATTAAGATATCAAACAGTATTGAAATTTTAATCAAAAAATTCAATTTATTAATGACAATTGTATAGAGATAATTAAAGATTGAGACCCTTTAAAAATGTGTCAAATCCTGCACAAAAAATTACTCCTTGTGCAAAAAATCAAAATCAACTACCCAATAAATGATTTCAAACTCTTCCTCCTTATGCTTCAATATAGAATCTAACAAGGAGATAGCCCCTTCGACACTCGCTTTATGCTCCAGTAATTGATCTGTAATTTGATTAAAATTCCCAAGCCTTCGAAAAACATTATGATTTATGTAATAATCATTTTGTATGTATTCTCTATTGTCCTCCCAAAAATAATTATACTGAGTTTTAACATCACCTAACTCTTCCACCCAACGATCAGAAATACGAGATACAAAATCATCAACAATTGCTTGATCTCTGGCATAGGCATTTTCCTTAATGTAAAATAATGTACTTCCAGAATATATTTGAGTCAATTCATGCTCTAAAGTATCATCAAGAAATCGAAAAGTGCCATCGAGCTGCACAGACTCATAAGCTACTTTAGGTGGATCGTAAGGCATCGCTTGTTCATAAAAACTTAGTGGAGCAAATGCATAAGCGTCATCACCTTCACCCATAATATCCAAAAAGACAGAATCGCTATTCTCACCCCAACGGTCATATTGCCTTTGAAAAAGATCATAGAACCACGTAACACCCTCAATGTATTCATCGGTATAAACGAGAATATCCTGTAATTCGACTTTCAACTTTTTCATGTTATTTATATTATCACTTCGATGGTTGCTATTCTCTCTCTTTTGATCGACCGCCAACGATAGAAATACTCCAAAAAAAATAGCGAAAAACTCAACGACCATTTTTTTAGCTCGATCAAGGAAATCTTGAAGACTAAACTTATCCCCAATAGTGAAGATCTTAAGGAACCAATTAAGCTCTTTTACGGGTATGTCATTACCGATATTCTTATTTTTATGCTTATTTTTTTTTCCTCTTTCCTTGGAATATTCTTCAACAAAATTCCCTCCTTCTTTATTTGACAAAATAAAATGCTTTGATAAGGCTTCGAAGGCTGTCTTTACTTTAGCGAGCTGCTCTTCAAAAAATGGATCGTTATTGTTGCCCTTAGGATCTAACTTTTTAGTTAAACGCTCATAAGCCTCTTGGATCTCCTTCTGAGAAGCCCCCTTCTTAAGTCCAAGGGTTTTATACTTCGCTTTCATAATAACAAATTAAACTTATAATTTCTTCATAAGATGAATTTTATGACATAATAATGAAATTTAAAAGCTAAATAAAGTAATCTATTAAAGGAAAAAGAAAGGACCCAGAAGGGAAATTTAATATGTCAAATAAGAGGTTTGAAAAACATTATTTACCAAATCGAATCCCAATTTTTTATCAAAAAATGAACTTAATTATTCTTGATAGATAACTTATGAGGGCACGATTTATCGAATAATAAAGAATAAGACGAATGTTTTCCCAAAATTAACAGTGGAAGTAAAATATTGCAATTACCAACAGCAATTATTTGCTAAATTCCTCCAAAAAGCCATGGTCTATTCCTCACAAAAAACACATATCTGATGTTTTACCAGTTAAATACTTTTTATATTTAATCCCTACCTATAAAACAACAATGAAATGAGAAATTTATTTACTTCAATAATTCTCTTATTAAGTAACTACATAATCTAAGCACAAGTGTATGGTGTTTATTCAATGCATTTTGTAAGAATAGAAGGCAATACGGAAAACTTTGAAAAAATTCAATCATTATATATGCAAAAAGTAGCTAAACAAGCTGCTGAAAAAGGAGATATCTCATTTTGGGCATTCTTAAACATGTCCCTATGGACAATATAAATGATGAAGAAGGGTATAATTATATTTTTGTTCAGTCAAATGTTAATATCAGAACAATGCTTAGTGAAAAAAATAGCTGGTGGAATCAAGCGGACGCTGTATAAAGTTCAGAAGAACAAGCTATAGTAACTGCCCTTAGTGCTACCCACAACTGAACAGCTGATTCAAGACATATCTATCAGGATGAAGGTAGTCTTGCCAAAGGAATAGGTAGTTTTATTCAATTCAACTTTGCCCGTCTAGAAAATGTAGAGAGGTCATTTAAGAAAATTTAACCTTATGGAAACCCTATTTCGAATAAAATATGGCCAGCATGGGTATGGTCAATTTGGGCGTTGGTAAAAAACTTGTCCCATAGGGTACTAATTGGGCCAAAGTATCTACATGGGATATGTTCAATTCATTGGAAGAGTTGATGAATTATCGAATTAGATTTGAATTACCTACAGAATTATCAAAGAAATCTAAAATGAAAGACTACAATCCTGAGGGCTTTACCAATATGCCAATTTTCCAGATGATCGCAAATACTGTACAATAAAACTTCCTCAAAAAATACATCTTTAATTTCACTAGGATAAAAAATTATTATAAATATTTTTACACTACCTGACGAATTATTTTAATAAAATTGGAGATTTGTCGTGACTGAGCTCGGTGAAATCATACCCGATGTATGGACACCTATTGTTTTGGGAAAAAGTTTCGCTTTAGATCCTGTGCAATAATTACAAAATGCACCTTTTTTGCATGATTTTTTTCTTCGACCCTAATGTAAGAATTAGTTTAAAATACACAGAAAATAAAGAAATTATTAGTCTGCATTGCATTTCAAAATTAAAAATATTAAATTGATTTAAATTTTTTAATTAAAAAAAGAGCATGATGAAAAAATTAATTCCAATTTTCATAACATTATTGGCATTCGGGTTTGCCCAAGCCTCTCCTTTGCAGTCGTCGAAAGAAATCAAAGAAAAAGTTTTATTGGCCAAACTAGATCAAAATAATAAAGTCTTTGTTAACGCTTCAGATGAAATGCAACAACAAAGGAGAAGAAGAAGCAAGATGAAAAGACAAGCTAGAAGAAACAAAAGAGTCGAGAAGTAAATAACCTCTGATCAAAAAAATATTAAATCTATTCGAAAAAAAGGTTTAATAAAAATACTTTTAAATTTCCGATGAAAAAAATCATAATATTTTTTGCAGCATTTTTGTGCCAAATTTTCATTAATGCAAAACCCACTAAAAATTCGATCAAATATTCCAACTTTATCCCGATTGTTGAAAAACTGCGAATAATTGAAGCGCAAAATTCTCAATTACACTCCCTAAAAAAGGAACTGCCTAGAAGAGGTAATAAAGGAAGGAGAGCTGAACGTAGGCTTTCACGAAGACGACTTCAAAAATGATCTCGTAAAACAAGTTATTCATTTAATACTTTCTGTCAATGAATCCGGATGACAAATATTTCTACCTTTGTCGGAAAATTTTATCCGAATACTAATTCCTGATTCTTATATTGGTCAAAAGATGCACACCAAAAAGAGAAAGAATTTTTTATTATCCATGAAAAAGGAAAATAGAAAAGATTTTATTAAACAAAATTTAATTCAAATTACAATAGGATTATATTGATTGCCAGGCTCCTATAAAGGTTGTATTATTAAGTAATCAATTATTCAAGCACAATTTGTAGATCGAATGTTAATTGTCTGAAATATTTCACACTTTACTATACGGACCTTGTTACCTCAAAATATCCGACTAATAAATTGAGATTTAACCTCAATTTCAATCAAGCTCACTATCTTCCTTAAAACTGGTAAATAGAGATTTAATTTTTTATTACTTTTCTTAAATATTGTCCTTTATCAGTTTTTATCTCAATATGATAAGTTCCTCTCTTGAAACTATTCAAATCCAGTTCAACCTCTTCACTTTTAAAGATATATTGACCCAAACGTTTTCCCCCAACATTCCAAATATTAACTTGCTTAACTTTTCCCTTTGAATGAATATATAACCTATCCCTGGACGGATTAGGGAAAATGGAAACTAAAGGTTTTGAAATATTTAATCTCCCCAAAGCGCTCACATTAGCAGGTAAATTAAATGCTGACTCCCAATTTACTCCTTCATTATTGTCTAGCTCGAATCCTTTTAACACCAAAAAAGGACCTGAACCATCTGGTTCTAATGGCCATGGAGAACTATCACTATAAGTAACCTCGTCTATTGTATTTCCATAACCATCTAACAATAAAATTTTCTCACTCTCATTAGATAAACTTCTCGTAAATTCATCAAAAGGAATGAATCCATAACGATCTTCAAATGATTTTGTGTCATTAGCTAGAAATAAACTAGTATTAGCACCCATAGATATTCCTCGAAGAAATTGATATGTAAGACCTAGCCCACCTAAATATACACCCGAAAGATCGACAGAGATATCACTATTATTGGTAATCTCAATGAATTCAAAATCACTTGATACTTCATCCTCATCAGCCAAGGGATTATAATTTATTCTGCTAATTACAAGTGATGGCTGAGTTACTACAAGACAAGTCCCTGTGGTTACTAACTGACTAGATATCCATTTATTCCTGCCATCAATAAACCTTTTTAGTTCGCTGATCTGCTCACCAAAAATACCATTGGTGCCCCATAAAGTTTCTTGTCGAATCGCCGCTTCCGAGATATAAACTGCAGTTGAATCAATAAAATTTATTACCTCTGAAGTATTTAATGGGCCTCCTGAACTCGTCAATTCTTGCCATCTTTTACTCAGATAACATTTATAAACTGGGTCATCAAATAAATCTTTCCAAAATTTTGCTCCCACATTATCTCCATCATCAAACTGCCACCCAAAAGTAAAACTTCGATCATACCCCCAAAGGAAAAGATCATTACCAAACGTTAAATTAAAATCCCAAATAGGGCCTGCACGTAATTTTCCATTACGCTCTTTATGAAAGAAAGTACTAAACTGATAGCCATCTACATTTGCTGAAAACTCATTTAAAATCATAAAATCAATAAATGAAGGAACATCAATCACAGATGGATATCCATCCTCGAAGGAGCTATTTTTGTTACTTGATGTATTTGCCAAACGCTCAAACTCCCCTTTAATGTAATCGTGTTGCGCCGGTTTTATCTCTGTAGACTTCGGATATTCATGGACAAAGCTACTCCTCCATCCACTATAGTTGGGCATACTCCAAGCTTCCAAATCTGCGCCCTCAATTTTATCTGTCTTAATTATATATCCTCCTGTTAGATTGGATTGTGAAAGATCCTCCGGACGAATTTTTATTATATTTATTCTATTGTCATCAATCTTTAATTTTTCTTGAAAAATATAAATCCCTTCATAATTACCATTCAGCATAACTTCGCAGTATTTACCTCTAGAGGCGTACTGCCCAATTCTATTTGATAATTGATAACTTATGTAATCTCTGATTAGGGAAGAATCATAAGCTATACCATTTAAAATCCAATCATTTTCTTTAGGCATTCCCAATATTTCCACGTTGGCCTTCTGACCCAGGCTATCATAAGTAGTTAAAGCATATTGCTTTTTTGGTAATAGAGATGATGATGAACCACGCACTTCTATCTTTATGGCCCCATTAAAATCTACATGATCATGATTAGACAAATCAGAAATATCATTTCTTTGCCCCAATCCTCTATCCAAAATAATCATATTTGCATTAATTTTAGGTTCTTGTGGAATAGATTGATTATTAACCGTTTCTATAACTACAATAGGTAAGTTGGATGATTGAAAATCGACAAAAATAGGAGCTGAAAACCAATTTGGAGTACTTCGATAATTGTATTCAACATTATTGATCCCCAGTGATAGTACCGGTAATGCTGTCAGATCAGATGAAGTACTTGATTGATTGTGTACTTGTACGGCAATGACATTAGGCCCTTCCACCAAAAGATCCATATCGAAATAAAAAAATTCTGGTTTTTGACCATCAGGCAATAACGCGTTGTGATGTCCATCGCTTAATTGATCATATCGAGGGATAGCTCCCGAAACTAGATCCCTAGCAATTTCTTGACCATTGAGATACGCCACAAATCCATCATCATAGTCAATGTCTAATCGTATCTTGTCAATTGCATTGATATCAATAATCTCAAAAGTTTTTCTCAAGTAAACTGAAATGGTATTTTCAGGAACTAAAGTAGAATCATCATCATCTCCATAGCCAAATCCAGACATCCCTTGGGACCAATTTGATTCATCAAAATTAAGTAGATTCCATGACGCGCTTGGTTGGCTACTCGGTATCATATAAAACCAATAATCACCCGGGAGAACAACACTCTCCCAATGATCTATTTGCGAATAGCAAAATGTGCAAATTGAACTAATTAAAAATGTAAATAAATATCTCATTTTATTTTCCTGCATCAACACAAATTAAATGTGGAAATATAGAGTATTTATAGGAAATCCCCTCCATTTGATAAAATTATAAATCTTAAAATAATACTGAAACAAGAAAAATTCTTACATTCAAGAGCTTTGTTTTAAAACATTTCGTTTTACAAAAATTTACTGTATTAGCACTTTCTTAACCTTACACAGTTTGGCATCATGTCAATGACCATGAGCTGATGACCATACTCTAATTGCTGGAGCCTGTCCTTAGAGTCGCATATTCACGATCTATTGGCTTTTATCAAACTATCTATAGATAGTTTGATAAATACAACAAGCAATAAATCAATTATCCAAAAGAATATATTACATTGTGAATAGCAATATCTTTTATTACATAATAATTTTTGTCCCACTTTCACAAGAACAAAGATCTTTTCTCTCAACTTTTTCATATTTTTTTCCGATTGAATTGAGAAAAAATACTGATTAAACAACATTATTTGTATTTAGAAAAGCCAGGCATATAACTCAATTTAAATACAAGATGAATCTTAAAATATTTATGAACGCTCAATCCTAATATGTCTATTTTGACTTAGGTATGAAACTATTCTGAATCCAAAAAAGGATAATTGTAATCACTCACTTCCAAAAATGTTTCCTTTATAGTACGTGCGCTTACCCATCTCAATAAATTCATTTGAGCTCCTGCCTTATCATTGGTCCCAGACCCCCTCGCCCCACCAAATGGCTGCTGCCCGACCACTGCTCCTGTAGGCTTATCATTGATATAAAAATTGCCAGCAGCATATTGTAAAACATCTGAAGCTCGCTCAATAGCATATCTGTCTTTGCTAAATATTGCTCCAGTCAAAGCATAAGCTGAACTTTGATCTACGAGTGTAAGGGTTGCTTCAAATTTATCCTTAGGGTACACATAGATAGACACGACAGGTCCAAATATTTCTTCACACATTGTCTCATAACGTGGATTGGTGGATAAAATCACGGTTGGCTCAATAAAATAACCCTTGGTATCGTCATAATTGCCTCCTAATATAATTTCAGCATCACTAGATGCCTTCGCACCATCAATGTATCTAGTAATTTTTTCAAAGGATTTCTTATCGATCACCGCATTAATAAAATTAGTAAAATTTTCCGGAGAGCCCATTTTAATACTCCTCAAAATACTAATTAAGTTCGCATGAACCTCATCCCATAAATTATCGGGGATGTAAACACGCGAAGCTGCACTACATTTTTGACCTTGATATTCAAAGGCCCCTCTAACAATTCCTGCTGAAACCTCTTGCACATCGGCTGAAGCATGAACCATTATAAAATCTTTACCCCCCGTCTCGCCGACAATTCGTGGATAACTATTATAAATATCTATATTTTGTCCTATGGTTTTCCAAAGATGTTTAAATACTTTTGTACTCCCCGTAAAATGCAATCCTGCAAATTCTGGATGGTTGAATACAACTTCTCCCGCGACAGGACCATCAACATAGATGATATTGATCACACCATCGGGTAATCCTGCTGCTTTAAAAATTTCCATAATGATTTGTGCCGAATAAATCTGAGTATACGCAGGTTTCCACACAATAGTATTCCCCATCATTGCCGGAGCTGTACATAAATTACCCGCAATTGAGGTGAAGTTGAACGGTGTTACCGCAAAAATAAATCCCTCGAGTGGTCTATACTCCATTCTATTCCAAACACCTATTGTAGATTTAGGCTGCTGGCTATAAATTTCTTCCATGTAAGTCGCATTGAACTTTAAAAAATCTATATACTCACACGCCGCATCTATTTCGGCTTGGTGAATATTTTTGGATTGACCTAGCATAGTTGCTGCATTAATCTTCGCTCGGTATGGTCCTGCTATTAAATCTGCCGCCTTGAGGAATATTGAAGCCCTGTGCTCCCAACTCAAATTCGCCCAAGCTTCCTTAGCTGCTAATGCTGCCTCAATGGCATCATGAACATGACTTGTATCCCCCTCATTAAAATATCCTAATACGAATTGATGGTCATGGGGAGGACTGATTTTAATTTTTTTCTCAGTTCTAATTTCATCAGAACCAATATACATTGGCACATCTTTTTCTTTAGACTTTGCCTGTTTTAAAGCTTCCTTAACTGCCTGCTTTTCGTAGGACCCTTCAATGTAACTAAGTACTGGTTCATTAGAAGGTTCGGGTATTTTGAAATTTCCGTTAGACATTGTTTACATGTTTAATTTTTTAGCTTAAATATAAACAATCACTAATAGTTTATATGAATATCGCAGGGAGTTCAATCAAATCATGAACTTGCAATTGAGAGCGGGAAATCGATTCTTTTAGGGGGTTGTACCAAACAGATCTCCACCCCGCATTATAAGCCCCTAATACGTCTGTTCGCAGATTATCTCCAATGATGACCATATCTTCTCTGGATCCTCCACTGCAGTCAAGCGTAAAATCAAAAATGCCCTTTGCAGGTTTTCTATGACCCGAAGACTCAGAGGTAACCACCCAATTAAAGTAATGATCAATCTTACTGAATTTCAATTTGATGTTCTGGGTATCATCAAAACCATTGGTGATAATTCCTAATTCAAAATCTTTTGATAGTTGATCAAGAACTTGACGTGCATTAGGCATCAATACCTTCTTCCTAGGACATTCAACGATAAATTGATTTGATAATTCTCGGGCTAAGTTGAGGTCTGTGTTTTTCACAGTATTCATTATGTAGTCAAACCGATGATTTCGAATTTCAAACTTATCTATTTCTCCCAAATTATAGCGATGCCATAAATGCTGATTCTGTCGCTTAAATGTTTGAATAAAATGACCCTCGTCATTAAAAAATCGATGAAGTTCAAAAGCACTATATAAATCGAGCAATGTAGCTCGCGAATTAGTCTCGTAGTCCCATAAAGTATGATCTAAATCAAAAAATAACTTTGTCACCCCCTCAATTCTTTTGTTTTCACCTTATGCATGGCCAATTCTCTGTTGGAATCCATAATAACATATACCTCAAGATCTTTCAATAATTGAGGATCTTTTTGAAGAAAAATCAACATCTTACTTACTATTTCTATCACTTCCTCTTTAAGACTGTAAAATACCCATTGGTCCAGTTTTTTTGATTTAACCAGCCCCGTATTCTTTAAATAAGCCACATGCCTTGAGGTTTTTGTCTGGGTAAAATCTAGAATTAATACCAAATCCGAAATAGTAAGATCTTTTGCTTCAAGCAGTAATTGAATAATTCGAACTCTCGCCTCCTCCGAAAAAGACTTGAATATCTGAGTTCCAATTAAAAGACTAAATTTTTTAAGCTTCAAAATTGATATTTTTCTACTAAGTTATCAAAAATGTGAACTTTTTAAGTTTAGTTAGTAGGAATTTGTTACTTTTTCATACTTGAAAAAAATAAGCGCCCTCTTAATTCTCTCCCTTGCACTATCTTCTTTGACCTATGGTCAATATGATGGAACTGCACCTAAAGTAATTCAATTTACCGGTGTCATATTTGCCAATGACAGCGCATCTATTATACCAGGTGTTCATGTTTATGTACCTCAAGGAGGACGCGGAACCACCACCAACCCTTATGGATTCTTTTCAATGCCTGTCTTGGAAGGAGATAGCATTATATTCTCCGCTATAGGTTTTGAGAAAACTTACTATATCATCCCGGCTCATAAAGAACCCAATAGTTTGAAGTTGGTCCTATATCTAACTGAAGATATCTTTTACTTGGAAGATGTAGCCATCTTCCCTTATCCCTCTGAAGCCACTTTTAAGGCAGGTATTTTAGCGACACGATTACCCAATGAATTTGATCAAAGTAATCTCAATGTATGGATGAATAGTCAGGTCATGCGAGAAATGTATCGAAATCAAGTCAATAGTGGTAATGCCAACTTCCGTAATGCCATGAATGAACAAATGAATTATAATAGATATCAATATCAACCTGCAGCCAATAATTATTTAAACCCTTTCGCTTGGTCATCCTTTATACGTTCACTAAAAAAAAACTAATGGTCTTGGAAGTTTGATGCCATTTACAGGGTTTCATCCTATTTGGGAAGAACCCTTGAGGCAAATCTTTAATAAATCCTTGTATTCATAACGTACAAATCAAATAAATATATGTAGTAAATTACTTTTTCCATGCACTCTTTCTCTTCAATACAGCAAGATAAATCAACATATCCATAGGGTATAATACGTTTTGACTCAATAGTTGAGCTCTTTGCCATAGTTAAAAAGGTTCATGACTTTTAATTTTTTCAACACTCCCACCGAAACAATTTAATGAAAAGGCCAATACAATAATCTTAAATTTTAAAAGTAGATATAGCAGAAAAACTAGTACTTTCTAGAGTTTATCGTACCAAAATATGATTTTCGATCTCTAAAACCAAACTTAATAACAAATGGAGATATCTTTTTAAAAAAATACTGATCAAAACAACTATTTCTTGAGCACTTGAATGCTTTCTTATTAAATAAGTTAATAAATTTATGATTATTTGTGAGATCGCACCCTTTAAACGATTGTTTACCATGATACCTTTAATGCCTGATTATATACTATCTGCTTGGAACATATTTGGTAATTACACTGCCATTTTATTGATGACAGCTGGACTCATCCTAGTATTAAGCTATTACTTCTACCTCTTAATTTTGACTGATAAAAAATCTCGATACGATTACATCAACAAGAATGAAATAAAATCTTTGTGGTTTTCCTTTTTACTTTTTGCCGTAGGGGCTACCCTTCTGCTCAACACCTTATTCTCTCCGACTACTTGGCTTTGGTTCTTCGTACGACTTTTCTTAAGTTCTATGATGACAATCATTATAAGTGTTGTAGTTCAAAATATGCTAAAATTTTATTTCCCTTTCTTTATTGAAAAAAGACTAAAAAAATTAAGATATTCACCAAGAATTTCAGCTGATGGCAATATCATGAAATTATTAAGTGAAGAAGAAGAGGATGTTTACTTAGATGAAGGCATGCAGGCAGAAGAAAATGTCTTCTCTATAGATTATGATGTTTGGATTGATGAAAAAACTGGTTCAACAAAAATTGAAAAATATAACGGTAAACTTCGTGCCTTAAAATGTGAAAATTGTAATTACCAAACACTGAAATTAGTGAAAGAAGAGGTCATTCAAAAAGCTACCCTTCAAAATACAGGTGAACTTACAAAACTTTTTTGTTGCACATACTGTGGTCACAAACAAAAAAAATCACATAATATCGCAAAACTTAATCCAAAAGCGCTTTCCACGGATTAATTGAAACCTCATTGAAGAAAGTAACACATTTTCAAAATGACTCTTTAACCGCAAAGCTTCTTGATCAGCAAGACCCTTTAAAAGAATTTAGAGAACAATTTCATATCCCCAAGCGAAATAATAAAGAGGTCATTTATTTCTGTGGAAATTCATTAGGTTTACAACCTAAAATAACTTCTGAAAAAATTGACTTTGAACTGAAAAAATGGGCTGAAAAAGGAGTTGATGCTCATTTTGATGACGATCCGTGGATTTACCATCATCATAAAGGAAAAAAAGCTATTTCAAATCTTGTGGGTGCAAAAATTCATGAGGTAGTTGCAATGAACAATCTGACTACAAATTTGCATCTTCTATTAGCCTCTTTTTACCAACCTAAAGGGAATAGGAAAAAGATTATCATCGAAAAAGGAGCTTTTCCTTCAGATTATTTCGCGATCACCTCTCACATGAAGCAAAAAGGCATCAATCCAAATGATCATCTCATTGAAATTAGCCCTGATGAAAATGGCTATCTTTCTACTGAAAAAATTTGCCATGTCATTCTAACTGCTAAGGATACGCTGGCCTTAGTGATGCTTCCAGGTATTCAATATTATAGTGGCCAATTTTTAGATCTGAAATCCATAACAAATGCAGCACATAAAGTTGGTGCCTATGCTGGATTCGATTTAGCACATGTCGTGGGGAACATTCCTGTAAAACTTCATGAAGATCAAATTGATTTTGCTGCTTGGTGTAGCTACAAGTATTTAAACTCTGGACCAGGTAATGTTTCCGGAGTATTTATACATGAAACACATGGAAACAATTCGAATTTCCCGCGGTTAACAGGTTGGTGGGGACAAAATGAAACCATTCGTTTCAAGATGAAAAATTATTTTGATCCTATTCCTGGAGTCGATGGCTGGATGCTCAGTAATGCCAATATTATTTCCTCTGCAGCCCATTTAGCTTCTTTAGAATTGTTCGAAAAAGTTGGTATTCACGAACTTCGAAAAAAAAGTGTCTTATTAACTGGATATTTAGAATATTTATTAAAAAATAATGTAGCCATCAAGCCGCACATCAATATACTAACTCCCGAAAATAAATCAGAACGGGGTTGTCAATTATCCCTCTATTTTTATAATCAAGGAAGAAGAGCCTTTGACCACCTTGCAAAAAATGGAGTAGTCCTTGACTGGCGTGAACCAAATGTGATTAGAGTGGCTCCTGTCCCTTTTTACAATACCTTTCAAGAAGTGGGAAGAGTAGTAGATCTTTTGAATCAGGTTTTTGTTTGAATAAATTTTCGAATTTTTTAGGTAATTTCAATTTCCAATATTTTTATTGCTGATCTATAAATGCCTTCGGGGTCAAATCCACATTCTTTATGTAATTCTAACTGAGTTCCATGCTCTACCATTCGATCTGGAATACCTAACCTCTCTAATTTTGTGTTATAACCATGGTCTACTAAAAACTCGGCCACAGCACTTCCAAATCCACCCATGAGACAGCCATCTTCAACGGTGATTACATGCTTAAATGATTTGAATACATTATGCAGCAAAGCTTCATCTATAGGTTTAACAAAACGTATATCATAGAGAGCTGCATTCACCCCTATTTTCTCTAATTCTTTGCAAGCTGTAAATGCGTAATTTCCTACGGTACCAAAAGTGAGCAGAGCTATGTCTCTCCCCTCTTTTATACAACGACCCTTTCCCACTTCAATTTTTCTAAATGGTGTTCTCCAATCGACTAAAACTCCTTTACCCCTTGGATACCTGATACAAAAAGGATGTGCCTCATGCATTGCAGTATACATCAAATTTCTAAGCTCAGATTCATCCATAGGTGCAGAAACGATCAAATTAGGTATACATCTCATGAAGGCGATGTCATAAGCTCCATGATGAGTAGGCCCATCTGCTCCAGCAAACCCCGCTCGATCGAGACAAAATACCACATGTAAATTTTGAACACAAACATCGTGAATGACCTGATCATATGCTCGCTGAATAAATGTGGAATAAATATTACAAAAAGGTATGACTCCCTGTGTGGCTAACCCTGCAGAAAAAGTAACTGCATGCTGCTCAGCAATACCGACGTCAAATGACCGCTCAGGATATGCCTCCATCATAATATTCATAGAAGATCCTGAAGGCATGGCAGGAGTAATTCCCATGATTTTTGAATTCTCAGCAGCCAATTCAACTAAAGTATGGCCAAACACATCTTGATATTTCGGCGGCTGCGGAGTCAAAGATAAATTTTTATGAATCTCTCCTGAAATTTTATCGAAAGTCCCCGGAGCATGCCATGCTGTTTGATTCTTTTCCGCTGCTTCGTAACCTTTACCTTTTTTAGTGATACAATGTAAAATTTTTGGACCCGGGATCTGTTTGAGGTCATTGAAAACATGCACTAAATGATTGACATCGTGCCCATCAACAGGGCCAAAATATCTGAGATTAAAAGATTCGAATAAATTACTTTGTTTAAGTAAAAAAGTCTTTATACTATTTTCCACGCTCGACAAGAGCTCTTGAGCATTGGGGCCGAATTTACTGATTTTTCCTAAAATTTTCCATGCCTCATCGCGAAATTTATTATAGACCTGTGAGGTGCTAATATCCGTGAGATATTCTTTCAAAGCTCCCACATTTGGATCGATAGACATACAATTATCATTCAATACAATGATTAGATTAGAGTTTGAAACCCCCGCGTGATTCATGGCCTCAAAAGCCATTCCTCCAGTCAAAGCTCCATCTCCTATGACCGCTATGTGCTGTCGGTCTTTTCCTTTTGCCTGATTGGCTATAGACATCCCTAGTGCAGCAGATATGCTAGTTGATGAATGACCTACCCCAAAAGCATCAAATTTACTCTCAGCTCGTTTTGGAAACCCAGATAACCCACCATAAATACGATTAGAATGAAAATCAGATTTCCTTCCTGTTACTATCTTGTGCCCATAAGCCTGATGCCCCACATCCCAGACAAGTTGATCGGTTGGGGTATTAAATGCATAATGAAGGGCTACTGTCAATTCAACTACACCCAAACTGGCCCCAAAATGGCCTCCATAAATAGAAACATGGTCAACAATGTAATTTCTCAATTCCTCGCTAAATTGATTTAATTGCTGTTTCTCTAATTTTCGCAAATCTCTAGGATAATTTACGTTCGATAATAAGGGACCTTGTTTAATTTGCATACTATGACATTTTAACAAAAAAGTTGCTAACACAAACTAACGAACTGTTTGGTTATTTACAAAAATATTTTTTTTTGATTCTCCAAATCATGCATCTTTGTTGAAGTTATGACATATAGCACCATAAAAGAGCCACCCAGAAAATTTGAAATTAAACTCCCTATTTTTGAAGGCCCTTTTGACTTGCTCCTATTTTTTATTGAGCGAGATGAATTAGATATCTACGATATTCCAATTGCAACTATTGTCCTTGATTTTCTTGAGTATTTGAATCATATGAAAAAAATGAATGTTGAAGTGGCTAGTGAATTTATTTTGGTAGCTGCTACATTGATGCGCATCAAAGCAAAAATGTTAATTCCAAGGCCTGTTTTAGATGAATTGGGTAATGAAATTGATCCTCGGGAAGAATTGGTCAAACATCTTTTAGAATACAAAAAATATAAATCTGTTATTGAACAACTTTCCCATTTGGAAGCCATGCGTTTGCAAAAAGAAACCCGTGGTAATCTAGCCTTGGAAATTAAAAAAATTTCTGCATCGGTAAACGTTGAGGGCGAGATCCAAGATTTGGATCTTTACAAGCTCATGAGAGTATTTTATAAAGTGATGGAGCGCTATGAACTAAAAAAGAACAACCCTGTCCACCAGATTATTCCTTATCCCTTCACCGTTGAAAACCAAAAAGAGATCTTGATTAAAAAACTATATCAAAGTGAAAGTCAGCGTATTTCTTTCGAAGAATTATTAGCCGAGCAACCAGAAAAAATACTGACAATTTTCAACTTTTTGGCAGTCCTAGAATTACTTCAACTCAAAAAAATTATACTTCACCTTGGTGAAGGTTTTAATAACTTTTGGATAGAGCCCCGAACGGGTAGTATTTAAAATTTACTACGCTTCTCTATAGAGTAAAAAAGATATGCTTTTATTTCATTCTCTCTAAATTAGAAAAAAAGAAATTCCCTTCAATCAATGCATTCTCATTGGAATCTGATCCATGTATAGCATTTGCCGAGATAGAGGTAGCAAATAATTTTCGTATGGTCCCCTCAGCTGCCTCTGCCGGGTTGGTAGAACCTATAAGTGCACGAAAATCTTCTACTGCGTTGTCTTTCCCCAATATCATAGGAATAATTGGGCCTCCAGACATATATTCTACCAAATCATTATAAAAAGTTTTCTCTTTATGAATTTCATAAAACAGGCCCGCTTGAACGGTTGTCAGCTGTGTTAATTTCATTGCATTAACTACAAATCCATGGTCTTCAATCATCTTAATAATTGCACCAGAATTACCGGCAGAAACGGCGTCCGGCTTTATCATTGTAAAGGTCTTTTTTGATCCCATTTTAGCTTAGTGATAGATGTGTTTTTTTTGATTGACAAAAATAAGTATTTTAAATAATTAGTTTGCTCAAATTAATAATTTTGTGTTTACCCTTATTTCTTATAATTTTTGCTTCTTCTTTTTCTGATAAAAGTAAGATTAATGAGGCCTATCACTGACTTAATACCTGTTTTAAATGATTTCAAAAAAATCATTATCACGACGCATGCAAATCCTGATGCTGATGCACTTGGATCTTCTCTTGGGCTTTTCCATTTTCTTAAGGCAAGAGGCCATGAAGTTCAAATAATCACTCCCACAGATTATCCTAATTTCATTTCTTGGCTCCCAGGAAACGATCAGGTTCTTGAGTTCAATTCAACAAATAAAGATTTAGTTCTTGAAATGATTCAATCCTATGCATTGATATTTTGTTTGGACTTTTCAGATCTTAAAAGAGTCAATGGGCTTGCAGATGCGGTTGCTACCTCACCCGCATTAAAAGTAATGATCGATCATCATTTAGAGCCTGAAAATTTTGATGACTACCGTCTTTGGGATGTTTCTGCGGCAGCAACTGCCGAATTAATCTATGATTTTATAATATCTATTGATGAAAAAAAGGCCATAACTGCAGATATAGCGAATTGTCTTTATGCAGGTATTATGACTGATACTGGCTCATTTCGATACGGAAATACTACTTCTAAAGTACATAGAACAGTAGCAGAATTAATTGATTTGGGAGCAAATGTCAATAAGGTAAGTCGTTCTATTTATGACACCAATACCATAAATAGATTGCGGTTTATAGGTTTTTCACTACTTGAAAAGCTAATAGTTGACCCGAAAAATAACATTGCCTATTTCTCAATCTCTGAAAAAGATATTCAGCAGTTTGATTTAAAAAAAGGAGATACCGAAGGTTTAGTAAATTATGCGCTATCTATTCAAGGAATCATAATGGCAACTATAATTAAAGAAGATCACGGAGAAGTTAAATTATCTTTTAGATCCACTGGAGATTTTGCTGTAAATAAATTTGCGAGTGATCATTTCGAGGGAGGAGGGCATAAAAATGCTTCAGGAGGTATTTCGTACCTTTCTCTTGAGGCAACCATTGAAAAATTTAAAGCGTTGGCTATTGGTTTTAAAGAAAAATATGGATCATCATGAATACACTTGTTTTAAAAGTAATTGTATTCATGATACCCACTCAGAAAGACTCGATCTCACAGCTCTAATTAAATAAAAAACAAACAATTATTTATCTTATCATAGACGTTAAGCTAAATTGCAAATTAAAAAGAACTCGAAGAGTAATTTATATTGGCAATTACGAGTTACATAAAAACTTGAAGGTAACAATTTTTAACTCATTCACATCTAACTATAGCAACATGAATGCCGCCAAAATTTATCAATCGGCTAAACTCTTGTTAATTTTGCCTACCATGTTTTTAATCACATTATTCATTTCTTGTAAGGAAAATGAATCCATTGAAATAGTAAATTATCAAGAAATATGGGAGTCAGATAGTCTTACAATAGATAACTATTTTAAGGAAAATAATCTTAATCCTGTTTTTACCACAGCTTCAGGTGCGAGGTATGCGATTCAAAGTATTGGAGAAGGAGATAGTATAAACTATAATGACCTGATTACTATAAATTATACTGCCTACGACAACAGTGGCATTATTTTTAAATCAACCATTACTCCAGATGACAATGAATATTATATTTATCCAATATATGATCCTCTAACTTTTACCTACACCTCCTCAGGTTGGACGCTAAAGTATACTTCCTTAATTTCAACGCTTCAAGGAGATGGTCTATCTGAAGCCATTTCGGCGGCGCTAGTCCAAATGAAAACTGGGGGGCAAGTAGTGATCTTGTTACCTTCTAATTTGGGTTTTGGCTCATCAAGTGATCCATCTAATATTATCTCCTCTTTTTCTGTCCTCAGATATGAGATATCTCCTCTTTATGTCCATTAATGGAACTTATTTTTGCGACATACAATCCTCATAAATTATATGAAATCCGTAATGCCCTAGGAAATAAATATACAGTTCAAGGCTTAGGTGACCTCAATGAAAAAGAAATTCCGGAAACCGGAAATACCATAGAAGAAAATTCACTAATAAAAGCTGAATATATTTTTAAAAAATATCAAAAAGCTTGTTTTTCGGACGACACTGGTTTGGAAGTATCAATCCTCAATAATGAACCTGGCATTTTTTCAGCGCGCTATGCTGGATCCGGAAAGACCGAGGATAACATCAATTTATTATTGAAAAATCTCATCGGTCAAAAAAACAGAAAAGCTAGATTCAAAACAATTATAACCTTTTTTAATGAAAACGGTAAGCACTTTGTTTTTGAAGGAATCGTTCATGGAAAAATAATCTTAGAAAAAAAAGGTACTGAAGGATTTGGTTATGACCCAATATTTAAACCAAATGGCTATAGAGAAACCTTTGCTCAAATGCCTCTGGATGAAAAAAACAAGATTTCTCATCGAGGTATCGCCCTTAGAAAATTTCTTAACAATTTAGTATCAAAATGACGCCTCAACTAGTCATAGGTATTGCGGGAGGAAGTGGTTCAGGAAAAACTTTTTTTGCAAATCGTTTACTTAACTGTTTTTCAGAAAATCATATAAGTCGGGTTTCTTTAGATAACTATTATTTGCCTTTGGATGTTCAGGCCAAAGATAAAAAAGGTGTTGAAAACTTTGATCTCCCTGAGGCTATCGATCACCACCAGCTTTGTCTTGATCTTATCAAACTAAAATCTGGAATATCCATTGAACTTGTAGAATATAACTTCAACCTAAAAGAAGTTGCAGCCAAAACATTAATCATTCAACCCCGTCCTGTTATTATAATTGAAGGTTTATTTGCCTTTTCTTATCCTAGAATATTACAATTAATAGACATTAAAATTTTTTTAGAAGCTCCAAAGGATGTCATGCTCAAAAGAAGAATGAACCGCGATTTACATCACAGAGGTTATTCCATAAATGAGGTTATCTATCAATTTGAAAAACATACCCTGCCAGGTTATAAAAAATATATTTTACCCTTAAAAAACCAAGCAGATATACTTGTTTCAAATAATCAAGGTTTTGATAAGCCCTTTGCTTCAATTTGTTATAAAATCAGACAGCATTTAAAAATAGTATCTAGACAATAAATTACTTACCTTTGTCTGAAATTGTGAAAACAGCATACAACATAGCAAAATACATATGGATTTATAAGACTATTATTGTTTTGATAATGGTCCTATCATTGACGTCTTCTATGGCTTTTATGCCGCATATGGCGCAAAGAAATACGGATACCTGCGAGTCTTCACACGATCGAGAAAATGATGTGCCCACGCCAGCCGTTTCTGTATATACACCAACACAATCCTACTCAGTAGCCTTCAATTTTAAATTTGCTGATGATTTTTTTTTTCTTTTTTTAGACATTAAGAATAGTAAATGTCTCTCCTCTTTGTCAAATCAATTTGACACTTCCCTTTCTAAATATTTTGTTGTACTTGTCCGGCGAATTATTTCTCCTAATGGCCCTTAGATTATCTATGCAAAGCTCAACAGTTCAGATTTAAATTTTCAATTACTTTTTTTAATACTTATCAAATATGAAAAACAAAGGTTTTATAGTCTTTTTGACTGTTATTATTTCTCTTTTGTGTATTTATTATCTCTCCTTTACATTCGTTGCTCAAGGAATACAACAAGAAGCCACTAACCAAGCAACGGATTCTACGGGAACCGTGAATTTTACGGAAAAACAACAATATTTAGATTCGGTTTGGAATACCCCTATTTATTCGCTTCTAGGGCAAGATTATACCTATCAAGATATCAAAGAAACAGAACTGAATCTCGGACTTGATTTGCAGGGAGGTATGCATGTAACACTAGAAGTTTCTCCAGTAGATATTCTTAAAGGCCTCAGTGATAACAATCAAGATCCAAATTATTTAGACGCTATTAATACAGCAGAAAAAACAATTCGAGGTACGCAACTTCAATTTTTAGATGAATTTTATGCTCGTTACAAACAGCTGGAGTCTGACAAAACATTGGCTTATATCTTTTCCAATGCCTCTAATAGAGGTCGTATCAATTTGAATTCTACAGATGAAGAAGTTTTGGAAATCATTGGTTCGGAAATCGATGGTGCTATCGATCGCTCGTTCAATATTCTAAGAACACGAATTGATAGATTTGGTACTTCTCAACCTAATATTCAAAAACTAGAAGGCTCCGGACGGATACAAATAGAATTACCGGGCGTGGACAATCCAGAGCGCGTGAGAAAATTACTACAAGGCGTCGCAAAATTGGAGTTTTGGGAAGTTTATGAAATAAATGAGTTAACTCCAATCCTTCAAAGCATAAATGATATCGCCGTCAAAGAAATTGGTTTTACTTCGATCTCTGATACTGAAGAACAACCCGTTGACGCCTCTGCATTAGAAGATCTTTCAACTTTATTATTGGACGAGGAGGATACAACGACAAATGTTACCGATGATGGTCGCTCCTCGGAAATTCAAGAGGATGACACTAACCTTGCTAAATTAGATACAATCCAAAAAAATCAAGTTTCGCCTATTTTAAGCTTACTTCAGGCCCAATATGGATTAGTTTACAAAATTAAAGATACCTCTAGCATTAATAGGATTCTTCAGCACCCCAGCGTTCAGTCCATTATCCCATCAACGGTTAAATTTCTGTGGCTTGTTAAAAAAATTGATACTCAAAATGCCCTTGATGAATCTGAACTCCTTGAATTATATGCCATCAAAAAGTCTAGAAATGGTAAGGCTCCACTAACCGGTGAATCTATTATAGATGCACGACAAGATCTCGATGACAGATCAAGACCTGCCGTTTCCATGCAAATGGATGCGATGGGTGCGAAAACTTGGAAACGCCTTACAGGTAATAATATAGGTAAAAGAATTGCTATTGTATTGGACAATTTTGTTTATTCAGCACCCACTGTTCAGGGAGAAATTCCGAATGGGAATTCCTCAATTTCAGGTAATTTTACTATTGAAGAGGCACAAGATTTAGCAAATATTCTTAAAGCAGGGGCCCTGCCTGCGCCTACGACGATTGTCGAGGATGTCGTCATTGGACCCACACTTGGTAGATCCGCGCGTGCTCAAGGCATCAATTCCATGATGGCTGGATTGGCTATTGTTATTATATTTATGATTTTCTATTATTCAAAAGGTGGATTAATTGCTAATATTGCCTTGTTTTTGAATATCTTTTTCATTCTTGGTATTTTGGCTCAGTTAAATGCTTCATTGACCTTGCCCGGTGTTGCAGGAATTGTATTGACAATCGGTATGTCAATAGATGCAAACGTATTGATCTTTGAAAGAATTAAGGAAGAGTTAAGATTAGGGTCTGGATTAAAACAAGCCATCAGTTCAGGCTATAAAAAAGCCTACTCCTCTATCATAGATGCCAATGTCACCACCATGATTGTGGGGTTTATCCTTTATATGCTCGGACAAGGGCCTGTTAAAGGTTTTGCTATTACCCTGATTATCGGTATTATTTGCTCTTTCTTTTCTGCTGTTTTTATTACGCGAGTAGTAATAGAATGGTTTTCAAAAAAAGGAGATCATTCAAATATCAGTTTTGCAAACAAAATATCAATAAACAGTTTAACCCATTTTCATTTTGACTTTCTAAGCAAAAGAAAAATGGCTTACATTTTTAGTGGTAGCTTTATATGCGTAGGTGTACTAGCCATGATCTTTAACGGCTTGTCTATGGGAGTAGATTTTAAAGGAGGCAGATCTTATATTGTGGCGTTTGATCAAGCAATGGAAACATCCATTCTAAAAACTCAGCTAACCGAGGGTTTTAATGGACAAGGAACCGAAGTGAAAACCTTTGGATCCAATAAGATTGTAAAAATTACCACCAGCTATTTGACGGATGACGATACAGACCTTGCAGATGAACGTGTTAAAGCAACATTAATCGCAGAGCTTGAAACAGCTACAGGCCAAACCTACACTGCCAATGATGCAGCGGTCGATGCTAACCATTTTTCAATTGGTAGCTCATCTAAAGTCGGTGCTACCATCGCTGATGATATCAAAAACTCATCTTACAAATCTGCAGTTATTGCGTTGATATGCATTTTCCTTTACATTTTAATTAGATTTAGAAAATGGCAATTTGGTATTGGTGCTATTGTTGCACTTCTACATGATGCTTTATTCGTTATTTCAGCCTTTGCCATTGCAAATCTATTGGGAATATCATTTGAGGTGGATCAAGTTTTTGTTGCTGCTATACTTACCATAATTGGATATTCTATCAATGATACAGTAGTGGTATTTGATAGGATCAGAGAAAACTTGGGTATCAAATCAGGCTCTGAAATTTATCAGGTGTTCAATGAGTCTTTAAGCAATACCATTAGTAGAACTTTCATCACTTCGCTGACGACGTTAATCGTTGTAATTATTCTTTTCTTATTTGGTGGAGAGGTACTTAAAGGTTTTTCATTTGCCCTTTTGGTAGGAATACTTATTGGTACTTATTCATCCCTTTTCATTGCCACTCCAGTCGCCTTAGACTTAACTTTAAGGAGTAAATCTTAATTTGAACTGATGTTAAAATAGACAAAAGCCAAGGTATAAGAACCTTTGACTTTTTTTCTATTAATTATATAATGCGTAATTTTATGATGTAGGTTATATTTTAATGAATCAAAAATTTCCTGATCGGTCACTTCTTTATTTAGTAATAGTCTTAATAGGCTTTGTAATCCTATTTGGTATTGATTTTGTGGGTGGCCCTAAATATACCAAAGAAACGTTAGTCGCCTTTAACGAGCCTATTTACTTGCCAACAAAGTCTTCTCTTCCTGACACGCTTCTTATCAAAGAAAAAAAAGAACAAGAAAAAAGAGAAGAGGTAAAAGAGGTAATTGATATACCCAAAACAGCATTAGATGAGACTACTGTACTCATGACTCTTAAAAAGGAAAAGAAAACAGAGACAGTCAAACAAAAAAAAATATCGATGACTCCTGCTGATTCAATATTTTTTGATTACTTATTAGATAATTATAAAAATGGAAAAATCAAAAAACTTCGACCCAATCAGTTGCGATCTGATGTTCTCATTCAATACTACAACCGTAAGGAAGATGCTAAACAATCTATAACATTAACGCAACTGGGCTTTGAAATACATAATAAATACACTAATAATTCAAAGGATGTAGCCAATATAATACGTTTTGGTGAAGACGTTGTACTCGAAGATATTCAATTGGTGGCTTATGTCTTATTAAAACAAGGTATTCCATTAAAACAAATGGTACCATCCAGTTATCATAGCGATTGGAAACCCTATGCCATAGAAATTGGAATAAATCCTTTGATTGAGGAACAACCTATTTTAACTTATAAAAAAGTCCGGAATTTTGAGCGCCCTGGAGCTTCATTATAGTTAATTTGTTGTTGGAATAGAAAAGTTTGAAAATCCAACAATTCCCCTAAAATTGCCAAGCATTTTCATTTCAGATGACCAAATTGCCTATTTTACATCACATCTTTAAATCATATCATTATAGATCTCTTATTAAATACCAAAAAACTAATAAATTATTATTTATTCCAATTAATTAATCAAACAACAAAATGAATAAATCAAGTTCCTCCTTTTTAAATCTGATCTGTAACCTTATAATCCCCACGATTATATTGACTAAATTCAGTTCAGAAAATACATTAGGATCTTTTTATGGTTTATTGATTGCCTTAAGTTTCCCCATATTTTATGGGCTTTCAGAATTTTATTTCAATAAGAAAATCAACTTTTTTTCCGTCTTAGGACTTATTAGCGTATTGCTTACAGGTGGAATTGGAATTTTTCAATTTCCAACCAATTGGCTGGCTATAAAAGAAGCATTTATACCTGGAATCATCGGTATGGCAGTTATTATTTCTACCTACACAAAATATCCGTTGCTTAAAATGTTTTTTGAAGAAACATTAAATATTGAGGGGCTAAGGAAAAAACTAACACGTTCTGAAAATGAATGTTTTAGTGCGAGATTCCGATTTAGCTCATTCCTATTAGGTGGAACTTTTTTTATTTCCTCCTTTCTTAATTTTTTCTTAGCGACATGGATTGTTGTTAGTGACCCTGGTACAGAAGCCTTTAATCAGGAGCTCGGACTAATGAACTTATTGAGTTTACCCATTATTGCACTTCCAATGATGGTGATTCTTATGGTTATCATATGGTATTTACTTAATGACACTCTAAAAAAAGTAGGGTTAACCTGGGAAGAATTTTTTGCTCCCCAGGACAATTGATCTGCTCTGTCCATGAGATTGGCTCATAAAACTGGATATTTCTATTCCAGCTTCCCAATTTTTCAACTTAGGACAATGACTACTAATGCTAACTTTTGAATCATCTCCAAAAGATATAGATTAGCTTTCTCAGCATACGCTAAAATTTTTCGGAACATATTCTATTTAATTAACATAAATTGTTTCATCGTATGAAGTTTATCAAAAAGTCAAGAACTTTGGGGAAATTAATAAACCATTTGCACATCTTGCTCTCTTAGTAAAAGGACATAATGAGGCAACTACCACTTATAAGAAAACCTGAATATTACAATAATTAGGATCCCCAAAAATTCAAAGAGGGCAGTGGTTTTATGTAAAGTTCAATATGATAATTTAAAAATCTAATTAGTATGAAAATCCTACCAATAGTTTTAATAGTAGTCTTAAATTGGACATTGATTCAATGCAGCTCAGCACCAAAAAAAAAACTCAATAATGAACAAATCACCACTAAAACCATACAGAAATCAATTATAGTTTATGGTAGTAATCAATGCCCTCATTGTATTAATTTTAAAGCAAAATTGGATTCCATTGGACTAGAGTATACATTCCATGACATTGATGTTAGTGATCAATACGCTCTCGAAATGGTAGAAAGAGTAAAAGTGGCTGGCCATACTAAGGGATTTAGTATACCAGTAGTAGTGGTGAATGACCAAGAATTATTTATTGCTCCCCACATCAGTAAAGTTCTGGCAGCCTTGGATTGATTTTTTTAAAGTTTATACCAAAGAGAAAAGATTACTCACTGAGAGTACAAAAAAATACTTTTTCCGTTGGCACGATCAGGACTTTCAAGTCAAAATGTAACTGAGAAAAATATAAAATATATAGATCAAAGCGAAAGGTACAAACCGTAAATCCAAGTATTCATATTGAAGAAGTTTCCATCTTCAAAAGATCTCCAAAAGCTGAAAGAAAAAGTCTTTACCTATTTTTGAAATAGACAATCTTACTCCAAGTTAATTTTGGCCATTGAACCTGCCAGAATAGCCAAATGCTGATCATGCAAAATATCTTAATTTTTATTAGAAAATATTTCTTTTAAATATCCATGCCGAAAGGTGATTTACCTGGTACAACTAGACAAATCCAAAAGCTCAATTTCAATTTCAGGACTTAATCTAATGCTGAATAAGTTTGATTAATATGTATTTCAAAATAATGATCTAATACACAATCCTCTTTCTTGAGGAACATTAAAAAATTATCTAAAATACCTATCCAAAATTAATCTTTATCTTTTGATGAATATTTTTCTTTAAAGTTGTTTTTAACCTCACAAAAAAGATTCATAGTTTAAAAAAAATGATTAAAATTTTAATCTACAAGTATTAGCATATGACTGAAGAAACTCTCACACTCATTCAGCAATATTTTTTTATAAATGGGTTTTATGCAAACTATATTTATCGCCAATAACATCTCATATCCAACTATATCAATTTACAATAATATCATCCAAATTGATAAATTCAATCTTTTGATCTTCATTAAGGATTACTCCAATAATCGACTCTTTATTTAAATTCCCCTGCAAGATCTCTTTCGATAACGGGTTTAATAAGGTATTTTGTAACACCCGTTTCAATGGACGAGCCCCCAGTTGAGGATCAAACCCTATTTCAGCCAAATACAATAATACTTTTTCATCCGCCTCAATCTTAATCCCATTCTCTTCTAGTCTCTTTTGGATCAACTTGAACTGAATGCTCACAATTTGTTTAAAATCTTCTTTTTTCAAGGGGCGAAACATGATGGTTTCATCTATTCGATTAAGAAATTCGGGGCGAAAAGACACTTTAGCTAAGTCCAATACCTGTTGCTTTGTATCTACTATAATTTCTTCAAAATTCCATGCTTCCAAATTTGCAAAGTTTTCTTGGATTAAATGAGCCCCTAAGTTAGTCGTCATGATAATGATGGCATTTTTAAAATTAGCAGTTCTACCTTTACTATCTGTTAAAATACCATCATCTAATATCTGTAATAATAAATTGAATACATCAGGATGGGCTTTTTCAATTTCATCGAAAAGAATGACACTGAAAGGCTTTCTTCTTACAGCTTCGGTCAATTGTCCCCCTTCATCATAACCTAAATAGCCTGGAGGTGCCCCAATCAGTCTACTGACTGCATGGCTTTCTTGATATTCAGAAAGGTCAATTCTAACCATACAACTTTCATCATTGAACAAGTGCCCAGCTAATGCTTTAGCAAGCTCTGTTTTACCTACGCCGGTAGTCCCTAAAAATATAAAAGATCCAATAGGACGTTTAGGATCTTGCAAGCCCGCTCTGCTTCTTCTTACCGCATCTGAAACGGCTACAATTGCTTCAGATTGACCTACTATTTTTTTACCTAATTCCTCTTCAAGAGATAATAATTTACCTCTTTCACTTTGCAACATCTTTGTTAAGGGAATTCCTGTCCATTTTGCTACTACTTCTGAAATATCTGCTCCATCTACTTCTTCTTTTAACAAAAAGTCTCCTTTTTGCATCTCCAAAAGCTGAGTTTGATAACCTTTCAACTTTTTTTCTGCTTCAATAATTTTACCGTAGCGAATCTCAGCTACACGACCTAGTTCTCCGCTGCGCTCCATTTGATCTGCTTGAATTTTGAAACTTTCAATTGCCTCTTTTTGCTTTCTAATACCATGTATAATTCCTTTCTCATTTTCCCATTTAGCTTTTAACTCGTTGCGGGTCCCTTCCAAGTCTGCAATGGTGCGGCTCAAGTCCAAGGCCTTGGCTTGATCATTCTCTCTTCTAATGGCTTCCTGTTCAATTTCTAACTGTCTAATTTTTCTATTCTGCTCATCTAACTCCGCAGGGAGAGAATCAATCTCTATTCTTAGTTTGGAAGCAGCCTCATCAATTAAATCAACGGCTTTATCAGGTAAAAATCGATCGGTTATGTATCTACTTGATAGCTCAACCGCTAAAATAATGGCCTCATCCTTGATTTGAACCCCGTGGTGCAATTCATATTTGTCCTTTATTCCTCTGAGTATAGATATAGCATCTTGAAGATTGGGTTCAGCCACTTGAACCGATTGAAATCTTCTTTCCAAAGCTTTGTCTTTCTCGATATACCTTTGGTATTCATTCAAAGTAGTGGCTCCTATTGCATGTAATTCACCCCTGGCCAGTGCCGGTTTCAATAAATTCGCCGCATCCATGGCACCGTCGTTACCTCCTCCGGCCCCAATAAGGACATGAATTTCATCAATAAATAATATGATCTCCCCATCACTATCAGTAACCTCTTTGATCACTGCTTTAAGTCGCTCTTCAAATTCTCCCTTAAATTTTGCTCCAGCGATCAATAAGCCCATATCTAAGGTTACAATAATCTTAGATTTTAAATTCTCAGGTACATCCCCTGAGATAATTCTTTGTGCCAATCCCTCTACAATCGCAGTTTTACCAACACCAGGTTCTCCCAAAAGAATCGGGTTATTTTTGGTCCTTCTAGCTAAAATTTGTAATAATCTCCTGATTTCTTCATCCCTCCCAATCACTGGATCAATTTTACCCTTTAAGGCTAGTGCATTAAGATTGATAGAATATCGATCCAACACGCGATATTTAGATTCAGCATGCACATCACGACTGTTTTGCCCACCCCTGAGCTCAAAAATAGCTGATAGAACACTTTTTTGGCTAAAGCCGGAATCCTTTAGTAATTGAGCCGTCTGGTCTTTTCCTTTAAGTATTCCAAGCACAATATGCTCGACAGCCACATACTCATCCTCTAAATCCTTCAAATAGGCTTCTGAATTTTTTAATGCTTCGGCCGCTTGATTAGATAAATAAGCTTGGCCACCACTTACTGAAGGATATTTCTGAATAATTTTGTCTAATTTTTGCTCAATTATTGATCGATTAGCCCCAATTTTTTTAATTAAAAATGAAACTAAATTTTCATCAGATTGCAAAATAGCTTGTAGTAAATGAGCGGTCTCAATCACCTGCTGCCCATGGGTCGAAGCGATCTCTGTAGCTTTATTTAAAGCTTCCTGCGATTTTATGGTATAATTATTGAAATTCATAATCAATAAGTTCTGCTGAATCTATTTACTGCAATTACAAATTAAATACCATTCGAAGTTTTAAGTCAATTTGACTGATGTATCTATTCGTTAACTGTAAAAAAGGACAAAATGTCTTAATTTGGTAAGCTCATTCATAAAATGGTTAAAAATATGGCAATCCATTTTTTTGATAAGAAATTAGTAAAAATGAATAATTTATGTTTTGACCATTATCCTAATTTATCTTTTTAAATAAGAAACCTTGAAAAAAACAAATAATAAACGGAGAAAATTTCTCAAAAAGTCTATTCAATCCATCGCGACAGCAAGCACTTTCAGTCTGGCAAGTTGTCAAACAGATGCTGATCAGAATATTCAAAAAGGGCCCTATATCAACTTCAATAATACCTATCGATGGAAAATGACTACTACTTGGTCGCCCAATTTTCCTATATTAGGTGAGGGGTGCAATGATCTTACGCAATGGATTGAAAAAATGTCTGGAGGACGATTGCAAATTACAGTCTATGGTGGTGGTGAATTAATTCCAGCACTCGAGGGTTTTGATGCGGTAAGCAATGGAGCAGTGGAAATGAATCACGGATCAGCCTATTATTGGGCAGGAAAGCTACCTGCAGGTCAATTTCTATCAACCATCCCTTTCGGTGTAAATGCCCAGGTGATGGATACCTGGATTCTCTACAATGGAGGTCAGAAATTATGGGAAGAGCTGTATGCCCCTTTCGATTTACTCCCCATCAGTGCAGGAAATACAGGTTGCCAAATGGGAGGATGGTTCAATAGAGAAATCAATAACATTAATGATTTAAAAGGCCTTAAAATGCGTATGCCTGGCTTGGGAGGAAAGGTATTAGCCAAAGCTGGGGGTACGCCTATGCTCATGGCTGGGGGAGAAATATACACCAATTTGGAAAGAGGCGTGATCGATGCCACCGAATGGATTGGTCCCTATCATGATTACCTCATGGGATTCCATAACGTAGCTAAATATTATTATTACCCAGGCTGGCATGAATTAGGTACAGTATTGGAAATGCTGGTCAATAAATCAAAATTTGAGGCCCTTCCTACAGATTTACAAGAAATTATTCGAACAGCGTGTCTTCGTTTGAATCGAATAGTTCCCATTAAATTTGATACAATGAACGCAATCTATTTACCAAAAATTCAAATGGAACCCTCGGTAAGTATGAGACCTTATCCTGATGTAGTAATGGAAAACCTAAAAGAAAAAACTATTGAAACCATTACTGAATTAACTGAACAAGATCCCCAAAGTAAAAAAATATATTCCGCCTTTTTGGACTTTCAAAAAAAAATCATCCCATGGATCCAAATCACGGAAAAACCGTTTTATTCAAAAATGATATGAGAAGCAAAAAAAAATTAAAATTGTCATATGTTTTTTTATTCCTCTTATGCAATTTTTTCCATTCACCCCTTAAAGGCCAAGATAGTCTCAAAATTACTTCTACCTTCATTGGTTTAGACTTTGATTCAGCAGAACTATCACAAATGAAGCCTGCGGTAGCCGCTCAACTTTTAAAAGTTAATACCTTGCAAAGACAAGATATTCCAAATAATATGCCCTTAGGCTTAATTTGGATCCCACCAGTAAATCATTCTCGAATCCCAAATAAGCAGTCCATCATTGATTGGGCTCTTCCCACCAATGTCCCTCTACCAAAAGATAGAGGTAAATTGGCTTTTTATCCTGTATCTGAATTAGCTTACCTGATTAAAAACAGGCAAATCACTTCCCTAGAATTGACCCAATTGTTTCTCAATCGACTGAAAAAATATGGTGATACCTTACAATGTGTTATTACCATAACGGATTCACTCGCCCTTAGTCAAGCCCAACGAGCAGATATTGAAATTAAACAAGGCATTTATCGAGGACCTCTTCATGGCATACCCTATGGTGCAAAGGATTTATTGAATGTAGCTGGATATAAGACGACTTGGGGTGCTACTCCTTTTAAATCACAAGTATTCTCTAAAAATGCTGAAATAATTAACCGATTAGAAGCTGCTGGCGCAGTATTAGTTGCTAAGTTAACATTAGGTGCCCTAGCTTGGGGTGACGTCTGGTATGGTGGTAAAACCAGAAATCCTTGGAATCTTGAGCAAGGTAGCAGTGGATCTTCGGCAGGATCAGCATCCGCAACAGTAGCCGGATTAGTTCCTTTTGCGATTGGAAGCGAAACCCGAGGTTCCATTGTATCCCCATCTACAAGATGTGGCGCTACGGGACTACGCCCTACCTTTGGCCGCATAAGTAAAAATGGAGCTATGGCGCTCAGCTGGACAATGGATAAATTAGGACCCATTTGCAGAAATGCCTTAGACTGTGCATTGGTCTTCGAGGCCATCAGAGGAACCGATCGCAAAGACCTCTCGGTCAGAGATGCTCCGTTTAACTATCATTATGATAACAAGATAAAAACCCTTCGTATTGGAGTACTCACTGATGATCAAAACCCTAATTTTTATTCAAAAAATGATCAAAATACTCTATTACTATTAAAATCTAAAGGATATGATCTGGTCGAAAAAACATTACCAGAAAATATACCTATAGAAGCCTTGAGTTTTATTCTGCAAGCAGAAGCTGCTGCGGCCTTTGACTTCCTTACCCAATCAAATCAAGATAATCTGATGGTTAGACAAATAGACAATGCATGGCCCAATGTGTTTAGAGCGGCTCAATTGATTCCAGCCGTAGCTTACATTCAGGCCAATAGGTTGAGATATGAACTTACCTTACAATTTAACGAATTAATGTCTGATATCGATATATTGATAGTGCCCTCCTTTAGTAACCAATTATTAATCACTAATCTCACGGGTCATCCATGTGTAGTGATTCCAAATGGCTCCTATGCCGATGAAAATCCAGGATCCATTACACTCTTGGGAAATCATTTCGATGAGGCAAGTATTTTGACCTTAGCACGATTCCTACAAGAAATTACCTCTTACAATAAAGAACATCCAGATTTGTTCAAGCCTTAGCCATTTTATCCTAGAAATAACTATTTTATTTAAAATTAATTTCTTGCTTACCCTTTAATTTTGTATAAACGCAAGTGGAATATTTATTCAACTTTATTGATCTTTTTATTAAAAAAAACTGAAAATGAGGATCTAAATATTTAAAACTATTTAAATTAGTATTTACTAAAAAAATTAGTAAATGTTTATCAATAATCACAGCTATTTTAGCCTTCGGTACGGAACTGTCGCTCCCGAATCTATCCTCAAGATGGCCCAAAAAGGGGGGATTAAAACATTGGCACTTACTGATATTAACAATACTTCTGCTTCTCTAGATTTCGTTCGTATGGCTCCCAAATACAATATAAAACCTGTATTGGGTGTGGATTTTAGAAATAACGGCATACAACAATTCATTATTTTAGCTCAAAACAATAATGGATTTCAACAAATAAATACGTATCTGTCCAACTTTACCTCCACACAGATGTCTCATATCCCTGAACGAGCAAAGACCTTAGAAGATACAGTTGTGGTTTACCCCTACACTAAATGCCAACATTTCAAATTAAAAAATAATGAATTCTTGGGTGTCAATACAGAGCATATCCCTCAACTTGAATATAGCAGAGCATATCTCAATATCGATAAAATTGTCATACTTCATACCTGCTCTTTTAGAGATAAAAAGGACTTCAATACACATCGGATTCTCCGAGCCATTGATCAAAATACTTTACTAAGTAAACTCTCTATAAATAAACAGGGTCAAGCCACTGACTTATACAACGATGGAAAGCTACTTCAACGCAAATTTGCTGCATGGCCCAAACTCATTGAAAACACATATCTACTACTCAATCAATGTACAATTTCTTTTGACTTCGAACACATATATTCTAAAAATCAAGAAACGTTTTTGAGTGATAAAAAAAAAGATTTTGAATTACTCAAAACACTTTGTGAACAAGGGCTACCTTATCGATATCCTAACCCAAATAAAATTATTCTCAATCGAATAAAAAAAGAATTAAATATCATTTATCAAAAAAACTTTGTTTCCTATTTTCTCATAAATTGGGAAATCATCAACTATGCACGAAGTAAGGGTTACTTTTATATCGGACGAGGCAGTGGTACTAATAGTATTGTTGCTTATCTACTCAGAATTACAGATGTTGATCCAATAGAACTTGATCTGTATTTTGAACGATTTATTAATTTTTATCGGAAAACTCCTCCAGACTTTGATCTTGACTTTTCCTGGCGTGATCGGGATGATGTCATTGATTATATTTTTAAGCGATTCCCCCATACAGCACTCATTGCTGTCTACAATACTTTTCAATACCGTGCATCTATACGTGAACTTGGTAAAGTATTTGGCCTTCCTAAATATGAAATAGACCTCCTTTCGAAAGGAGCTTCAACCAAAAAAAATCCTTTCGATAAGCTCTCAAATTTGGTCATTACTTACGCCAAAAGACTTGAAGGATTTCCTAATTATCTAGGTATTCATGCGGGAGGTATTGTGATTTCCGAAAGACCGATTAACTATTATACAGCTACATTTATGCCCCAAAAAGGCTATGCTACTACTCATTTTGATATGGTGACAGCAGAAGACATTGGAATCTATAAGTTTGATATTCTAAGTCAAAGAGGCTTAGGAAAAATCAAAGATGCCATAAGTATTATTGCAAAAAATTATCCCAATGTGTCACCTATAGATATTCATGATATCAAGTACTTTAAATCTGACGAAAAAATAAAAAAATTGCTCCGCCTTGGTAAAGTCATAGGCTGCTTTTATGTAGAATCTCCTGCCATGCGTATGGTCCTTAAAAAGCTACAAGTTAACACCTATTTGGGATTGGTAGCCGCCAGCTCTATCATCAGGCCGGGTGTGGCCAGATCAGGTATGATGCAAGAATATATTTTGAGATGTCGCATCCCCGAGCGTATGAAAGAAGCCCATCCCATCATGCTAAAAATTATGCCAGAAACTTTTGGTATCATGGTTTATCAAGAAGATGTAATTAAAGTGGCTCACTATTATGGGAAACTTGACCTTGGGGAGGCCGATGTCTTGCGAAGGGGAATGTCAGGAAAATACAGAGGGCGATCAGAATTCATAGCAGTTAAAGAGAAATTTTTCGCAAACTGTATAAGGGAAAAATACCCTATCGAAGAAATCCATGAAGTTTGGAGACAAATTGAGAGTTTTGCAGGTTACGCCTTTGCCAAAGGTCATTCGGCCTCTTATGCCGTAGAAAGCTATCAAAGCTTATTTCTCAAAGCCTACTATCCTTTAGAATATTTAGTGGCTACCCTTAATAATTTTGGGGGATTTTATCAAACCGAACTTTATGTACATGAAGCACGTATGCATGGTGCTCTTATTTCTCCTCCCTGTGTAAATACTGGTGAATTAGAGACCACTATTTCGGACAAACACATCATTCTTGGCTTCATCTTGACTAAATCTATTGAGATCAGTACTATAAAAAAAATCACTACATGTCGAGCAAAGGAAGGCAGATTTAAAAGCTTGAGTGATTTTATCAAACGCGTACCCATTTCTATAGAACAACTTACGCTACTTATTAAAATCGAAGCTTTTCGATTTACGAAAAAGAATTCCTACGAATTACTTTGGGAGAGTCACATGAAAATAAATAAAATAAATATGGAAGTTCAGACTTTCAATCTATTCAAAATCGCACAAAAGACCTACAGAATGCCTAAGTTCAAGCAAATTCCTTTAGCTCATGCATTCAATGAAATAGAATATTTTGGATTCTCTCTTTGCGATCCTTTTAAACTACTTATCAAAAAAGTTACACCGTCATTATCTGCAAAAGATTTAAAGTACCATATCGACGAAGAGGTAGAAGTATATGGATATTTAGTGACCTACAAGAAAACGAAAACACATACTGGAGCCCTTATGCAGTTCGGAAATTTTTTAGATTATACAGGTCATTTCATCGATACCGTTCATTTCCCTCAAATCACTATTCAATATCCTTTTAGAGGTAGAGGTATTTATCTACTCAAAGGAGTAGTTGTAGAAGAATTCGATTGCATCAATATAAACATTAACTACATGGAGTTTTTACCTATCGTAGAAGACCCTAGATATAAAGATTTAAAAAAAGGAGAAATAACTACCTAATATGAAACAAGAAATAACCCCGAGAAACATTATGCACATTGATTTAGATACTTTTTTTGTCTCTTGTGAGCGCTTAATGAATCCCCAACTTATAGGTAAGCCCATCTTAATTGGAGGTATTTCTGATCGAGGCGTCGTCGCCTCCTGCAGTTATGAAGCCCGTAATTTTGGAATTCACTCAGCTATGCCTATGAAAATGGCTAAGAAGCTGTGTCCTGAGGCCATTGTATTAAGAGGTAATTCAGAAACTTATTCCAAACATTCCCAAAATGTCACAGATATCATCCGAGATACAGTACCTCTTTATGAGAAAAGTTCAATTGACGAGTTCTACATTGATCTAACGGGTATAGATAAATTTTATGATTCTCAAAATTTATCTACTGAATTACGCCAAAAGATTATTAAAGAAACGGGACTTCCTATCTCTTTTGGATTATCCTCCAACAAAACGGTCTCAAAAATAGCTACTATCGAAGCGAAGCCTAATAATCATCTCAATATTTTCAAAGGAAATGAAAAATCCTTCTTGGCACCTTTATCAATTAGGAAAATTCCTATGATTGGAGAAAAAACCTATCGTATCTTCTGTGACTTAGGTATTCGAAAAATTCAAACTCTTCAAGAAATGCCTGTTAATATGATCAATAAAGTACTTGGTAAAAATGGCACTAAACTTTGGGAAAAAGCAAATGGGATAGATCTTAGGCCTGTCATCCCTTATCAAGAGCGTAAATCCATCTCTACAGAGCGCACCTTTGAAATAGATACCATAAACATAGGTAAACTAAAGTCCCTACTGACGGCAATGACAGAAAATCTTATCTTTCAATTACGTAGGGGAAATAAACTAACGTCTTGTATTACCCTAAAACTTAGATATTCAGACTTTCAAACCTATACAATACAAAAAAGAATTCCCTATAGTGCTTCAGACCAAGTCATTTTACCCATCGTGACGGCATTATATAAAAAACTCTATCAAAAAAGACTTCTCGTACGCCTAATAGGAATCAAATTCAGCCATCTAGTAGGTGGCGGTCATCAAATCCACTTATTTGAAGATTCTGAAAATATGTTCAATCTATATCAAGCCATGGATAAGATTCGAGATAAATACGGAGATCGCCTGATCATGCGTGCTTCTGGCTTTGATACTAAAACCATCAGTAGATGGAACCCATTTACAGGAGAGCCTCCTCCGCTACTTGCCAATCGTCGTACATAACAGTAAAAGGAAATACTACACAAACTACAAAAGGTTTTCATGAGGTTATTCGAAGGACTTACTTCAAATATGTAATTTTATAATCGAAATGAATTTTATTAAAATTATTTACTTTTTCTTCTTCCTGATATCTCATCTGATGGTTAACGCTCAAGACCTCAAACGTGTATTCAAAACACTTGAGAAAAAGGATATTACAAAAGCTAAGGAACTCTTAGAAAGTCAAATTTCTAAAGATTCCATCAATCCAGGAAGTAAATGGATGTATGCCCGACTCTTGTCTTGCGATAGCCTTCCCCAATACTATGACTTAGATCAAGCACGCATTTACGGGCAACGAGCAATTACTGATTTTCAGGAGGCCAATAAAAAAATGAAATTAGCTTTTACCACAGATTCATTTAGCCTCCTTGATATCGAAAAAACTAATACTGATATTGAAAATCAAACCTATGAAAAAATTTTATCTCAATATACAATGAATAGCTTTCATTTTTTTATTTCTATATACCCCAAAAGTATTTATACCAAAAATATCCTCTATAACATTGACAGCTTAGCCTTTGATTCGGTAAAACAAATTCATACCTGGAGATCCTATGAAAACTATACAAAAATATATTCTAAATCAAGATTTTCGGCCCAGGCAAAAGCGTATTACGAACGGCTCCTATTTGAAGAAAAAACGATAAATGATGACATTAATGAATTTAAAAATTTTATTAATGAGTATCCCAACTCTCGATATGTAAACACTGCTTTTAAAATTATTTTCGAGCGAACTTTGGATCTTAATACCTCTGATTCTTTTTTGAATTACCTAGAAAATTATCCTCAAAGCCCATACAGTGAGGAGCTACTATCAATCCTATACCATATGAATCCAGAGGTATTCTTTGGGCTTTCTACATTCCCTGATTTTAAGGAAAAAATAGATTCCCTGCGAGTGATTTCTGAATTAAATACACATCCTCTGTTGCCTTTCATAGAAAAAGAGAAAATTGGCTTCATAAATTTAAAAGGAATCCCCATATTAAAACCTAATTATCACTCTCTTTTGAAGCAAGAACTGCTTTGCCGAACATTACAAACCGACATCATAGGAGTGAGTTATACTTCCGGAGTCAAGCAACTGATCAATAGAGCGGGTAAATCCATCTATTCGGGTCCCATAAACACTTATGAAGACCTAGGCTTTGGCTTTATAAAGATCAAAGAGCCCACACAAATCAAGATTATTCATAAATCAGGTAAATTACTATTTGATGAGCTCATGGATGCCGCAATTGTAGGTGAAAGGTGGCTAAAATTAAGAAAAGAGGACGGCTGGTCTTTGGCTACCTATACTGGTAAAATACTGACCAGCTTCACTTATGATGAAATCAATACGGTAGGTGATTTTTGGGAATTTCGTAAAGACGAAAAAAGTGCCTTTCACAACTTGTCTTTTGTTCAAGTAGGAATTGAAAAAAATCATCTAACTCCCAATTTTTTAGCCGACGACTATGAGTTAATTAATGACTCCTTAATTCTACTTTATAATGAGAACGAACAAGCGTTACTTGAAAGCAATATGAACTTCCAAATACCATGGGAAGCAGACCGTGATATTTATGCTGATGAGTTCTATCATTACACTCAAGGCGTATCAGATTATAAAATATATAATGAAGAAATCATTGATAATTTAGATCTCAATCTTTTTGAAAATCTAATTGACCACCAGCCATACTTAGCCCTCAAACAAAAAAATCATTGGTACTTAATCGATCCAAAAGGCACATTCATCAAAGTGGATTCCATTCAATCACTTCGTGAATTGGCATTGGTCATTCGAGATACTGACTCTTCATATATCTTATTCCCCAACGAACAATCAATCCTTATAAACAAAGAAATTACCGTTAACAGTCTACAGTTTCGAGATCGTCAAGGAAAAGTGAAGGCCCGTTATTTACTCAAATCTCACAGAGATATGAAAGAAATCTACAATAAGAAGGGCAAATTAATGTTCAAAGGTGGTTTTGATGGGATAGATCTGTTAACAGATTCCCTCTTTAAAATTACACTCAATAATAAACAAGGAATATTGAATTCAAAAGGAAATTTAATCATTCCCATTGACTATGACTTTATTGAGCAAAAAAACCACCTCGCGCAACTACTAAAAAATGGGGAAATTTTAGGATTTGACTTAGACAATAATATTAAACTTCCTGATGTATATAAAGGCCTATTTAAACGATTAGGCCCATATTATTTAACAAAAAAAGAATCACTTAAAGGATTAATAAATAGTGATGGTAATGTTGTAATTGACTTCAAATATCAAAATATTCTACTCGTTAATGATTCTTTATTTTGGGCACAAACAGATAGCAGCTGGTCCCTTATTACTGATCAACAAAAAAATATCTTAACCGGAATTAGTGATTTTACACCTATATCTAAAAATGTTTTTCGTTATTTAAAAAATAACAAATATGGTCTCATTTATGGAGATCAATCTATTCATTATCCTGCGGAGTACGACGCCATACAATCTATTTCAAACCATGATGCTACGCTTTTTCAATTTGAAATATTTATTGCATCGGCCCCTTTGCACATCGTCGTTACCAAAGATTTTAGTGGGCATCTAATCCATTCTCAGACGTATAAGCCCCATGAGTATGAGCAAATTGTTTGTGATAACTGAAAAAAATTAGCAATCTTCAATCGGCCTGGGCAATCAAAATTTTGTAAATACTCAAAACCTGAGGAAGTAGCAGATCTTTTTCATCATTATTGACAATGAATTGTGCCATAACACTTGTTTCAGTAGCTGACCTCTGGCGTAAAATAATCGCTTCAATATCCTCCCTACTTCGATATAAATCACGGGCCAAAACTCTTTTAATTCTTAGCTTAAATGGAGACAAAACTAAAATAACTTGGTCAAAATCAGCATGCGAAGACGTTTCAAAAATTAAGGCTGATTCCTTTAACAAAACTGGACTCTTATGATGCAAGGCTACCCACCTAGTAAAGTCCACACCTACCTCAGGGTGAACGATTGAATTTAACCTAGCCAAAATCTTCTCGTTGTTAAAAGATTTACGTGCAATAAAGGCCCTATTTAATCCTTTCTCAATAAAACTGTCTGGACCGAACAATTCAATGAGCTGAGACTTAATATTTGGATCATTTGCCATTAACCATTTGGCTCGAGCATCGGAATCATATACAGGAACCCCCAAAGCGTTAAAGATTCTACCTATAAGGCTTTTACCACTTCCAATCCCCCCTGTAATACCAATTAATAATGGACTGTTTTCCATTTCAGTAGATAAATCTAACTTTTTGAATATCCATACTAATCTGTTTCAAAGTGTCTGGATATTTCATCAGTATAGGTACACCCATAGAATCTGTTTTCAAAAAATCATAATCTAAAACAACGCGAAAATCCCCCACCGAATATTCCTCCGCAATAGACTCATTAACTCTGTAAGTCAGATTTACTATAGAATCTCGCAGCATCGGAATACGGTCAGTGGGAAAATTTTGTAAAACAATAGGAACTCCTATTTTAACATTTTTAAACTTATCCACTTCAAAACTAACATTAACTTCACTAGGGTCAGATTGAATGAGGTCCTTAAATACTATTGGAACTTCTACCCGACTATCAAAATCCTCATCGATCCCATTATCATCTGGAGTAATATCAAAATCTGTTTCAAAAGAATTAATAATGGATTCAGGCCCAATCAACATCATATGGTCGGGCTGAATCTCTATACTCGAAATGAGTTGATAATCTTTTTCAAGTGATAAGCTTAAGCTATCCACTTTTAACCTCATCCGTTTCGTTATTTTTCGTTCTATATTGAGGAACAAGGTATCTGTAACAATATAATTTATCGTAAGACCTTCCAACTGATCTTCAACAATTGGACTTAAAAATGATTGAGTTAAAAAATTAACTTCAGACGGATTATCAAGCTCTACTTTTAGGGGATCCACACCAAATATCAAGGTTCTTCTAAACAAGTTCCAGCCACCACTACTTACATCTATTTTAATGACCTTTGGCAGAGGATTCATAACTACTGTGCTATCCTTATTAAAAACGAATTCTAATGGATAACTGATGATAGCACTATGCTTCTCATTCAATGCCCTAAAAAGCCAAAAGGTAGCAGCCCCCAAAATGGAGAACATTACTACCTTCCAGTTATTTTTGAATTTGTTAAGATTGAATTTGATCATCAAACCATACCTAAGCTATTTTTTGGATACATATTGAGCGCTAGTATCCATTGAAATAGATGATTTCTCCACCACTAGCTTGTTGCCCCGATCAACATCAAGGGTAATAGTAGCCTCATCAATCGAAAATACTTTCCCGTGTATTCCCCCCAAGGTCACTACCATATCTCCTTTCTTGACCGCTTCAATAAACTTTTTAGTATCTTTTTGCTTTTTTTGCTGCGGACGAATAAAAAAAAAGTAAAATATAGCTATCATGCCTCCTAGCATGATGAATTGAGAATAATTATTACCCCCTGCTTGTAAAAATATTATCTCTAACATACCTATCTACGAAGGATTCGCTTTACTCACATTTGCTTTAATTTTCAAGCGGGTCACTTTAGGATAAGTATTGGCAGTAACCGTTACCGTCTTATTCTGGACACCTGGTTTACTCCTGCTGTTAAACTGTACCTTAATTTCTCCTTGCTCTCCAGGAGCAATTGGAGCTTTAGGCCATACCGGTACTGTACAACCGCAGGAGGCAGTAGCACTACTGATAATTAAAGGAGCTTCACCTTGGTTCACGAATGAAAAAACGTGATCAACTACATCTCCCTCTGTTATGGTTCCAAAGTCGAAGCTTTCCTCTGAAAATTTGAATGCAGGAAGCGGACCCTCCGGTTTAACATTCGGCTGTTGTGAAGAGGTGGGTGCTACTGGAGTTGTTCTCACTCCATTCTTAGTCTCTAATTGGGCAATTTTTCCTTCTAATTTTGCTATGCGTGATTCCAATTCTTTGTTCGAACAACTGAAGCCTATCGCCGCT
Source organism: uncultured Flammeovirgaceae bacterium (assembly GCA_913045135.1). GTDB lineage: Bacteria > Bacteroidota > Bacteroidia > Cytophagales > Cyclobacteriaceae > UBA4465. The sequence goes on along the minus strand of CAJWQD010000008.1, from coordinate 13,457 downwards.
AGGCTCAATGTCAATGTGATTTTAATTATTTGTTTCATTTTATTTAATTTTAGTCAAATTTATAAAAATAGTTACTTAAAGTAACGCTTTTATAATTTATTCAATCTGATTTTTTTATCTGATCAATTAAACCATTCACATCGTCAAGTAGTTCTTCGGCTTTTTGCTTAGTGTCATCGATGATTTTTTCTCCTTCTGACTTTGCCTTATTATCCCCCTCTTCTTTACCTTCCACTAATTCCACCATCAACTCCTCTACTCTTTTTTTGTATTTATCCAGTAAGAAAGATAGTCGATCACGTGTCTGCGATCCCTTCTCTGGAGCAAATAAAAGCCCCAAAATTCCTCCAGCAAAAATGCCGAAAAGAAAGGCAAAAAATGAATTTTCTGAATTTTTACTCATGATTTTTCTATTTGTTATCTATTAAACCTCTACCACTTTTCTTAATAATACCCTCCGAAGATAACTCGTTTGCCAAAACATCCAAAATTCCATTCACAAATTGTTTACTTCTCGGAGTACTGTAATTTTTGGAAATCTCAATATACTCATTAATTGTAACCTTTATTGGAATACTTGGAAAGGTCATCATTTCCGCTAAAGCCATTTTTAAAATTACCAAATCAGTCAGTGCCATTCTAGAAATATCCCAATTTTTCACTCTTTTAGAAATTATTGTTTCCAACTCATACTCGCGACTGATAGTTTTAGAAAATAAAAGGTCAACATATTTAAAATCATCATCTTCGTTGTAACTTAACGGCTGTAATTCTAATGGATTTTCAATGTGAAAATTCTTTAATGTTTTAAGAACCATGCTTCTAATGATCGATTTATTTTCACTCCATCTCAAATCATGCTGATCAAAATAGTCCCCGATAATCTCACTTTTGAAAATGATTTTTTTATAGAGATATTGCACACATTCAAATTCTTGTTCTTTGCTAGGATCTTTAAGTCGTTGATAATTTATTATAAATTCATCTACACTCAAAACATCTTTGTACCACTGTATTACAACCGAACTTTCCGCTTCCCAGTCAACCTCTCTTTTTTTAGCTAATTCACATAAATTGGGATCTTCCTTTAGGTTTAAAATGAATCTATTCTGTGATAAATTTCCACTCGGAGATGATTCGACAGAACTACTTTTTATTCTTCCCAAGTCCTGCTTATCCCCATAGGCGAGTGAGATAGGTAATAACAGTATTTTTAGATATGACTTCTGAAGCCTCGAACGCTCAGACATCATGGTGTTTTTAATACTTTTTATCTCAGCATTCATCAGTTTTTGATAATTTAAATAGCTGTTTTCAACTTCTTGAAGTTCTTCTTTACCTAGTGCTTCCAAAACCTGCAACGGTTCATCAGTAAACTTATTTCTAAAGCAGATTTTAATTAAATTTTGCTTAGTTTCAAATAGCCCGCGATCTGCAAAATCATGCAATGAAGGATTTAAAGCATATTTCGCAACCAACTCTTTTTCGATAAGATCACATAATGATGACTTTAGTAAGAAATAGCTATACAAAGACTGCATTGCCTTTACTCTTAAAACCCTCCTATTTAACATTTTAAAGAACTTTAATTCATTTAAAAGTAGGTGATTTTACCCTACTAAAATCTTCAATACGCTTCGTTGCTATATTTAAAGCAGCTTGATGTGTCGTAATTTGATTTACAAATGCAAGATTAATCACATCACTGGTCATTTTATAAATATCTTCCGTCTTTTCCAAAACTTTAGCTTTATTGTAATTTCCTTGTTGTTCAAAATAAACATTGATTATTCCCCCAGAATTAACAAGAAAATCTGGCCCATAAAGAATCCCTTTTTCATTGAGCATTTTTGAATGTAAAGTCTCATCATCCAGTTGATTGTTAGCCCCTCCAGTAATAATTTTACAATTCATCATAGGTATGGTCTGGCTGTTGATAGTAGCTCCTAGAGCACAAGGTGCATAAATATCTACCTCTGCACTATAAACATCATCTACTGCTACTACAGTAACCTTAAATCGTTCTGTTATCGCTTTAATTTTATGATCAAAGATGTCTGAGACCAGAACGTGTGCTTTATCCTGTAACAGTAATTCAATCAAATGAGAGCCTACATTTCCTAACCCCTGAACTAATATTTTCTTCCCCGCCAATGTATCTGATCCATAAACCGTTTTAGCACAAGCCTTCATCGCACAATAAACACCATATGCTGTTACTGGGCTGGGGTCTCCAGATCCTCCATTTTTTTCGGAAAGGCCTGCCACATAAGGTGTCTCCATTCTGATATATTCCATATCCTGGATGGTCATATTCACATCTTCAGCCGTCCAATATTGCCCTCCTAATCCATTGATAAACTTCCCAAATCGGCGCATGAGTTTTTCACCTTTAATTTTTTTAGCATCTCCGATAATTACCGCTTTACCCCCACCAATATTTAACCCAGCAATCGAATTTTTAAAAGTCATTCCTCTTGATAATCTTAAAGCATCTTCAATGGCAGCCGTTTCAGAAGTATAATCCCACATACGCGTTCCACCCATGGCAGGTCCAAGCACGGTATTATGAATAGAAATGATTGCTTTCAGTCCAAGCACATGATCGCTACAAAAAACAAGTTGTTCATGTGACATGTCCCACATTTTATCTAAAATTGTTGGAATTTTCAGCTGAGTGGAGTCTCTTCCCATTTTAAAGAAATTCTAATCTAACTTTGTTTTGTTTTTAAGTCAAATTAATATAAAATTCAAAATTACCTTGTTTATACCAAATTACCACCCAGAAATTCAACCCTTTTATACTTGTGAATGATTTAGCCTACTTGAATAAATATTTATTTAAATATAAGTATCAACTTATATTGGGCACTTTGTTTATAATCATTGCCAATTATTTTTCCATCATGCCTGCGGTTTTAGTGAGGTATTCTTTTGACCTTTTAATGAGTAATTATATGCTTTTTACACTCTTTGATGGTTTTTATCTTCAAACGGATGCTTATGCATTATTTGCAAAATCTATTTGTATACTTGGGATTTTAATATTGATTACAGCACTTCTGAGAGGCGTTTTTATGTTTTTCATGAGGCAAACCATAATTGTCATGTCTCGTCTAATTGAATATGACTTGAAAAATGAGATTTTTGAGCATTATCAAAGTTTACCCTTAAGTTTTTACAGAAAAAATAATACTGGAGATTTGATGAATCGGATATCGGAAGACGTTAGCAAAGTACGCATGTATTTTGGCCCCGCCATAATGTATGGGATTACCTTATTTACCTTATTCCTCATGGTTATCCCTTTTATGTTCTCCATAAATTTTAAACTGACCATTTATTCCCTAATTCCCCTTCCCATACTCTCTATCGGTATTTATCTGGTAAATAATATTATCCACAAGCGTTCAGAAAAAATTCAAGAAAGCTTATCTAATTTATCAACCTTCGTTCAAGAAGCCTTTTCAGGTATAAGAGTAATAAAAGCATTCGATCGGGAAGAGGACATCAACACTCAATTTGAAAAGGAAAGTACAGATTATAAAAACAAAGCTTTAAAACTTACATTCGTCCAGGCCGTTTTCTTTCCACTTATTATGTCTCTTATCGGACTCAGTGTAATACTTACTGTCTACATTGGAGGCATTGAAGTATTTAATGGAAATATAAGTACAGGTACAATTGCCGAATTTATAATTTATGTAAATTTATTAACTTGGCCAGTGGCAGCATTAGGTTGGATTACCAGTATCATCCAACAAGCAGCGGCCTCTCAAAAGAGAATTAATGAATTTCTGAAAACAAAAACAGATATAATTTCGACTGATAATTTAATAGAAAAACTGGTAGGCACTATTGAATTTAAGAATGTTGATTTTACCTATCCGGATTCAGGGATTCATGCCTTAAAAAATATCTCATTCAAAATTAATCATGGAGAATCTGTAGCTATCATCGGTAATACAGGTTCTGGGAAAAGCACGCTCGCAAACTTAATTTGCCGTATGTATGACATATCCTCTGGATCTTTAAAGATAGATGAGCAATCCATTCAAAAATATAATCTCTCTTGCTTGAGATCACAAATCGGTTTTGTTCCACAAGATGTTTTTTTGTTCTCAGATAGCATTCGTAATAATATCGCTTTTGGCAATCCCGAAATGAATGAAGAAAAAATTATTCAAGCAGCTACAGACGCAGATTTACTAAATAATATAGATGATTTGCCCAACGGATTTGATACACAAGTTGGTGAAAGAGGTATCACTTTATCAGGAGGTCAAAAGCAACGTGTTTCTATTGCTCGAGCAGTAGCGAGAGAACCAAAAATACTTATTTTAGATGATGCGCTGTCCGCTGTAGATACTAAGACTGAAAATACTATTCTTGAAGCAATGACAAAAATTATGAAGGGGCGGACTTCATTAATTATCTCCCACAGGGTATCCTCGGCAAAGCTAGCAAGTAAAATCATCGTTCTCCATGATGGCTTCATTATTGAGCAAGGCTCCCATGAAAGTCTATTGGAAAAAGATGGGACCTATAAAGCAATTTATAACAAGCAATTAGACCAGGATAAAAAAAATTGATGCTATCGTTTTGACCAGGCCTCAATGATCTTTGAATTGTCAGGATAATGTATTTCAAATATAAAATTACTTAATTCAATTTTAAGGCTGTCAGCTTTTTGCTTCAATTTTTGTTCTATATCCTCCGAATTAGGCATCACCAAAGGATGCATACTTAAATAAGTTACCAGCTTTTGATCGCAATCAAACTCTCGAAGTTCATATTCCATAGGCACCTTTGCACATTCCCCTGTCAAAGTAACCCCTATAAAAAGACTCACCTCACCTTCAGCCAATTTAGGATCCTCAAAACTGACCACGGTCAAAGTTCCCTTCAAAATACTGTCCAATACCATTGCACGACTTTCGGTATAATATTTCTCAATGATCATTGAGGTTTGACGTCCCGAAAAGGCTCGGCCTACAACCAAACGGTGATCTGCACCTAAATGAAAAACTGCCACCTTATCATATCCTCCCAAATATGAATACAGATAATGAAGACAAAAAGTAAGAATCAATGTCGAAAAAAAAATAATTAATGCTTTGGCCCTTTTTGAGGTCCTCTTCACAAAATGAGCTCTTTGAATTGCATCTCATGGAGTTTGGAATAATATCCACCAATACTCAATAACTCTTCATGAGACCCCTGTTCTTTGACTTCTCCTCTATCAAGCACTATGATATTATCTGCATTTTGAATAGTAGACAGTCGATGGGCGACAACAATTGCCGTCCTTCCCTTCATTAAGATATTTATAGCTTCTTGAATTAAAAATTCAGTATCTGAATCAACCGAAGAAGTAGCCTCATCCAAAATAATAATTTTAGGATCATAAACTAATGCTCTCACAAAAGAAATCAACTGACGTTGACCAACAGATAACGTAGCGCCACGCTCCATTACATTATAATCATAATCCCCCGGTAAGCGCTCAATAAATGCGCTGGCACCCACCAAATCAGCAGCTTGATACACTTGCTCTCGGGAAATATTTGGGTTTCTGAGGGTAATATTATTAAAAATAGAATCGGAAAATAAAAATACGTCCTGTAAAACCAGAGCAATATTCTTCCTCAAAAAAGAGAGCTCATAATCTTTAATTTCCCGGTCGTCTAAATAAATATGACCTTTATTAATTTCATAAAACCTGTTAAGTAAATTTACAATTGAACTTTTACCTGCACCAGTGGCACCCACCAAAGCTAAAGTTTTGCCCGATTTAACCTCAAATGAAATGTTTTTAAGAACCCAATCTTCTTTATTGTAAGCAAACCAAACTTCCTCAAATTTCACCATCCCTGTTAGTGCCTCTGGTATCCAAATACCTGCATTAGACGCCATTTCTTTGTTATCAAGCAAATCCATAATTCGCTTAGCACAGACAATGCCCATTTGTAAAGTATTAAATCGGTCAGCGATCATCCTGATCGGCCTAAAAAACATTTGAATGTACATAATAAAAGCAATTAAAACGCCCGCCTCAATCCGCTCTTGAATTACGCCTCCCGCTCCGAACCAAACTACCAATCCAATACCTGAGGCCTGGACAATTTCTGCTACAGGGAAATAAATTGAATAATACATGACTGATTTGATATTGGCCTTTCGATGCTCTTTATTTATCTCTCTAAACTTATTGATCTCTGTTGTTTCACTATTAAATATTTGTACAATACTCATACCTGTAATATGCTCCTGCACGAATGTATTGAGATTACTCACCGCAGATCTAACAGTATTAAAAGAGACTTTGATACGTTCTTTAAATATGTAGGTAGCTAATATTAAAATGGGTAATGTTGAAAGACTGATCAAAGCCAATTCCCAATCAATATAAAGCATAAAGCCAAATATGACCACCAGCTGCAATAAATCTCCAATTATAGCTGCTACACCTTGACTAAAAACCTCCGCCAGAGTCTCGATATCTGAAACATTTCTCGTCACCAATCTCCCAATAGGAGTTTGGTCAAAAAACTTCAAACGCAAAGACTGAACATGTCTAAATAGTTTAATTCGAATGTCCTTGATCACAAATTGCCCCAATACGCCTGAAAGAAAAGTATGTGAATATTGGACAATTGATTGAAGCAACAATAAGCCCAAAAGCAAACCTATCATATTGATCAATCCTTCATAATCCACTGAGGCAATTTGATTATCAATTATGATCCTAATAAAATACGGCCTCAAGGGTACAATAACCGCCATGGAAATAGTCAAAAAAACTAATATCCAGAACTGATACATATAAGATTTGGCAAAAGAAAAAAGCTTTTTAAGAACTTCTAAATCTAATATATTTTTTGCTTGAATGGACTCTTGATTCACTAACGTTAATTTATATAAATATCCTTTGAATATTCCACTTTTAATAAAAATAAACCTGATGCAGGAACCGAAACTCCTGCATGAGCTCTTTCCTTTACTGCTAATACTTCACTAAAACGATCAAGGGACATTTTTTCTGTACCCACCTCAAGCAAGGTTCCAACCAACGCTCGCACCATCCCTCTTAAAAAGCGATTGGATTGTATCAAAAATATATACCCTCCATCAACTTCCTTCCACTCCGCTTTAAGTATTTGGCAATTAAAATGTTTCACATCAGTATTTACTTTACTCATTGCCTTAAAATTTGTACATTTTAAAAGAACAGTACAAGCCGCTTTAATACTACTTAAGTCTAGCGAAGTCCTCAAATAATGAGATGTTCCAACTTTAAAAGGATTCTTATTCAAGTGCATGTGGTAGGCATAAGTCCTAGAAATCGCATCAAACCGAGCATGAGCCTCTTTGGTAACTAAGTGAATATTATGAATTGCTATTTCTCTGGGTAAATAAGAATTTAATTGGACTTTAAGCTTCTCTTTGTCAATCTTTTGAGCATTAAAATGAGCGATCTGACTATAGGCATGTACACCAGCATCGGTACGCCCACTCCCCACTATTGGCGTCTTTGCCCCTAATAAATTGCCTAAGGCGTTTTCAATGGTCTCTTGAATCGAAATCGCATTGGGTTGGTATTGCCAACCATGATACTTTGACCCATCATAACTAATCTCTAAAAAAAAGCGCATATCGCAAAATAAAGCTAATCTATTTGTCTTTGTACAATTGGATGTATTCTTTTGCTTATTTAACATTAATATGATCCAACGCATTCAATCTATTTTCCTATTAATATCAGCCACGGCCATGGGGCTCATGCTTTTCTTTCCACTTTGGCAAAAAGTAAGTATTGAACCTCCAGAAGAGGCTACCCTTGATGCTTTTCACTTAGCCTTTGAAGTCCTCGATTTCACAACTGGATCAAAACAAATTATCCTTAAAAATACATTCTATATCGCCTTATTAGGTAGCCTATCTACAGCACTTTCTCTTTATTCTATTTTTCAATACAAAAACCGCTTGCGACAAATCCAATTGGGTGCATTGAACAGTTTGTTAATTGGAATCATCCTTGTAGTATTGATGTATTTTGTATTCAAAGCAGAGACTCTTCTTGAGCCTGCGCACCAAGGGAATTATCTCTTCGGTTTTTATCTCCCTCTAGCTTCACTCCTTTGCAATTTTACTGCCAATCGATTTATACGAAAGGATGAAAAATTAATTAAAAACATGAACCGTATTCGGTAAATTTTAAATAAAGCCACTGACTTTCCTGGCATGAATACTGCCAAGTTGGCATATTAACTAGCAATTGATAATAATGGAATAATATTTGATATCTTAATACAATCATATCTAAATTTAGTTTACTATCATGCAAGAAAAAGGTAATATTTCCATACATACAGAGAATATTTTTCCCATCATCAAAAAATTTTTATATTCCGACCACGAGATATTCTTAAGAGAACTGGTTTCAAATGCTGTTGATGCTTCTCAAAAGATCAAGCGGTTGGCTACGCTAGGTGAGTACAAAAAAGAGGTAGGCAAACTAAGAGTAGAGGTCGAGGTTAATAAAAAGAAAAAAACCATCTCCATCAAGGATAACGGCATCGGGATGACTGCCGAAGAAATTAAAAAGTACATTAATCAAATAGCTTTCTCAGGAGCCACAGAATTTATAGAAAAATATAAAGATAAAGGAGAAGATCAACAAATAATAGGACATTTTGGGCTAGGCTTTTACTCTGCTTTTATGGTCTCAAAACAGGTAGAAATAGAAACGCTTTCCTACAAAGAAGGTTCTACAGCAGCCAAATGGATTTGTGATGGGGAAACAGAATTTGAAATCAAATCCTCAAAGAAAAAAACTAGGGGTACAGTAGTCACTCTCCACATTGCTGAGGATTCTAAAGAGTTCCTCGAAGATACACGAATACAATCTGTTCTAGATAAATATGGTAAATTTTTACCTATTCCAATCAAATTTGGAACCAAAGATGAGAGTGTACCAGACGGTAAAGACAAGGAGGATAAACCTAAATACAAAACAGTTAAGAAAGATAATATCATTAACGATACAGCCCCTATTTGGACGAAAAGTCCGAATGATCTGAAGGATGAGGACTACCTAAAATTTTATAAGGAGTTGTATCCAATGAGTGAAGACCCATTATTTTGGATTCACCTCAATGTTGATTACCCCTTTAATTTGACAGGCATTTTATATTTCCCCAAACTCAAAAAAGACTTTGAAATTCAACGAAATAAAATTCAACTATACTCAAGACAAGTATTTATTACAGATGAAGTTAAAAATGTAGTCCCAGAATTTCTACAGCTGCTGCATGGCATAATTGATTCCCCTGATATTCCTTTGAATGTTTCTAGAAGTTATCTGCAAGCAGATGGCAATGTCAAGAAAATTAATGGCTATATAACCAAAAAAGTAGCTGATAAACTTAATGATCTCTTCAAAGAAGATCGAACCAGCTATGAATCTAAATGGGATGATATTGGTATTTTCGTGAAATATGGAATGATCTCAGAAGAAAAATTTCATGATAAAGCCAAAGATTTTGTACTACTAAAAAATACTGCCTCCAAACTTTTTACTTTTGAAGAATATAAAACTTTCATTGACGCTAATCAGGTCAACAAAGACAAACAAAAGGTAATTTTATATGCCTCCAATGAGGATCAACAGCATAGCTACATAGATGCCGCTGAAAAAAGAGGCTATGATGTTTTAATTCTAAATGAAGTTCTTGATAGTCATTTCATTAATCACTGTGAGCAAAAATTCGAAGTTACTTTCAAACGTGTTGATGCCGATGTTGTTGACAAACTTATAGACAAAGGAGAAGCAAAAACCTCAGTTCTCAGCGATAAAGAAGAAAAAGTAATAAAAGAAATTTTTGAAAAGGCTATAAACGACAAAAATAACTCCGTCACAGTAGAGACCATGGCTACAGACGATTTGCCAGTTACTATAAGCCTTCCTGAGTTCATGCGAAGAATGAAGGATATGCAAGCAGCTGGTGGTGGTGGTCCCATGATGTTTGGTGATTTACCTGTTAATCTCGCCATTGCCGTAAATGCCAATCACACTATTATTCAAAAAATTCTTGCAGCAAAGAAAAAAGATAAAAAGATTGATTTAGCCAAACAATCATATGACCTCGCACTTCTCTCACAAGGCATGCTAAAAGGCAAGTCATTAACGGCCTTCATCAAGCGAAGCGTCGATCTTGTCGCTGATTGATATCAATTTAGAGGGTATGGTTTGATGCCCTTTCATTTAAGACTAGTGTTGTAAAATAGACCAGGGCCTTTAATCCCTTACAGATGTTTTTACAATTTATTCATCTGTTAAGTGTTAGTATTATATGAAGTCACTGCTATATTCCCTTTGTTTGCTTACCATATTGCCCCTGATGGGGCAAGAAAAATCAATTGTTGACCTATTCAAAATAGATTATGAAACTCCGCTGACAATCGCCCTCAAAGACCTCAAAGCAGAGGAGGATCCTGATCTTGTCCAAGACATTAAAAAGAAAAAAAAATTAAATCCAAAAATTTATTATGGCATCAAAGGAAAGAAAGGTTTTATTAAAAAAACGAGAGGAAGGAATACCACTTCCGAATTATTTTATTTTTTAAAAGACAAAGATTTCGAGAGCCCTAGTTTATTCGATCAGAATTTTTATTATTTCGATCGAAAAAAAAAGAGCATCGTTAATTCTAAAAAAATTAAAGAAGATCAAAAAATCGGATTGCTTCATGGGAAATATGTTAAAAAACTCAATGATAATATCATAGAAGAAGGATTTTATTATAAAGGGAAAAAACACATGCGATGGGTACGTTTTGATCGAAATGATATCCTCCAAGATAAAGAAATCTATTGGAAAGGTTGGACGCAACAATCATTATTGAGATTCTATGACCTCAAACGTGAAAATCTAAGAGAAGTAATTCCAATACATTTTGGAGACCGGCAAGGCACTTATTTTGCCTTCCATCTCAACGGAAATGTCGCCGCTACGGGTAAATATGTGTTTGATGAAAAAGTAGGATTATGGAGGGAGTATTATGAAAATAAAAGATCGAAACGGGAAATTAAATATCCAAAAGAGCCATTTCAAAAAGGTTCACCTCCTTCAATTTTAAGAGAATGGAATAAAAAAGGGATACTCATCTACGACAGTCGTAAGCCTTAATGCGGAATATTAGACCTTTTAATCAGATATTGTCTGACATAAAGCATGACAATACACATCAAGACAATCATTAATCCCCATCGAATGTCTAACAAGAATGAACTTAACCCCAAGATAAGTAAAAACCAAACGGGAAAGACGAACATAGCTAAGGCCCATTTCACTGAACAATAAAATACAATATCTGTGATCCCAGATAAAATAGATTGAAGCAACCATAATGGCCCGAAGTTAAAAATACCCAAACATTTTCCTAGCCAATACAGAAATTTGTTAGGTTTACACAAAGGTTTTAAACCTTTTCCCGAAGCTATGCCTTGTCTTAATTGCTGAAATGATTGAGATTCGTTCTGACGATTAATAAAGTTTCGTTGTTCCCGATAATTAGGACCATCTGCAGGAATTAAGAGGCAGTTACGCATTCCTTGATCAATGATTTCCCTCATTTGATTGATCCCCTTGGCTTTTTGCTTAATATAAATTGGTAAAAAATTCTTTACAGAAATCGGTTGACCAAAAACAATCGAAATTTTATTGAAAGGCCTTTGATGATGAAAATAATTCAGCCCAACCGGTATAACCTGAAGATCTAAATGGTCCATTTTTTCTTGTGCCTCAAGGGCCATTCTCGAGCTCCCTTTGGATAAATTGCGTAAAAAAAACTCATTCCCATGATTCCCTTCAGAAAATATGGTTAATGCATGTCCTCGAAAGAGAGAGCTATTTATTTTCCTAAAAGTTTCTTCATTTTTGGCTAATTGACTAAATCCATCACGAATCCGATAAATAGGAATCATCTTAAGAGCATCCAAAAACCATTGAAGTTGTGTTTTAAATACATCTGATCGGGTAACCGAATAAGTAATTTTTGGAGATAATCCACCAATAATCAAAGCATCCATAAATGCATTTTGATGATTTGATGAATAGATCACTGGTAAATTTTTTGGAATATTTTCTCTCCCAATTATTTCTACTTTCGCAAAGAAAAAATGAACAAGAAAGCGACAATAATATTTAATTATTTGATAAACTAAACTTTTGACCATAGCTTTCTTTCATTGTCTTCTTCAATTTTCAAAAACTCAATTTTTATTAAAAGAAAAATCAAAAATAATTTAAATAAAACCAATCTAACTACATTACAAAAATATAAATTTTCCACCTTATCCTGCATTAATAACTTGTCCATCTAATTAAATGGTTTTAAAAAATTGAAACTTTTACCTCTGTAAAATAGTTTTTAAACTGAATGTTTTTACTCTGAATTGAAATTAAATTACCCGGGGATAATTTAAAACGATTTTTTTAAAGATGACAAATAATCTCTCAATCAAAACTTTTTTATGGTTGCTTTTTCAAGGTATTAGTCTCCAAACTTTTGCCCAAAATAACTTATCCGTAATGACCTATAATATCCAATATGATAATCCAAATGATGGACTTGATCAATGGGATAATAGAAAAAAAATCTTGACTGACCAGATCCAATTTTATGCCCCCGACATCTTAGATATTCAAAAAGACCTTTTGCACCAAATAAAGTATATTAATAAGAATTTAAAAGATTATAAATATTTAGGTATTGGTCGAGATGACGGGGGGCCAAAAAGGTGAATATTGTGCCCTTTTTTATAATAATAAACAGCTAAAAATGAAAAATACAGACTTATTTCGGCTCTCTAAAACATCCGAAATTCCTTCAAAAATTTGGGATGCGGCTTCACCAAGGATATGTATCTATTTGTACTTTAGTTTAAAAGAAATTCAATTTTGGATATTCAATACTCATTTTGATCATTTGGGTAAAATGGCTAGATTCGCCTCTTCGGAATTAATTTTCACAAAAATAGCAAAGATTAATAAACAAGAACATCCTGTAATTTTAATGGGCGATTTCAATGCTCTTGAAAGAGAGCCCCTTATTCAGCTAATCACGAAAAAAAATCTTGACAGCCGCTATTCCTCAGACCATTTTTTTGGTGGAAATTCTGCTTTTAATGGATTTAATATAGCATCTGAAGAAATTAGACGTGTCGACTTTATTTTCCATAATGAGCAACTCATTCCAACTAAAACTGATATAATTTCGCAATTGATTGAACAACATTATCCTACGGATCATTTCCCCGTGATCTCATAGTTTATTTTTAAGGAAGAGAAATAAAAAAATGGATTTCGAAACATTAAAAAAACAATTAACTGGTACCCTACTAACCGATGAAGCAACTCGAAGGATTTATGCTACAGACGCATCTGCGTATAGAG
>CAJWQD010000007.1 GCA_913045135.1 uncultured Flammeovirgaceae bacterium | reverse complement strand
TATAAACAAGGGGATGTTATCCCTATCACAGTAGAATTTAGTGAAGTAGTCAATGTTACGGGTACTCCACAGCTTAATTTAAAAACTTCGGATAATGGAACTAACGTAGGAAATGCAGGAGTCTCAATTTGGACGGGTAGTACAAAGATTTTTACTAAGGGAAATAGTGCGAATCCAACAATAGAAGCTAATCAAGATCGAATAACTGATAAAGTATGGATAACAAGGGGCAACAATGGAGGTCAAATTTTTAATATTGTATCAGAGTCTGTATCCAATAAAACTATTAGTCCATCGGGAACAGAATGGGCGGAAGGTGAAATTTCAAATTATGCATCTTTAAATTATAAACCCTTTAGATCTGCGACGGGTAAACCAAAAAATGCTGTTGGAAAAACTTATGTAGTCCATCTTATTGAAGAAGATATTTATCTATCTCTAAAGTTTATTTCTTGGTCTGGAGGTAAGCAGGGTGGCTTTAGCTATGAAAGAAGTACCAATAATGTTCCTGACAACGAAATTAGCATAGATTATACCAGTGGAAGTGGAACAAATATTCTCACCTTTAACTATACTGTGGCTTTAAATCATACCACTTTAGATTTAGATTATGTAGCAACTAATTCTTTGACCTTAAATGGAGGTACTATTAAGGATGCAGCTGGAAACGCTGCATCTCTCACTCTTGTTAGTCCCGGAGCGAGCGGATCATTAGGAGCGAATAAAGCCATTGTAATAGATAATGATGTGCCAATCATAAGTATTATTGCCGCTGAAGGGGTCGATGGTTTCACTTCAAATGATAGTACTTTATCATTGACTTTTACTAGTAGCGAGGCTATAACTGACTTTATTATTGGAGACATTACCGTTACTGGAGGAACTATTAGTGCTTTTGTAGCCGTAAATAATAATACTTATTCAGCCACCTTTACTCCTTCAGGAGAGGGGGTTAAGACAATAGGAGTTGCAGCAGGTACCTTTAAAGATATCGCAGGGAATGAAAACATTGCTGCTGCACAATTTAATTGGACCTATGATGTAGAATATCCTCCACAGCTAATGGATATCACTTTTACCTTGGCAGAAAACAGCTCTAATGGCACATTTGTGGGAACAATACAAGCCTCAGACGCTGATGGTGATACGTTAAGTTATGCAATTCTTAGTGGCAATACTGGTCAAGCCTTTATTTTGGATTCTAGTACAGGAGTATTGATTGTAGTGGATAGCACAGTTTTAGATTATGAAACTACACCCAAATTTAGTTTGCTTGTACAAGCTTCCGATGGATCCTTGAGTGATTCAGCTACAGTCACTGTTAATTTAACTGATGTAGATGAGGATATTGTTACTACAAATCAAGCTCCCACAATCACAGAGGCTACCTTTAACCTTGCAGAAAACATCTCTAATGGCACAGTTGTGGGAACAATACAAGCCTCAGATCCTGATGGGGATACTTTGAGTTATACAATCCTTAGTGGCAACACTGGTCAAGCCTTTAGTTTGAATTCCGCTACAGGAGTATTGATTGTAGTGGATAGCACAGCTCTTGATTATGAAACTACACCGAAATTTAGTTTGCTAATACGAGCTTCCGATGAATCCTTGAGTGATTCAGCTACAGTTACTATTAATTTAACTGATGTAGAAGAGGATATCATTACCACAAATCAAGCTCCCACAATGACAGAGGCTGCCTTTAACCTTGCAGAAAACAGCTCTAATGGCACAGTTGTGGGGACAATGCAAGCCTCAGATCCTGATGGGGATACTTTGAGTTATACAATACTTAATGGTAATACTGGTCAAGCTTTTGGTTTGAATTATGATACAGGAGTATTGAGTGTGATAGATAGTACAGCTCTAGATTATGAAACCACACCGACATTTAGTTTGCTAATACAAGCCTCTGATGGATTCTTAAGTGATTCAGCCACAGTCACTATTAACTTAACTGATGTAAATGACGATATTATCAATACAAATCAAGCACCTACAATTACAGCAGCTACTTATAGTATTGAAGAAAACAGTGCTAATGGCACAGTCGTTGGAACAGTAGAAGCCTCAGATCCCGATGGAGATACATTGTATTATACAATACTTAATGGCAATACTGATCAAGCTTTTGGTTTGGATACGAGTACAGGGGTATTGAGTGTGTTGAATAGCACAGCTCTCGATTATAAAACTACACCGACATTTAGCTTGCTTGTACAAGTTTCTGATGGATCCTTAAGTGATTCAGCTTTTTTCAATATTAATTTGATGGAAAGTGGAAATTTACCAATACTTTCTATTGAAGATATAATACAAATGGTTTATCCAAATCCATCAATAAGAGTCATAAACATTAAAATGGATCAATTTAAAGAAGCCAGAATTTATAATTTATCGGGTCAAATATTAATAAATTCAGCAAACAAACAAATTGATGTAAGTGCATTGAGCGGAGGTGTTTATTTAATTAAGTTAGAAAATAATAAAGGCCAAAGCTATTCAGTAAGATTCATCAAGCGATGAGTAGATTAAAATCAATCTTTTAATAAAACGGAACTATTTTTTATGTTAGAATTATAGATCATAATTTGGCTATTTGGAAATAATAATGGATAATTTTTGTCTTTTTTTAATGCCTTCACTAAAAATAGTTTAGGTTTTTCGCTTTTTTTTCTTGGCCGCGGGGAATAATATATTATTTAAAATCAGACGATACCCTGGCGAGTTTGGATGTAAATTCAAATCAGTGGGCTCCTCGTTTACAAAATGTTGATAATCTTCGGGATCATGGCCTCCATAGAAAGTAAAAAAACCTTTTTCTATGACCCCATGAATATATCGTGCCTCATTCAGTTGCTTAGTTTCACCCATGACCAACACATCGCCCTTGATCAAATCTTTTTTAAATCCCGTAGTTTGCCCCATAAAACTATGAATAATTTTTTTATGATTTTGAGTAAGCATGGTAGGGATAGGATCCCATTTTGCTGAAAATTCAAATAGTGTGAAGTAATCGTTTTGTTCATTCAAGCCTCTGCTTTGGGGTGAGTTATCAATGTTTGAAAACTCATATTCATAAGGATTTCGCACCAATTTAAAATTTTTAAAGGCAAAAGTTCTTTCAAAATCTAACTTTGATTGAGCTGTAGGATCCATTGGATCACCGTCGTACATTTTCTCACAGATATCCAATCCCTCAGCAGCAAGAGCAATATCATAGGTATCTGTTGCTGAGCACATTGCAAATAAAAAGCCACCGCTGGCCACATATGCTTTAATTCGTTTGGCTATTGCTAGCTTCAATAACGATACTTTTCCATAGCCGTGTTTTTGAGCATTTGCCTCAAATTCATTTTGTTGTTGCTGATACCAAGGCATATGTTTATAGTTTTTATAAAATCTTCCGTATTGACCTGTAAAATCTTCATGATGTAGATGTAGCCAGTCATATCTGATTAATTCATTGTACATTATCTCATCATCAAAAATGACTTTATATGGAATTTCAGCATAGGATAATACTAATGTCACTGCATCATCCCAAGGCTGTTTACTTTTGGGAGAGTAAACTGCAATTTTAGGATATTGTTCAAGTTTCATTACATCCATGTTGGAAGAGGGCGAGGCGATTTCTTCAAATAACTGATTTACTTGTGCATCGGAAATGATTTCAAAACTCACATTTCTTATCATGCATTCATTCTGTATAAGTGGACTTTGAGGAATCAAAAAACTACCACCTCGATAGTTTAATAGCCAGTCCACGGGTACTTCCTTTGTCAGGGACCAGTATGTGATACCATAGGCCTTTAGATGGTTCGTCTGCGATGCATCCATAGGCAATAAAAGAAAAGCACATTTTGCATTTAAGCTCAATAAAATTCCGATAAAAAAGGGAAGAAATAGATTTTTCATTAGAGTTTTGCCAATATTTTAATTGTGAATGCCCATATTACACCTACCAAAAGCTTAATAGTAAATTTAGCATATCAAATCTGTTTGTCTTTAAAATAATGAACATTTTAGAAAATATCGGGGAGGGATTAAATTCGATTAAAGGAAATAAATTGCGCACGATTTTAACAGCATCTATTATTGCCATCGGTATTTCTTCTTTAGTTGGTATTCTAACAGCTATTGATGCGATGAAAGAATCAGTAGAGGATACCTTTTCTAATTTAGGATCTAAAAAGTTTACCATTAGTAATAAAAGAATGGGGGGTTCGAATGGAGGAAAAAAATCAAAAATATTTACTAAAATAAAATTTGAAGAGCTTCAAAAATTTAAAAATAAGTTTGACAAGTCAGGGATGGTAAGCTTGAGTAGTGTTCTTTCAGGCAATGCTGAGGTCAAAAGAGATTCTAAAGTTACTAATCCTAATGTCATGATTCGAGGAACAGATGACAATTTTTTAGCTATCGATGGATATGATCTAAGTGAGGGTAGGAACTTCTCCTCAAATGAAATCCAGAGTGGTAGCCTTGTGGCAATTATCACCAGTGAGATCAGAACACTTTTATTTGATGATAATGAAAGTCCTATTGGTAAAAAGATTAATTTCTTGGGGGTTAGTTGTAGAGTGATCGGTACATTGAAATCTAAAGGATCAGCTTCAAGTGAAGGTAATTTTGATCGACGCGTGATTGTCCCGTTGAATGCTGCCAGAGTTATTGGCTCAGAACGTAATTTACGGTTTCTAGCCACTGTAGCAATGGATGAGTTTTATGAAGCAGATGAATCTATAGGATTGGCTACAGGACTAATGCGTTCTATTAGGGGTGATAGACCCATTGATGAAAATTCATTTGAAATTAGAGCAAATCAATCTATGGCCGAAGAGTTAGATGAGATATCCGGATATTTAAAATTGGGGGGATTTACCATAGGATTTATTACATTATTGGGTGCCTCCATAGGGTTGATGAATATTATGCTGGTATCAGTTACAGAACGTACGCGTGAAATTGGACTCAGGAAGTCTTTGGGAGCTACACCGAATAAAATTAGGCAGCAATTTTTAATTGAAGCCTTAGTAATTTGTCAAATTGGAGGTTTTGGAGGAATTATCATGGGAATAGGTATTGGCAATTTGATAGCTCAAATCATTGGATCTGATTCATTCATAATTCCTTGGGTTTGGGTCTTTTTTGGTATAATTACCAGTATGATTGTTGGACTCATATCAGGCTATATACCTGCTCATAAAGCCTCTCAGCTCGATCCCATTGATTCATTAAGGTTTGAATAGTTTAGGGTAGGTTAACCTTGATATGGTTGGATTACTTTTTTATAGAATGTATTTATTTTAGGATAAAGACTTCTTTTGCTGCACCTATTGCATTGAAACGGATACTTAATTCTATTGTATTTTTGCAGTTCAATTGATAAAAAAAGAATTTTCTATTTCTTTTATCTAAGCGTTGTTTTGTGGGACTTCCCAAAAGAGCTATAATTTCATTTTGATTGGATCCCAAAATAATTTCTTTTTGGTTTATTAAAAGTGGAGCACCTTTAACGGTGCGATAATCATCACATTCAACCAAGTCGTGCATCCATTTTTTTCGATCAAATCCTTTTATTTTGGGTGCAGGATAACAGGCGAACAACAAAACAATAAGACAAGTGAAATATTTGACTTTAAGGTGTATAACGCCTGTTTTGATACTTAACTTAATGTTTTTACGTTTATGGGAAAACATATTA
This sequence comes from uncultured Flammeovirgaceae bacterium, assembly GCA_913045135.1. Lineage (GTDB taxonomy): Bacteria > Bacteroidota > Bacteroidia > Cytophagales > Cyclobacteriaceae > UBA4465. The sequence continues at coordinate 58,978 of CAJWQD010000007.1, read as the reverse complement.
TTACCAATGTCTTTAGATAGTTATCATTCATTAACATTTTCCAGAGAGAGTAAAAAAGCATATTGCATGGCGATATTCTCATATTTGCGGTATCTTCCTGAGACACCTCCGTGTCCCGCCGCCATATTGGTTTGGAGCAATAATAAATTTTCATCTGTTTTATGTGCGCGAAGTTTGGCAACCCATTTGGCGGGTTCCCAATATTGTACTTGAGAATCAAAATAACCTGTGGTTACCAGTAAATTGGGATAATCTTGTGCACTTACCTGGTCATACGGTGAGTAAGAATTCATATATTCATAGGATTCAAAATTTTTTGGATTACCCCATTCATTGAATTCAGCACTGGTAAGGGGAATTGATTCATCCATCATCGTAGAAATGACATCTACAAAGGGTACTGCGGCAATCACACCATTGAATAGTTCTGGTGCCATATTGATCACTGCGCCCATTAATAAACCACCTGCACTTCCTCCTTGTGCATAAAGGTGCGAAGCTGAAGTATAACCCTTTTTTGATAGAAAAGCAGCGCAATCTATGAAGTCATAGAACGTATTTTTCTTTTTGAATAACCTACCCTCTTCATACCATTTACGTCCCATTTCTTGGCCACCTCTTACGTGGGCAATGGCATATATAAAGCCTCTATCCAATAAACTTAGCCTTATAGAGCTGAACCAAGGATCGGTAGAATTTCCATAAGATCCATAGGCGTAAAGAAGTAACGGGTTTTGTTTGTTTTTTATCAATCCTTTTTTATAAACGAGAGAAATGGGTATAAATACACCATCTCGACCTTTCGCAAACAATCTCTCTGTTTTGTACCGTGAGGGTTTATGTCCTCCTATGACTTGAGTCTCTTTTAGAATTTTTTTGCTACGCTCATTCATTTCATATTCAAAAATTGTGCTAGGCGTGGTAAGTGAAGAATACCTGAATCTAAGTTTTGTAGTATTGAACTCAGTATTGGTTGTGGGGTATACTATGTAGACGGGTTCATCAAAAGAAACCTCATGATAATTTCCTGTTTTTTGGTGGATGACCTTGAGCGAAGTAAGAGCATTCGATCTTTGAGCAATTACCAAATGTTCATTAAACACTTGAACTGAGCTTAACAAAGTATCTGGATTGTGTGGTATCAATGTGGACCAATTTTCAAGATCGGTTGTCTCTTGCGAGGTTTCCATTAATTTAAAATTTTGTGACTCCCAATTGGTAAGGATGTAAAACTTATCTCTAAAATGCTCAATTGAATATTCATGTGGTCCATTTCTAGGGGTAAATCGACGGAAGCTACCTCTGGGTTCATGGGCAGAAAGAATATGGTAGTCGGTGGTTAAAGTACTTCTACATGAAATCACAATATATTCATCTGACTTTGATTTTTTTACACTGATATAAAAAGATGGATCTTTTTCGTGATACATCATAACATCATCTTCCTGATCCGTTTTTAGCTTATGTCTCCAAATTTTCTCCGACAGTAATGTAATATCGTTTTTGGTTGTATAGTAAAAGGTCAAGTTATCATTAGACCAAGCGCCTCCAGGCTCGGTATTGTTTATCTTATCTTCTAAATGTTTTCCCGTTTCAAGATTTAAAAATTTGTAGGTGTATACTCTACGGCTAAGGGTATCAATGGCGTAGGCTAGAATCTTATTGTCTTGGCTGATGCGGAGCCCTCCAACGGCATAGTAATCGTATCTTTCAGCCAATTGATTAACATTTAGCATAATAGATTCTTTGGAGTTGAGGCTATCTTTCTTGCGACAATAAATGGGATATTCTTGACCTTCTTCAAAACGAGTATAATACCAGTAATCGTTTTTGAGATATGGAACTGATGAATCATCTTTTGGAATACGCCCAGTCATTTCGTTAAATAACTTGGTTTGCAAGTTATTTGTGGATTTCATTACTTCATTTGTATAATTATTTTCATTTTCAAGGTATTGAACTACCTTTCTTGTTTGGATATCAGGGTCAACTGCTGTTTTTTGTTGATCAGTCAGTCGCATCCAAAAATAAGGATCCACACGAGTGTTCCCATGCGCTTCAAGTAAAGAATCTTTTTTTTCTGCGACAGGAGGAGTATTCTCTTTTGTTTGCATTTCCGTTGGATAAGTTTTTTGGCAAGCCGATAAAATACTAATAGAATAAAGAAGCAATAATAATAATTTTTTCATGACCTAAATATAGGTAAATAAAGCCTCTTTAATTGGTTATGGAAGGACCACGAAACTCCCATTCATGAGGCCATAGTGCCCAGGGAAAGAACAAATAAACTCATAGTAACCAGGCGAAGGGGCGTCAAAGTTTATTGTAGTGCTTTCGCCACCTCCAATTATCTTGGTTGAAGTAAGAACACTTTCTTTCATTGTTTGGGGAATATAATCCTGTTCTTTGGCACTCATTGCAGCCATCGCGAAGGCAGCTTTGTCAGTACCCAAAGAGAGTAGTACCCAATTATGACCCATACTTTGAGCCGACATTTTTCCTGTGTGAATTAATGTAAGTTCTACTTTTTGACCAGCATTTACCTCTATTTTATCAAGGTTGTAACGCATCATGTCATTTCCTTCAATACTAATTTTAACTACACCGGGTTCTTCAGTATTTATAATTCCTTCAGTTTTTTCCATGCCTGAATTTGCTTTTTTTTCATTGCTTCCGCTGCATGAGAATAAAAAGAAGGTATAGAACAAAAGAGTTTGAATTTTTTTCATTGATAATCGTTTTAATTTTCTATTTGTATAACGCGTATTTTTTACGATGGGTTTCTTTTTTCTACTTTTTTATTCAAATTGTTTACTGACAGAGAAATCTTTTGAATTTTGGTCATATTTATAGAATCCTTCACCCGATTTTTTACCTAAACGACCGGCGGATACCATATTTACTAAAAGAGGACATGGTCGATATTTATCATCGCCAATTCCTTCCTGAAGGACTCTTAAAACCGAGAGACATACATCAAGGCCAATAAAATCGGCAAGCTGTAATGGACCCATGGGATGTGCCATGCCTAGTTTCATTACAGTATCTATCTCGGAGACTCCTGCCACCCCTTCAAAAAGAGAAAATATCGCTTCATTTATCATGGGCAGGAGTATGCGATTCGCTGTAAATCCGGGATAATCTTTGACTTCAATTGCTATTTTTTCTAAATCAGTAACCGTTTTTATAATTGTAGAGACAGTTGATTTTGATGTTGCAAATCCTTTAATTACCTCAACCAATTTCATAATTGGCACAGGGTTCATAAAATGCATCCCTATAACTTGAGCAGGTCTTTCAGTAGTAGCAGCTAATTTAGTTATGGATATGGATGAAGTATTGGTAGCTAGAATGGCATTTTTTGGGGCATAATTGTCGATTTCTTCAAAAATTTTTTTTTTGATGTTATAATCTTCTGTTGCAGCTTCAATGACAAGACGGCTGGAGGTGACTCCATCTTTTAAGTTGTTGTTAGTCACTATTCTTGATAGTATGGATGACTTGTCCGAATGTTTAAGTTGCTTTTTAAGTATTTGCCTATCAATATTTTTCTTAATATTCTCAAGACCATTTTTGAGAAAATTTTCATTTATGTCAATAAGTATTACTTTAAATCCATTTTGGGCGAAGACATGTGCGATTCCATTGCCCATGGTACCTGCGCCGATAATTGATACTTGGTTTATGTTTTCCACGATATTGAGATTTTAATGGCCAAACAAATCTTCTGAGAGCAAATTTAAAAAAGTTTGAATTATACATATTTTAAAAAATCTTTAATACACGTCCTCGAGAAATCGAAATTTGTGGAACAATAAAATGCTCTGATTATTAAATTCAACCTTTTTTGTCTTTGTGAACTTCAGAGCTTAGGATGACCAGATAAAACAACTTTTATTATTAAACATTTTTTTTGATACAATTTAGATCCTCGAAAGCTGCACTGAGTCTCTCAACAAATGTTTTTTCACCCTCTCTGAGCCATTTTCTGGGATCATAATATTTTTTATTTGGTTCATCAGCACTGATGGGGTTTCCTATTTGACGTTGAAGGAAATCTTCAAATTCGCTATAATAACTTTTTACACCTTCCCAATAGGCCCACTGCATATCGGTATCGATGTTCATTTTGATTGCTCCGTAGGATATGGCCTCTCTTATTTCGTCCGCTGTGGATCCTGATCCGCCGTGAAAAACAAAGTTTACAGGATTAATACCAGTACTAAATTTTTTTTGAATGAATTCTTGAGAATTTTTAAGAATTTTAGGAGTTAGTTTGACATTTCCTGGCTTATATACCCCATGAACGTTGCCAAAAGCAGCAGCAACTGTAAAATGGTTACTGATGGCTTTCAACTTTTCGTAAGAATAAGCTACTTCTTCGGGTTGTGTATAAAGTTTAGAATTGTCGATGTCAGTGTTGTCAATGCCATCTTCTTCACCACCGGTTACACCTAATTCTATTTCTAAAGTCATATCCATTTCTGACATTCTAGTAAAATATTTACCAGAAATTTCAATATTTTCTTCGATCGATTCCTCAGATAGATCCAACATGTGTGAACTATAAAGTGGGGCTCCTGTTTTTTCAAAATGTTGTTCACTGGCATCGAGTAGACCATCAATCCATGGTAATAATTTCTTCGCAGCATGATCGGTATGTAAGATAACCGTAACTCCATATTCCTTTGCCATGTGGTGAACGTGATATGCACCTGCTATGGCACCTGCAATTGCTGAAGTTTCATTTTTGTTGGCGAGTCCTTTTCCGGCGTGAAATTGGGCACCCCCATTTGAGAATTGAATCATTACCGGCGATTGAACTTTTTTGGCAGTTTCCAATACTGCATTGATGGTATTTGAGCTGGTTACATTGACGGCAGGTAGAGCAAATTTATTATCTTTTGCGTAATTAAGAAGGTCGGTTACTTCCCTTCCAGTTAAAACACCAGGTCTGAATTGCATATGCTATGATTTTAATTTAAAAATAATGTGCAAATTTACTTGATAAACTCTTAAAATTTCATCAATTTTAATGATTTAAATAACAATGTATTTTTGTGGATAATTTTATAATTTGGGGTATATTAGATCGCTTTTTTTGTTAAAATTTTAAATATCTTGGATTGTTTTCATTTTAAAATCATTGTGCAATATTTTGTCATTAATTTAGAGTACTTTATGAATTAACGAACATCATTTTGAGATTTAGAAAAATGGGAAATCAATTAAAATTGTATTGACCTGAAAAAACTCATTAATGTCAAAAAAAGGGTCAAATGATGTTTTTATTCTCAGAGATTATATGAGTGAAATAAATTCGTTTCTACCTTCGGATATGTGGAATCTTTTTTGTTCATGCTGACTTTATAAAGGTAAAATATTGCTTTTGATTGTGATTCAAAAGAAAAAATATGTTTGAGGAAAAGAGTTAACGATTTTTCTGTTAAAAGGTAATAAGGTATTACCTAAATAAATTTATATGTAAGCATTATTTTTAAAATTTGGTTTTATAAATTTTATTTTCTTCGAATCAAAAATAATTACAAAAAAGAAGCAAGATATGCTCGAATTAAGTTCAGGTTTTTCAGACCGTATAGTGCCTAAGCGAAAAAACAAAAGTAGCTTTTGGAGAAAATCAAAACCCGATGATGTAATAACGGTTAATTTTTCTCAGCAAAGGCTGAAATTGTAATTGATAAAATATATGTTTTTCTGAAAAGGTTTAAAAGCCAAAAAAATGTTAAATTTTGATGGAGAAATTATTTCGATGCCACTTTATTCAACATTGAAGGACTTTCTTTCTCTTCTATTAACTCATTAATAAAAGTTTTTAACAAAAAACTATTCGATATGAAAAAACCCAAGTTATCAACTGTGCAAATATGGAATATGAGTATGGGGTTTATGGGTATTCAATTTGGGTTTGCGCTTCAAAATGCGAATGCAAGTAGGATTTTACAGAACTTTGGTGCTGATATTGAAAGTTTGTCATGGTTTTGGCTTGCGGCCCCAATTACAGGTCTGATTGTTCAGCCTATCATAGGTCATTACAGTGATCAAACCTGGACTCGGTTTGGACGTAGGAAACCTTTTTTTTTGACTGGTGCATTTCTAGCGGCCATTGCCTTGTGCATTATGCCGAATGCGGGTGTTTTAGCAGTAGCCTTATCACCTATTGTAATAGGTGCAGGTATGTTGATGATTATGGACGCCTCATTTAATATTGCGATGGAACCTTTTCGGGCACTAGTTGGTGATATGTTACCCGAAGAGCAAAATACTGTTGGTTTTTCTGCACAAGCCACCCTAATTGGTATAGGTGCGGTATTAGGCTCTTGGTTGCCTTACATTTTGGCAAACTTTTTCAATTTTTCACAACTAACATTAGCTGGAGAGGTACCTGACAATGTCATTTACAGCTTTTATTTTGGAGCGATGGTATTAGTTGGCTCTATCCTCTGGACGGTTCTCAAGACCAAAGAATATAGTCCTACTGAATTTCAGTCTTTTAACCCTCAAGAAGTTGTTGAAGTAAAAATGGGTTTAATGAATATTTTCATAAGTCTTAAACAAATGCCTCAAACGATGAAACAGCTCGGTTGGGTACAATTTTTTAGTTGGTTTGGCTTGTTCTGTATGTGGGTCTATTCAACTCCTGCGATTGCTCAACATATCTATGGTTCGGACATGGATGACAGTAGCTCGCTAATTTTCAATGAAGCAGGTAATTGGGTAGGTATAATTTTTGGGATTTACAATGCTGTTTCTGTTGGTTTTGCATTGTTGCTTCCCACAATATCTGATAAGATTGGTAAAAAGCAAACGCACAGCCTGTCTTTAATGGCAGGTGGACTCGGATTGTTATCCATATATTTTGTCCAAGAACCACTTATGTTGATTCTCTCCATGGTCTTTGTAGGAATGGCTTGGGCGAGTATTTTATCTATGCCTTACGCCCTTTTAGCAGGGTCGATACCTTTAAGTAAAATGGGTATTTATATGGGGATATTTAACTTCTTCATCGTAATTCCTCAAATAATTAGTGGTATTATCGGAGGTCCTATCGTAAAAAATCTATTTGAATCACAGGCAATATTTGCTTTAATGATGGGAGGGGTATCACTGATTATAGCTGCTGTTTTTGCAATGTTTGTGGTCGAAAAAAAGGATTAATTAAGCTATGTATTTTGGGTTTCTTTAAACTTTATGGAAATCCGGCTTCCAATTTTTAATTTCTTTTTTAATTTCCTTTTGATTTAGATTTTTCTTTAACGCTTGCTCAATAAGTGGTAAAAACTCGTTATCTGAAGCAAAGCGAAGGGATACAATTTGAAAATTTTCAAGATTGGGTGGTAATAGTTTACCTGGAAACACATAATGCCTAAGGTTCTCCTCAGCTCTGATAGCTCTATCCTGTGCTTTTAAAGGGAATACCCTGATATACCACATGATTACATTTAATAAAAAAAATAGAAATTAATTTAAAGAGTGTATGTGATGGATCCTATGAGCATTTCCTTGCAGCAAATAATTTATACTTCTCACGGCATATCCCAATATCCCAATAGATAAAAGACCATGAAACCCTTTTAGGAAGATAAAATGATTTTTAAAATTTTGTTTCTGTTTCATTTTAGTTAACTCTGCGATATAATAAATATCTTCAGTTTAGAAAATTAACTATTTTGAATTAATTTGAAATGATGAAAGGTATTTTTCGAATTGTTTCATAACATATAAATGGGCTTTAGCCTGAGTGTATTTATAGATGATCCAAGGTAATCTAGGTACAAAATCATGAATGGCTGTTATGATATATTCACCTTCTAAAATAGACCTAAACTCTAACCAACCGGTATTGCTTCTTTTTGATAATAAGCCACCTGTGATGTAAAAGAGTTGTCTATTTTTATCACTTCTGTTTTCGATAAATTCCAGTTGTAATAGCGGAATGCCTAAAAGTGTAAATTTTAAAATTTTTTCATTTTCTTTAAAATCAATAACTTTTCCAAACATATCACTCAACCAGATAGGGTATTGTTTGGCTGCCCAAAGTGATGTTTTTTTGCCTGGATTGGTTATCCTTTGAACACTTCTTACCGTGTTTTTATCTTTTATAGGCGTAATTCCTTTGGGTATTTTTGGAATTATCACTGATTGATCAAGCGCTCTTTTGATAGTTTCAGATAGTGTAAATTTTGGGAAAATAGATAGAAAATCTTGCTTTTTCAACGTCATGTCATGTCTGAGACTTTCTATCAATGGAGAGACAAAATTATGGCTAGATCCGCTAAATAAGCTAACCCATAATTTTGACATGCCCAATGAAAAAAAAGGAACAGAAAATATCCATCTTTTTTTTTTCATTTCCTTAGCCGTTAATTTTAGTAGGTCCATGTATTGGACAATTTCTGTACCTCCTATTTCGAGTGGCAGACCATATAAATTTGAATTACCTAACGTATGATTAATGCATGCTAGGGTTACCCTTAAGTCAACGGGTTGATTTTTGGATTTTGTCCAGCTTGGACAAGCCATAATGGGCAAGTTTTTCACTAATTTTTTAACAATATTAAATGATGATCCTCCGGGTCCAATGATTATGCCTGCGCGAATGGGAGTAATCGGAGTTTTCCGAGAACCTAAAATACGTTCAACTTCATACCTGGATCTCAAATGCTTTGAAATATTTAAACTATCCTTTGGAAGGATACCACCTACGTATACAATGTGAGAGAGTGAACATGCTTCAGCTGCTCTGGAGAAATTGTCGGCGAGCAATAAATCAGTATCTTCAAAATTACTCTGATTTAATCTCGTTGAAGGTTGCATAGAATGAACTAAATATAGTGCGTAATCAATATCCCTGAGAGCTTCGATACTGCTTGATATTGAAAATAAATCTACAGTTCTCCATTCAATTTTTGAATTTGAAGGAGCTATTTTTTTCCGTGAAAGCGCAATAATATGATAGTCATTTTTATAAGCCTCAATGAACCACCTACCAATAAATCCTGAGGCGCCTGCAATGGCCAATTTCTTTTTTTGTTTCAATTACAGCAATTATTTTTGGTATAATTTTACAAAATTTATTGCAAATAAGTTTTGACATTTGTTTTTTTCTCACAGGTAATATAGTAATTGACATTACAATTGCTCAACATGAATGAGATTCGAGAGTATTGTTATAGTTACAGTGTATATAAAGTCTGAATAAAAATCTTAAGTCCTTTAAACCATTTAAGAGTTTTCAAATCTTTTTTATTTATTTTAGATATTCTAGCAATTCATTTCTATAAAAAAACTTTTTTATATTTGAACAATGATATTCATCATCAAATGCTTCCTAAATTAAATTAATTGATTTTATGCCAAAATGTGTTTGTATGGGTGCCAAATTAAAATGTTCCTTCGGTTCAGGCCCAAAAAGTATGATTGTTCTTCCGATAGGTAAAACATTGACTTCGATGGTAAAGCCAGTAGCTTCGAAGATGGATTTTGTGCCCTTACTTAACATTCCGGCATTTGGGAATTGTACTTCACCAATCAATCCTATGAATTGGAAAATGGCTGGCCCAGTACCGGTATTTGTTCCTTCATCGTGTATTCCTATTCCAATTATGCCTTGGAATCCTGCTGCTAAAAAAACTAAAATAGGAGGTAATCCGGCGATGCTTGAAACCAGTAAAACAACATGTGCTTGGCTTGGCTCCATTGAAGTAGATGATCCAGGAGTCAAAAATGTTGAGGCAAATTAACGTTTCAAGAGCTTTGACAAAGTTTTGAGTGTTTTGCTCATTATGAAGAGAGTACAATCAAGTATTGATCATTTCTTTTGTTAATTGTTATATTTCTAAGTTTTTTTGGATGTTAGATCATGGAGCTCATATTGTCCATAAATTTGGTAAAATAGAAAGATTCTTAAATATGGATGGAAAATACCTTACGATACTTTTTTTATTTACTATTTCCTTTGAAATATATGCACAATGGCGTCCTGATCAAATTGAGATCATCCGAGATCAGTGGGGGGTACCGCACATTTATGCACCTACCGACGCGCAGGTGTCTTATGGCTTGGCCTGGGCACATGCTGAGGATGATTTTGAAACCATCCAGTCTACTTTACTAGCAGCCAAGAGCATGTTAGGCCGCCATTTAGGAAAGGATGGTGCCGTTGTAGACTATGTCGTCCGCTTGCTTCGTGCTAAAGAGATAGTGGAGGAAAATTTATCTAAAGTCTCTCCGAAATTTTTGAAATTAGTAAAAGGTTACCTGGCTGGTATGAACGCTTATGCAGCTGAACATCCAAAAGAAGTCTTCGTTAAAAAAGCTTTTCCCATTACTGTTCAAGATGTATTTCAGGCATATGTTCTACAGCTTGCGCTAATGGATGGAGCAGATGGAGTAATTGCTGATTTATTTAATGGTAATATCGATCATTCAGCGCTCGTTGGAATTGGATCGAATGCGCTCGCGTTTAGTCGAAATAAAACTAATAGTGATCATGTGATGTTAGCTATTAATGCCCATCAGCCTTTGGAAGGTCCTGCATCTTGGTATGAAGCCCATTTGGTCAGTGATGAGGGATGGAATATAATGGGGGGCTTATTTCCTGGCGGGCCCGTAGTTTTTCATGGCACCAATGAATATCTCGGTTGGGCTCATACGGTAAATCATCCAGATAAAATTGATCTTTTTCAACTTGAAATAGACTCTGAAAATGAAAATCGGTACCGTATAGATGATCATTGGTATGACCTAGAGGAAACTCGTATTCCCTTGTATCTCAAAACTATTTTTGGGTTGAAAATTAGAGTAAAAAAATCGACGTTTTATTCCAAGTATGGACCGGTTATAAAAAATGATAAAGGAACTTTTGCGTTTAAAATGTCTGTTTTTGATGAAATAAGGGCTATAGAACAGTGGTACAATATGAATAAAGCCCAAAACTTATCTCAGTTTAAAAAAGCTTTGTCAAAGGTAGCAATCCCTAGTTTTAATATTATTTATGCCGATAAATATGATAGTATATTTTACATTAGCAATGGTAGGTTACCTTTACGAAATCCAAACTTTGATTGGAAAAAAATAGTGCCCGGTAATACTGAACTTACGTTAAGCACCGAATACCACAATCTTGTGGATTTGCCTCAATTAACCAATCCCAACGCTGGATATTTGTTTAATATGAATAATTCTCCTTTTAACGCTACGGATTCAGTAGATAATTTGAGTTTTCATGATTTTGATTCGACCATGGGTTATCGACTCCATGAAAATAACAGAAGCATTAGGTTCATGACACTCATAGATCAGTATGAAGAGGTAAATTGGCAAGATTTTTTGAAAATTAAACATGATGTTACGTTACCAGATTCATTACAATATAATATCAACGTAAATTTGCTATTTACTATGGATCCTAAGATCGCAGGTCTAGCTGCCGAAACAGTAAGGATTTTACAAAAATGGAATCGACGTTCAGAACTCATTGATGTGGGTCCCGCTCATTTCAATGAATTTTACACTCATTTGATGGGGAAGAAAAAAATAATAGATGTGGCATTGGTACAACCAGTAGAGATGATAGAATCTCTTCATTATGCACACAATTATTTACTTGAAAATTTTGGTAAAATTGATGTAACCTTGGGGGAGTATCAGTTTTTAGTTCGAGGAGACAAAGCCTTACCAATGCGAGGTTTGGGAGATGTGTTGGCGGCTATGTACAGTAGACCATATAAAGAGGGCAAAGTAAAGGGAGTTGCGGGGGAGTCGTATATTATGCTGGTTCGTTATCCAAGTACGGGTCTTCCGATAATCGAAACGGTTCATAGTTATGGCGCCTCGAATCGACCCGGGAGCCCTCATTTTAACGATCAAATGGAAATGTTTGTTGAGCAAAAACGTAAATCAATGACCTTAGATATTGACGTTGTGCGTCAAAATGCTAAAAATATTTACCATCCAAAATAGGAATAATTATTTTTTAATTTGCAAAATTAATTGTTACAAATATTCATTCTTATACATTACTTTAGCGATTTTATAGACCTTTGTGATGTTTTCATTTTAAAAATAGTCTATAAACAAAGAACTTTTTTCACAAATGGGTATTGCTTTTATTGACTCTTTATGGATCCATTAAAATTAATCTATGTATCTGTGAATTAAACAATCTTAACTTATGTTAATAAATGCTCGTATTAATGTTGTTTTTATGATCAATTTTTTTAAATGTATATCGCCTTTTGTTTTCATATTTATTTGTTCTTGCAGTACTGATATGTCCGTACAAAAAACAATGCCTATGAGGGTGGTGAGAGAAGATTCATCCAGTAGTTTTTTAAAAGCACGAAAGGTTCTCGCTGATATACCCATTCAGGTGGCGGAGGGCCTTGAAATCAATCTTTGGGCATCAGAAACTTTAGCACCTGATCCGATCGCCATGTCCATAGATGATTTGGGAAACATTTATTTGACAAGAACCAACCGACAAAAAAATTCAGAGTTTGATATCAGAAGTCATGAGGATTGGATGACTAGATCCATTGCACTGCAATCTGTAGAGGAGAGAAGAGGATTACTTAAGGATATATTTGCCACTGAAAAAAGTGAACAAAACAGTTGGCTTAAGGATCTCAATGCTGACGGTGTTCATGACTGGAGAGATTTGACAGTAGAAAGAGATGAGGTATGGAAATTACAAGATCTTGATGAGGATGGGATGGCAGAGATGTCTACTCAAGTGCTTAATGATTTTCATAATGAGATTACCGATGTCGCTGGAGCTCTTCTAGTACGAAAGGAAGATATGTTTGTTGGAATCGGCCCTGATATGTGGCGTCTCAAGGATATAGATAAAGATGGGTATTATGAGAGTAAAGAATCGATTAATACTGGATTCGCCGTTCATATCGGTTTTAGTGGACATGGTATGTCAGGTGCTATTGAAGGTCCTGATGGTAAAATTTATTGGGGAATTGGCGATATTGGAGCAAATATTACTGATAAAAGAGGAAAAAATTATTTTTACCCGAATCAGGGTGTTTTAGTTAGATCTAACCCTGACGGTTCTGACTTTGAGGTCTTTGCCGCAGGATTGAGAAATACGCATGAATTTGCTTTTGATGAATATGGAAATATTATTGGTCAAGACAATGATGGTGATCATAAAGGCGAAAGTGAAAGATTGGTTCATATTGTAGAGGGATCCGATTCAGGTTGGAGAACTAACTGGCAGTTTGGTAAGTATACAGATCCTAAAAATAATAGTTATAATGTTTGGATGGACGAGATTATGTTCAGGCCTCGATGGCAGGGTCAGGCTGCTTATATTCTACCACCGATAATGAACTATCATAATGGACCTACGGGCTTTACTTATAATCCCGGTTCGGGCTTGAGTAAAAAATGGCAAAATCATTTTTTTGTGAGTGAATTTGTGGGAGAACCCTCTGGATCCCATATTTGGGGATTTACCTTAAAGCGCAAAGGTTTCTCATTTGAGTTAGATAGAGAAATAGCTGTCATGAGTGGTTTACTCCCCACAGGTATTCGTTTTGGTCCTGACGGCGCTTTATATTTTGCTGATTGGATCAATGGTTGGGGTACTAAAAACTTGGGTCGTGTCTGGCGATTGGATGTCTCTGAGGAACAGAATGATCTTCAAGCAGTCCGCAGAAAAACTAAGGATTTGATGAGTAAAAATTATGAAAAAGAAAATGAAGTAAATCTTTTTGAGTTGTTAAAATATCCCGATATGCGCATTCGTCAGAAAGCTCAATTCGAATTGGTTAATAGAGGTAAGTCACAGTTACTAATAAACGCGATAGCTCAGAAAGAGGATAAATTTATGCGTATTCATGGCATTTGGGGTTTAGGACAGCTGATTGCCAAAGAGGAGGATCTTGCCTCTGATTTAATACCTTATTTAGTAGATGAGGATGGTGAAATCATTGCACAAGCTGCTAAGGTCTTAGGAGATGTAAAATTTATAGCAGCAGGGTCTCACTTGATCCCGTTGCTTTCACATGAAAACCCAAGAGTTAAATTTTATGCAGCACAGGCTTTGGGCCGAATTAAAGATGAAAATGCAGTAAATAACATAATTCAGCTCCTTGCTAAAAATAATGACGAGGATGTTTATCTTAGACACGCAGCAGTATTGGCATTGAGTAGAATCGGTTTGCAGACTCCTATTCTCAACTTAAGAAGCAGTCCAGATCGCTCTTTGAGAATTGCTGCGGTTTTGGTGTTGAGAAAATGGTCGCATCCAGATTTAAGATATTTTTTGACCGACGAGGATGACTTAATAGTTTTAGAAGCTGCCCGGGCAATAAACGATGATTGGTCAGTAGAGGAAGCCTTGCCTGACCTAGCTTCAGTCCTCAAAAATACCCAATTGACATCTGAGATTCTTGGAAGAAGGGCGATAAATGCAGCTTCAAGACTTGGAACTCGAGAAACGTTAGCATTGTTGGTCCACTTTGCTCAAAGGAATGATATCCCCATGGTACTAAAAGTAGAGGCGATTGATGCCTTGAGTCATTGGGCCGAGCCTTCTTTGTTGGATCGGGTAGATGGACGCTTCAGGGGTCATAAAAATAGAGATTTAGAATTATTAAAACGGTATTTGAGGCCAATGATATCACATCTGGATATCGAAAATAAAATTGAGGTAAAAGTAGAATTAATACATATGTTTGCCGAGGTAGGAGAGCGTTCGACTTCAAAAAAAATTCTTAAGCTATTACAGATTGATAAAGATGCACCTGTCCGAGCGGCTGCTCTACAAGCTCTTGGTCAATTAAATTACGAGGAGCTTAACCAAGTAGTGATGCAGGGGATGACTGATAAGTCATCCTTAGTGCGTTCAGAGGCTATTGGACTTTTAACCCAAGTAATCCTTGAAAAGGATAAATTTGACTATACCATGAAGTCAGTTTTCGAAGAAGGATCAATTGTAGAGCAACAAAAATTATTAAAAGTTTTGGGTCAGCTAGATACTCTAGTTACACAAACTCTGATCGACGGATTAATTGTAAAGATGGGTACTAATAATTTAGATCCTAGCCTTCATCTTGACTTGACTGAAGCCGTTGCAAAGACTCAATCAGTTTACTTGAATGATAAGCTGACGACTTTGGCTACTGATAAGTTATCAGATTATAATGATGTCATGTATGGCGGAAATATAGAAAATGGCCGAGATTATTTCTATGAAGGTAGTGCTGGACAATGTGTGAGATGCCATGGTTTAGAAAAAGGTTCTGTGGGGGTTGGACCGAATTTACGTGAAATTGGCGGACTTTTAACGCGTGAACAATTGCTAGAGGCCTTAGTTAAGCCGAGTAAGCGTCTAGCTCCAGGTTATGGAGTGGTGAACCTTACCCTAATAGGAGGTCAAATGGTGGCTGGTATTTTAATGGAAGAAAATGAAGAAGAACTCGTCTTAAAAACGAGCGAAGCTGAACCTATAGAAATTCCTTTGGAAAGAATTAAAACTCGTATTAATGCGCCTTCAAGTATGCCTTCAATGGGGCAGATTTTGACCAAAAGAGAGTTACGAGATGTTTTAGCGTTCCTGTCCAGTCTAAAAGGGGATTAAACTGATATTTCAAGTTTCCAAAATGAATGAAATCATTTTTAATAATAGTCTAGAAAGTTAGAATTTTTCTAAATTCTCAACTATCCATTCATTCTTGATATTTTAAAGGGACTAGCATGTTTTGTTTTTTGACTTAAAAATGGACCTTTTTGAAGTATTTGATAATCATTATTAAAAAAAGACATTTTATTCTTGTAAGGTTAGTAGTAATTAATGCAATGATAGTTGAATACCCTTTATTTTGTGTTTGACTAAATTTATTAATAGACTATAATTTTATAGATTAAAATTTTTTTTTGAATGCTTAAGTATGAAAAAGTACAGAGTAGTCCTAGTGGGGCTTGGGTTTGGAGCAGAATTTATTCCGATATATCAGCACCATATGGAAGCAGACCTCTATGGTATATGTCGTAGAGATAAGTCTGAACTTGAGGTTATTGGAGATCATTTCAAAATTGAAAATCGATTTGATAATTATCAAGATGTTTTGAAGGATGAAAAAGTAGATTTTGTTCATATCAATTCACCTATTGGCGATCATGGATGGATGTCCATTGAAGCATTGAAATCGGGTAAACACGTGATTTGTACAGTTCCAATGGCTACTAATATCAGTGAATGTGAAGAAATTGTTTCACTAGTCAAAGATACTGGATTAAAATATATGATGGCCGAGACAGTGGTCTATAGCAGAGAGTTTTTGTTCATCAAAGAAATGTACGAGCGTGGTGATCTTGGAGATATTCAATTTATGAAGGCCTCACATCCTCAAGATATGGAAGGTTGGCCAGATTATTGGAAAAAAATGATTCCTATGCATTATGCTACTCATGTAGTCTCCCCGGTATTGGGATTAGTAAACGGTTTTGCTGAGTACGTCTCATGTTTTGGTTCGGGTACTGTGAATGAAGAAGTCAAAACTCTTTCAGGTAATCCTTTTGCCGTGGAGTCTTGCCATATCAAAATTAAAGATATGGATGTTGTAGCCCAAGTTTGGCGGTTCTTATATGATACGGCACGACAATACAGAGAATCTTTTGATGTTTATGGTACAAAAAAATCATTCGAATGGGGGTTGGTAGAAGGAGATGAACATATTATTCATACGGCGAAAAAATCTGAAAATGAGATCCCCACACGTATAAGTATTCCTGATTTTGCGTATTTATTGCCCCCAGAAATTAGATCTTTTACTAAAAGTATTCAAGATGCTGATCATCTTTCTTTTTTGCAAGGAGGAGGACATGGTGGATCACATCCCCACATGGTTCATGCGTTTCTCAGGGCATTGGTAGAAGATCGAGAACCTTGGCTCAATGCCGTAAAAAGTGCTAATTGGACCTGTGTCGGGATATGCGCTCATGAATCAGCTATGAATGGAGGCAAAAAAGTAAAACTTCCAGAATTTACCATTGACTAAATAGATTGTTTTTAGAAATAAAAGAGTTTATTTTACTTGAATTACAAATTTTTTAAATTTATAATGTTATTTTTGAAAAATATCTCAAATCTATTTCATACTTAATGAAATTTTCAATAATTAATTATTTTAATTTTTTTGTTTTGACAGGTTTTCTTGTTTCTTGCATCGAAAATGATAAATCGACTTATTGACTTTTAAAGGAGGTAATATTGGATCTGAATTAACAGGGGCCAACCGAACTGATGTGGCTTATTTACTGAATAATATTATGGATCCGAGTCGTGTGGTGCAGGATGACTACAAACTCATTACTTTGACAACAGCAGACATCCGAACTTATATTGGAATGTGATTAATGAAAATAAACGTAGCCTCACGCTCCGAGTAATTGATTAGGAACCAGTAGTCGTTAGTCAGTCAAATATTGAGTCTAGGGGTGTTTCGGATCTTTATTATTCCAGAGGGATTACTTAAAAATCACGGGGAAAATGAAATCATTGATCGTTTTTCGCATTTAACATCTGTTAAGGTCGTAAATTAAGATTACTTGAAATTTTCCTATTAAACTCTTTGAAATGCTAATTTTTTCTTTAACGTTTATTTTGCTGAGTAATCGTATTTATAGAATTTGGACATTTCTGATTTTGGGAGATCATAATAATTGTATTTGATCAGATGATATATTTGCTGCTATTCGTTATTTTTCTTTGAAAATAAATTTAAAATGAGATTACATTACAAGGTTTTTAATCTTCATCTAAATGCAACCTTTGAGATAGCTCATGATAAGCGCGATCTGCAGCAGACTTTGATTGTAGGACTAGAGCACCTTGGTAAGATAGGATTTGGTGAAGCTACAGCTAGTAAATATTACCAAAAATCTTTGGCATCTATAATTGAAAGTTTAGAGAAAAATAGGTCATTTATTGAAAAATCTTCTCTGGAGTCAGTTGAAGAATTTATAGAGGATATATCACCTTTTTTTGAGGATAATAATTTCGCTATGTGTGCATTGGATGTCGCAGCACATGACTTATTTGGTAAAATCAATGGATTTCCGATCTATCAATATTGGAATTTAAATACTTCAAGTCTGCCCATTACCAATTATACCATTGGGATTGATGAACTGCCCAAAATGGTTGAAAAAATCAAGGCTTTTCCTTGGCCTATTTATAAGGTAAAATTAGGTACTGATGATGATTTAAGAATCATCCAATCCTTAAGAAAAGTGACAAATGCTGTTTTTCGTATTGATGCCAATTGTGCGTGGACAGCAAACCAAACCATTGAATATAGTAAGTCTTTCAAAAATTTAGGTGTAGAATTTATCGAACAGCCTCTTGATGCTGAAGACTGGGAGGGGATGGCTGAAGTTTGTAAATACACCACTTTGCCGATCATGGCCGATGAAAGTTGTATCGAAATGGCTGACGTGGCGCGTTGCAAGGGCTACTTCCAGGGGATAAATATAAAATTGATGAAATGTGGAGGGTTGTTGGTAGCTCGGAAAATGATTGCTCAGGCCCAATTAATGGGTTTAAAGGTTATGGTAGGTTGCATGACCGAGTCATCCGTGGGCATTTCAGCGATTAGTCAGTTGTTGCCAATGCTAGATTATGTAGATATGGATGGCCCCTTACTTATTCGTAACGATATCGCCTCGGGTCCAAGTTATCATGATGGAGAGGTAATAATTTCTAATCAAAATGGTACTGGCGTGGAAATGCATATCTCTTGGATTTAAGTACCGATAATTGATTTTTATTTATATAATTAATTTTATGTGTTGGAGTCTAAGCGGGCCAGTCGTATTTTTACCCCTATGAAATCATCAGTTGATAAAGGTGTTATTATTTGGCTGTTTTCTGGTTGCTTAATGGTAGCTATTATGGTAATTGTGGGTGGTTTGACCAGACTTACTCATTCTGGATTGTCCATGGTTCAGTGGAGTCTTTTTATGGAAACAATTCCTCCTTTGACTATCGGAGATTGGATGGAAACTTTCCAACTTTATCAACAAACGCCAGAATTTAAACTAAAAAATTATGACTTTACGCTAAATGAATTTAAATCCATATTTTGGTGGGAGTACATCCATCGAATGATAGGAAGGTTTATTGGCGTGGTTTTTTTAATACCTTTTCTTTATTTCATCATTCAAAAAAGATTGTCTAAAGTGTTAGTTCAAAAGCTATTAATAGCTTGTATTTTGGGTGCAATACAGGCAGGTATGGGTTGGTACATGGTCAAGAGTGGCCTTATAAATGATCCCAATGTCAGTCATTACCGATTAGCTGTACACCTTACCATTGCATTTGTACTATACGCTTATTTACTTTGGGTCTTGTTGGGCGAAGTATACCCACAAATATCATCAAACACCACAACATCATTATTCGGAATTCAGATCTTGATTCTCTTCACGGTTCTTCAGATTATCTATGGAGCTTTTGTTTCGGGTTTAAAAGCGGGCTTAGTCTACAATACATTTCCCAAGATGGGTACTGAGTGGATTGCCGAATCTGTTTTATACGCTTTTCAAACTGAAGGTATCATCAGTTTTTTTGAAAATTTAGCTTCGGTTCAGTTAATTCATCGTTATCTGGGGTTTATAGTCCTTGGACTGGTAGTGTATATCTTTGTTGTTTCACGCTACAAAAAACACAATAAGGGCCAACATAAAAGTCTCTACTTCATGGTAGCTATCGTATTTATTCAGGTGCTCTTGGGCATATTTACTTTACTTTATGCAGTACCAATTGAATTAGGTGCAATACATCAGTTTGGCGCCTTAATGCTCTTTACCAGTCAAATTTTATATTATTTCTATTCCTCCAAGCATATCGAGCAACGGGAGAATTTAAACGAAGAAGTGAGCCCTTCTACTCTCTAAACGATTTTCATACATATCGTGGTAGTAAAAACATTTTTTCAGATAAATTTATTTTATTTTAAAATTCTCCTCCTAAATAATTATTAAAATACGTGGATCTTTTATTCTGGTGCAATAGTCTCAGCTAAATAATTAATTGGAACATCAGAAAAAAAGCATAAAACAACGAATGAGGTATAATAGTTAAATTAAAATTTAACATATGCTTTAACCTTTAGTATTTTAATTATAAATTCAATCGCATTAAAATGTCAGTTATGAAACAATACACATATAGAGTTGAAATTGCGGATTTTGTTTCAAATAGTAAGTTAATTGACATTGCCATCTTATTTCCAAAATGGAGCTATGATAAATTTGAAGACTACATAATGATTAAAAAATATCAATTTAATAACAGTTGGGATAATTTGCTTCCTGTATTACCTGGCAAAGAGGCATTTCATTCTTCGAACAGGGGGTAATTAAAGAATATTACATTCAGAAATGTACAGGTTATGGATGGAAAACTACCCTATTCAGTAATAAATTGTTTTGATGAAAATCATATAGTTGACAGATTTTCTCTAGAAAATATAATCGTAAGTGGCACAAGAATAAAAAATATGGATGACTTTAAAGTATTTAATCAATTTGCGAGAAATGTCATTTTAAGATAAAAAGGTCTTTTTTTCTTCAATTGACTTTAACAAGACTCCTTCTTTTTTTAATAATACCTGTTTGTTCCGGTAAAGAATACCCAACGATTTCTTAAAATTTTTTTTACTCATTTGAAGTACCGATTGAATTTCTTCAGGAGTACTTTTGTCAGTCAGGGCCATAAAACCCTCAGAGGTTTTCAATTCATCCAAAATGGTTTGAGCACCTTCTTCAAGGTTTTTCATTCCCTTTTTTCTTAAAGTCACATTAATTTTCCCATCAGGCCGAATCTGTTCAATGAATCCTTTGACCTTATCACCCATCATAATGTCTTTGTAGATTTGATTTTGGAAAATCATACCACTATAGGTGTTGTTAATTATGACATTAACTCCTAAATTACTCTTACTAGTGATAATTAGATCAACTTCTTGGTTTACTTCAAGTTCAATATTTTCTTTTTTAAAGTACTTCTCTACTTTAGTGGTTGCGGCTAATCGATTGGTGAGTTTATCAACATATAAATAGACTAGACACCACTGGCCAACATTAAGGCGTCCATGCTGTTGTCTAAATGGAACAAGTAAGTCTTTTTCCAGACCCCAATCCAAAAAAGCACCTATATTATTGATATCTTTTACTTTCAAGTAACCAAATTGATTTAACTGTAGTAAAGGACTTAGAGTGGTAGCCACGATACGGTCTTTAGAGTCATTATAGACAAATACTTTGAGTTGATCACCTACTTTTGTTTCTTTAGGTAAATATTTATTAGGCAGGAGGACATCATTTCCTTCACTGTCTATCAAAAAAGCGCCAGGGCTCAATATGCGATCAACTACCAGTTCGTTATGTATTCCAATATAAATCATACATAGCAAATTTACTCTGAATCTAAACTAATATGATGCTCATTTCCTTTATTTCATCCGAGCAAATAAATTGGAGTAACTTTGACGATAAATAATTTATATATTTTGGCATCATTTAAATCATTGGGTGTTACTCATCAAGTTATTCAAGGTCTTGAAGGGCTCGGCATCTTTAAGCCTACAGGAATTCAAGTTCAGTCTATTCCTAAGCTCATTAGATCACCGATAGATTTTATTGGTTTAGCACAAACGGGTACGGGAAAAACAGCGGCCTACAGCATTCCAATCATACAGAATATAGATTTCACTAAACCTAAAATTCAAGCGTTGATTTTATGTCCCACTAGAGAATTGGGAAAACAAATTGCCAAGCAAATATTTAAGTTAACAAAATATACAGAAAAGATATTTGTTGAAGCCGTTTATGGTGGTGAAAAAATAGAAACTCAGATCAGTTCCCTAAGGAGAAAAACTCACATATTAGTGGCTACGCCAGGAAGATTATTAGATTTACGGCGCAGAAAGGCAGTGGACTTGAGGCAATTAAAAATAGTCGTGTTGGACGAGGCAGACGAAATGCTGAGTATTGGATTTAAAAAAGATTTAGATTTGATATTAGAACAAACTTCACGTGCAAGCAATACCTGGATGTTTTCTGCGACTATGCCCAAAGAAATTACTCAGATCATCAGTAATTATATGGATCCTGATGCAGTTAAGGTAGAGGTCAATAGAGGTCAACAAGTCAATCCAGATATATCACATCAATATGCCATTTGTGAGCAAGCTCAAAAAATGGAGGCTTTGGTTTTTTTTCTAAAGTCACATAAAAAGGAACGAGGTATCATTTTTTGTAAGACCAAACGAGCAACCAAACAACTTCACGATCAATTAACAGAGAAGAATTATCAAGTGGGCTGTATTCACGGTGATCTCAAGCAGATTGAACGGAACAAAGTCATGCGTGCTTTTAAGGGAGATAAGCTCAAGGTATTGATCGCCACAGATATTTCCGCAAGAGGTATAGATATAGATAATTTAGCTTACGTATTTCATTATCAATTACCTGATCAAGTAGAATATTATACCCATAGAAGTGGGCGCACGGCCCGAAAAGGGAAGAGAGGCGTATCTATCCTATTAGTTGCGCCAAAAGAGGTTAAGCAAATGAGGTTGATTAGTAAGCAACTCCATATTGAATTCAAGCAACTACAATAATTCATGGATAATTTGGTGGAGTTTTTAGCTACTCTCGATCCACACAATCGGGAATTCAATTCGGCTGTAGAATTTGTTCAGTCTACAGATCGTTCAATATATCTTACCGGAAGAGCTGGAACAGGCAAGACTACTTTTCTGAAATATGTTACAGCTATTTCTTCAAAAAAAAAAGTAGTCGTAGCTCCAACAGGGGTGGCAGCCATCAATTCGGGAGGTGTAACCATTCATTCCTTTTTTAAACTCCCTTTTGAGCCTTTGCGCCCCGACGATACGCGATTTAGTACTCAAAAAATGAGTGAGGATCAAATCAATATATTTGAAATGCTTAAATATAATCGCGAAAAATCTCAAATCATTCGAGAGATGGAATTATTAATTATTGATGAGATATCAATGGTACGCTGTGATGTGCTAGATGCTATTGAATATATTTTAAGGGTATACAGAGATAAACCCTACCTACCATTTGGTGGAGTTCAGGTATTGATGTTGGGAGATCCGTTTCAGTTACCTCCAGTAGTAAAACGTGAGGAACAAGCCATACTGAAAGAATATTATAAAACTTTGTATTTTTTTAGCTCCAATGTATTTAAAATGATCAAACCAGTAAAACTTGAGTTAAAAAAAATCTACCGACAAAAAAATTTACAATTTGTTGAATTGCTGAATAAAGTCCGGTTCAATCAAATAACTACTGATGATATGGCTTTATTGAATCGTCGTTACATCCCTAATTTTAAGCCCAAATTAGAGGACAACTATATTCAATTAAGCACGACTAATCAAAGGGTAGATAAGGTGAATGAAAATAAATTGAAGGCCTTAAAGACTGACAAGAGAAATTATGTGGGCTTAGTTGAAGGTGTTTTTCCTTCATCTTTTATGCGGACTCAAGAAAATTTAGCCTTAAAAATTGGAGCACAAATAATGACTATCATCAATGACTCAGG
Source organism: uncultured Flammeovirgaceae bacterium (assembly GCA_913045135.1). Taxonomy (GTDB): domain Bacteria; phylum Bacteroidota; class Bacteroidia; order Cytophagales; family Cyclobacteriaceae; genus UBA4465. The sequence goes on along the minus strand of CAJWQD010000007.1, from coordinate 35,361 downwards.
GGTGATTCCTTCTGATGATGGAGTGAATCAATACACCTCTAAAAAATATTTCAATGGAAGTATTGGGACTATTCTGGAATTACACGAAGATCATATTGTGATCAGTACTAAATCTCACGAATATATTACAATATATCGGACTACTTGGACCAATATTTCTTACCGATGGCATCCAGAGCTAAAGACCATTGTATCAGAAGAAATTGGTGCTTTCACTCAGATACCTGTCCGACTGGCTTGGGCTATTACTATCCACAAAAGTCAAGGAATAACTTTTGAGAAGGTAATTGCTGACATTAACGATACTTTTACTAATGGTCAAGCTTATGTAGCTCTGAGTAGATGTACTTCATTGAAGGGATTAGTCTTTAAGTCTTTATTTAACCCAAACGCCATTAAGACCGATCCAATTGTTATTTATTTTTCTCAATACTACGATCAAAAGAGTCAAAATGAGCAAGATCTTCTCAATGGGAAGGCAGATTATTTTTATAAATTAGCACGAAAAGCTTTTTTTAATTATCGTTTTTTGGAATGTCGAGAATGTATTACAAATGGGATAGGCTACAGGAATGATACCCAGCAACCTTTATTTGATAAGTGTAAACGGATTTATTTGGAGTGGGTTAATAAAAGAGAATTATTACTAAATGATTTAGAGCAAAAGAATTTGAATACATTGAAAAAATATTTTAACCAAGAGTTAAATATCAAGATCTAAATTAATGAAGGGTACACAGCGAAGTAATATTAGTTAGGTTTGTAAGTAAAAATTGTATTCAAGGCTGATGAAAGTGACTCATGACTTTGTAAAAAATATCTTGACTAAATCAGCCAGTCACCCCCATGGAATCAAGGTACGGCTCGAGGATGGTGAGGTTGGTAGCGTAGAAGAAATATTTTAGATAAAATCGTTTATTTATTAATAAAAACTTTTGTGAAGATAGGTGCTCATTTACTAAACCGTTGTTAACCTATTCATGCAATGATTCGATTATAAGCTAAAAACTTCATTTCGATTCAATTTTTGCTTTCAGCATATTTATAAAAATGATGAAAGCTTTAAACATTAAATAGGTTTATAATCATCATAATCACAATTGTGTTTGGTCTATTAGGTTATTTGTTAGGTCATCAAAACAGTAATCAAAGTCTAAGAATATTGAACGGTCCCGACGTTCTTCATATGGTACATATGAGGGGATAGGATATAATAATGTTTTAACATGACGGAGCGATGATGATCGATGAAGATGATAATATTGAAATTGAAATAGATACCCCTGTCATCTGAGGGAAACCGGTAATTAAAGTTATTGTAAAAAAAGGTATTAAATGATTTGATGATCTCGTATGGCATGACTATTTTTTTTCGAATCATATGTCTGTTTCATTATTGTTGGTATAATTCAAGATCAGAGATTAAAAAAATCATTAATCATTGTTTTCCCTAGCTTGATTACCTGAGTTCATGTTGTAAACAAATAAGTCTGTTCGAATACCAGAGCTCACTAGATAAACTTTTAAGTCTGATTTACAATCGACATCTGCTGTGTAAACTTTTTAAGCGTGAGCATTTAAAAAGTTTACAAAAACATTTAGACAAAAGATAATTATTAAACCTGTCTGGAGGGCGTTTTTATGATCTCACATCGTTTTGTTTAGAAATTAAGGTGTCTTAAGCAGTTTAAGCTGATTTAATTTAATTAAGCTAATTAATATTAAAATAAATATGACTGATTTTCACATTCATTATGATAAATGGATTTACATGGTTCTTCAGTGATATCCAAACACCATCGATCCACATAAAGATGGTTATAAAATTATTTTTTTGATTATCACTAATTATATAAACCAAAAAGCTATAGTTAAAATAGGTAATTATAATTTGATTTCATTGATTGAAATGATATAAAAAAACCAAAACTGCAGAGAAGGCAGGTTTTCTGACATCTTTTATTTCTAGTTTGGTATCAACTTCTATTTTGGTAATACCACGCAAATTGATCGCTGACTTTAAGGTTGCATGTAATTTAACTTGGGCACCAACAGCTACAGGCTGATTGAATCGAAGAGCTTCAATACCATAATTCACCATCATTTTAAGGTTTTTAACCTCTAAGATTTGGTCCCATAAATGAGGAACCAAAGACAAGGTCAGATAACCATGAGCAATGGTCCCACCAAAAGGACTTTCTTGAACAGCTCGATTTGGATCTGTATGAATCCATTGATGATCCTCGGTTGCATCGGCAAATTTATTGACTTGATCTTGATCAATTTTAAAATACGCTGATGATCCTAAAACCGTATTTATTCTAGACTCAAAATCATGAAAATTTGATAAGATTAAACGTTTCATACATTTAAGTATTAAATTCTAAGCAAATTTAAATAATTCAGGTTTTAAAAAATCATATGACTTTCAAAGTCATTGCTGGCCATACAGATCAAACTGTATTTAGTGTGTTAAATTACAATGAATTTCATAATTTTGAGATTAAATGTAAATTAAATGAGCGACTGCCCTTCAAAAAAAAATATTTATCATAGCGAACAGGAAGCTAAAGAAGCTTTGATCAGGATTCATGTAAAATACCAAAATTCAGCAACTCGAACATTTTATACCTGCGATCAATGTGGACATTTTCATTTGACTTCTTCGGGAGAGATCGATGATACATTAAAACAGGCGCAGCAGGCCGGGAGAATAGATCAACTCAGTGAGTCTGAGTATTGGACGCGCAAGTTGAGTTAACAATTTTCATAAAGTATTTTATTTTGGCATAGGACTTGCACAACTTTAAGGCATTGCGAACCAATTGGACATCGTAGATGCAGGTCATTGGTATTTATCTTTACAATGGTTAGGTAGTTTAAGATATCTGAAGATCATTTATTCTAGAAAGATTAACTTTTTTTCAATTAACCTCATGTGAAGAGCTACCTTTTGGAAAAAAGTAAATCAGCTTAGGAATCTTACATGGTATTGATGAATAATAATATTGGCATCCTTATGAAATTTCATATTTAACCAATTTGAGACGAATTAGATTTATTGGTCAGTGGGCTTTGATTTGAACCTAAGGTACCCTTAAGTTATAGCTTATTAGACAGCTAAGACGATGCAAGTACAAGCAGACAATGATTAAAACGGTAAGGCAAGTGCATGTGCTATTACTGTTAAAGTAAATGTATTTTGGTATACCAATTTGATTTGAAAAGTTAATCCGGTGATTATTCAGGTAAGAAGATTCAAATAAATTAAGCTTACGATATACCTTTGTAAAAATTAATAAATAAAAATAATTTTGGATATTTTGTAATAAAATATATTTAAATATTATTGTTTTTGATTCTAGTTTTGTGAAACGCGATTAACCAGGTACGATATTTTAAAATCTCATTCTATGCTCAAAGCCGTAAATTTTGTTAGATTGTTGTCTATCATAATTTTCTTAGGAACCTTAAGTGTAGTATATGCCTATTTAGACCCTGTAGTAATCTTTTCCTTAAAGGCAGATATGCCAACCATGCACCGCACCTATTTTTTTTATTTGGGTTCGTTGCTATTTTTGGTGATCAATATTCTTCTTTGGCTTTTGATCAAAATCATAGCTCCATTAATAGTCCAAAAATTTGGGCTTCTTTTAGCAGGTTGGTTTGCAGCCCTTCCTGTAGTTGTAAATTTTTATATCTGTTTTTTGATAGGATTTCTTGGAGTACTTAACAATACGTCAAGCCTAGAGCTTTCAAATTATGTTTATTTAAATTTTTTAGGCCCAATATTATTGTTGATTTGGATGGCATTGGCAATTTATTTTATGTCAACCAAAAAATGGTTTCACTAATTAAATATTTGTAAATCAAAGTTTTATACAAATCTATTTAAATAATAAGTCGAGTACTTTAAAAAAATATTTTATCAATAGGTGCGTTTTTTTTTATAATTTCCCACTTGGTTTTAACGATCCATAATATTCATATTATTAATGGCAATAGGTAATTCTAATTACACCGAAGAAAGTATAAAGTCTTTAGATTGGAAGGAACACATTCGTCTTCGGCCAGGTATGTACATCGGAAAGTTGGGAGATGGTTCTGCCCACGATGATGGTATCTATGTTTTGGTAAAAGAAATCATCGATAATTGTATCGATGAACATATGATGGGATTTGGCAAAACCATTGAAATAAAGGTTAGTGATCATAAAGTTAAAATCAGGGATTATGGTAGGGGTATTCCTTTAGGTAAAGTCATTGATTGTGTTTCTAAAATAAATACTGGAGGTAAATACGATTCTGGAGCCTTTCAAAAATCAGTAGGGCTAAACGGAGTAGGTACTAAGGCGGTAAATGCCTTATCCAGTTATTTCAAAGTGCAATCTTTTCGCGAGGGCAAAACCAAAATGGCTGAATTCAATCAAGGAACAGTATCCTCGGATTCTAGTATTGTGAGTACTTCAGATCGAAATGGGACTTACATCACTTTTGTCCCAGATAATGTTATTTTTAAAAACTTTCATTTCATTCCCGATTATTTAGATAATCTTATTTGGAATTATGCTTATTTGAATTCGGGACTAACTCTAGTCCTAAATGGTAAAAAATATCATTCAGAATATGGTTTACTAGACCTTTTGAGGCGTAAAACCGATGAAGAAAATATCAAATATCCTATAATGCACATCAAGGGAGAGGATATTGAAATCGCCTTGACTCATTCAAATCAATATGGGGAAGAATATTATTCATTTGTAAATGGTCAGCATACGACTCAAGGAGGTACTCATTTGGCTGCATTTAGAGAATCTATCGTTAAAACCGTCAGAGAATTTTTTAAAAAAGATTTTGATGCGTCTGACGTGAGGGCAAGTATTGTGGCGGCAATAGCAATTAGGGTACAAGAGCCTGTATTTGAGTCTCAGACCAAGACTAAATTAGGTTCCCAGAACATGGGGCCAGATGGGCCTACGATGCGAACTTTTGTCAATGACTTTATTAAAAAAGAGCTAGATAATTATTTGCATCAAAATAGTGAATCAGCAGCTTTGTTGCTAAAACGTATTCTTCAATCCGAACGTGAGCGAAAGGAAATAGCAGGGATAAAAAAACTGGCAAATGAGCGCGCCAAAAAAGCTAATTTGCATAACAAAAAGCTTCGAGATTGTAGGGTTCACCTTAATGACAAGAAATTAGTCGAAGAGCGCCGAAATGATAGCATGATCTTTATTACCGAGGGAGACTCAGCCAGTGGATCTATCACCAAAACTCGAGATGTGCAAACACAAGCTGTTTTCAGTTTGAGGGGGAAGCCTTTTAATTGCTATGCCCATACCAAAAAGGTAGTTTATGAAAATGAAGAATTTAATTTGTTACAGCACGCCTTAAACATTGAAGACGGTCTAGAAGGTTTGCGATACAAGAAAATAATTATTGCCACTGATGCGGATGTTGATGGAATGCACATTCGATTGCTCTTATTAACTTATTTTTTGCAATTTTTCCCTGAATTAGTCAGAAACGGTCATTTATTTATTTTAGATACACCCCTTTTTCGCATAAGGAATAAAAAAGAAACTTATTATTGTTATGATGATATTGAACGACAAGCAGCAATCCAAAAGTTAGGAAAAAATGCTGAAATAACTCGTTTTAAAGGTTTAGGTGAGATATCACCCAATGAGTTTGCGGGTTTTATCGGTGAGGATATTAGACTAGAACCAGTTATTTTGAGAAAGGAAACTAAGATTAAAGATTTACTGTCATTTTATATGGGGAAAAACACCCCAAATCGTCAGCAGTTTATTATTGATAAACTCAGAGTAGAAAAAGATTTGATTGAGGAAGAAAACTCAAAAATTGAGAATTAATATACAAATATACAAAAAGTTTAAGGCCTTTATATTGGTAAATTTGTTCTTGCAAATAAGTCTATTTTTGTCTTCATGTGGCACTGAAGATGAATATTTTGAACTCAAGGAAAAAGATCAGATACCTATTCGTTTGCTTTCAGCAGTTAAAATAAGTAAACTATCGATAACAAATATTAGTAGTTTAGTTTATTCAAGTGGTTTAGGATTTCCAGTATCTCAAATGAAGTATAATGTCCAGATATGGGAAATAACATATGAGACAATCTACAAAGGGTCTAATATAATAGCATCTGGAAGAGCATTCATACCCTTGGGCAATAGGGAAGAATTTAGCTATTTAACTTTTGCACATGGCACTATTGTAGCTAATAAAGATGCACCAAGTGAATTATCAATTGCGAATATTGAGACTTTTGTATATGCAGCTATGGCTTCAACAGGTTTAATTACAGTAGTACCTGATTTTATAGGTTTTGGAAGTTCTAAGGAGATTATGCATCCTTATTATGTAGAAGAAACGTCTGCTTTGGCAGTTATTGACGGACTCAGAGCTGTTAGAGAATTAATGAATCAAGAAGAAATTAGATCAGATGCAGAGTTGTATTTAAGTGGTTTTTCGGAAGGTGGTTACGTATCTATGGCTACACATAAATATATTGAAGAAAAAGGTCTTGAATATTTTAATTTGAAGGCCTCTTTTCCAGCCTGCGGAGGCTATGATATGAAGGGTGTTCGTGATTTTTTCTTTGATCAGCATATTTATGAACGTCCTTATTTTATGGCTTATATTGCCGAATCTTATCGATCCTACTATGATATTGATACCTCTTGGGCAAGTCAAATTTTTAATGAGCCCTATTCAAAACGAGTTATAAATATTTTTGATGGTATATCTGATGGATCGCAGATTAATAGTAAGTTAAATGATACAGTAGCAGTATTAATTGCGGCCAATTTTTTATCAAATCCGGAAAATAAAAAATTTTCAAAAATCTCTGATCTTTTTGAACAAAATAGTTTGCTGGATTGGATACCTAATATTCCCGTATATTTGTTTCACGGTGATGCTGATATCACCATTCCTTATCAAAATTCAGTGGATACATATGATGCTTTTCTGGCATTGGGAGGTTCTCCTGAAACGATTACATTAACTGCTTTTGAGGGTGCTGATCATTATACAGCTGTCATCCCATATTTGGAAAACTTTTTGAATATAATTATTGAGCTTGAAGGATATTGAGTAGCTTAATATTGGTAATAGAAGGATAAAGATATATGAATGAGAATTTAAATGAGGATGAGATTCATGAGGTACTGCCTGTTACAGGATTGTACGAAAACTGGTTTTTAGATTATGCTTCTTATGTAATTCTTGAAAGAGCCATCCCTACTATTGAAGATGGCTTAAAGCCTGTACAAAGAAGAATATTGCATGCCATGAAGGAATTGGATGACGGTAGATTCAATAAAGTGGCTAATATTATTGGTACTACTATGCAGTTTCACCCTCATGGAGATACATCCATCGCGGATGCTATAGTTAATTTGGGTCAGAAAGATTTACTGATTGATATGCAGGGGAATTGGGGTGATGTGCGTACTGGAGATGGTGCTGCCGCACCTCGGTATATTGAGGCCCGTTTATCCAAATTTGGATTGGATGTGCTTTACAATTCACAAACGACAAATTGGCAATTGTCTTATGACGGAAGAAAAAAGGAACCCGTGACCTTTCCTGTCAAATTCCCTTTATTGCTATCGCAAGGCGTAGAAGGAATAGCAGTGGGCCTATCCACTAAAATGATGCCTCATAATTTTGTTGAATTAGTCAGTGGCTGTATTAGTATTCTAAAAGGAAGATCCGTCAAGTTATTTCCTGATTTTCAAACGGGTGGAAGAATTGATGTAACTGATTATAACGATGGAAAAAGGGGAGGTAAAGTCCGGGTAAGAGCCGTTATAGAAGAAGAGGACAGTAAAACATTACTGATTAAACAAATACCTTATGGAACCACTACTACCTCATTAATTGACTCGATTGTTAAAGCTAGTGATAAAGGAAAAATAAAGATAAAACAAGTAATAGATAATACTGCATCAGAAATAGAAATTCAGATCAAGTTGGCAAATGGAGTTTCTCCAAATATTACTATTGATGCTTTGTATGCTTTTACTGATTGCGAAGTTTCTATTTCACCTAATGCATGCATCATCATTGAAGATAAGCCTCATTTTGTTGGAATTAAACAGATCCTAAAATATAGTGTGGATCAAACTGAAGATTTGTTGAGACAAGAACTTGAAATACGAAAAAGTGAATTACTTGAAAAGATTCTATTTTCTTCATTGGAGAAAATATTTATTGAGAACAGAATTTACAGGGATATTGAGGAATGTGAGACTTGGGAGGACGTTTTAAATGTGATAGATAGTGAACTAGAACCATTTAAGGCAAAATTTCATAGGAATATTAATGAGGAGGATCTGATTCGCTTGACTGAAATTAAAATTAAACGAATATCTAAGTTTGATGCCTTTAGGGCAAATGCACTTATGACAAACCTTGAGAAAGAGCTAAAGCAAACCCTCCATGATCTTGCACACTTAACAGAATTTACGATTTCATATTACAAGCAATTACTTGAAAAATATGGTAAAGGTAAAGAGCGAAAAACCGAAATTGCTAGTTTTGATACGATTAAGGCCACTGTTGTTGCGGCAAATAATGCAAAGTTGTATGTTAATAGAGCAGAGGGTTTTGTAGGTAAAGGTATCAAGAAAGATGAATTTGTATCGGAATGTTCTGATATTGATGATGTCATTGTGTTCAGGAGAGATGGGGTATGTTTAGTCTGCAGAATTCAAGATAAAGTTTTTGTAGGTAAAGACATTATTTATGTGGCTGTCTACAAGAAGGGTGATGAGCGAATGGTATATAATATGATTTACAAAGACGGAATTTCGGGTAGGTCTATGATCAAGAGATTCAATATACTCAGTGTGACTAGAGAAAAGGAATATCATTTAGCTAAAGGAGCCAAAGGGTCTAAGGTATTGTATTTTACGGCTAATCCGAATGGAGAGGCAGAGGTAGTTACTGTGAATTTGACTACATCGAGTACGGCGAGAAAGAAAATATTTGATATTGATTTTTCGGATTATGAAATCAAAGGTCGTTTGGCCTCTGGTAATATAGTGACTAAATATCCTGTGAGAAAAGTACTGCTCAAAATTGTAGGGAAATCTACTTTGGGTGGACTAGATATTTGGTATGATGACATTATTGGTCGCTTAAACACTGATGATAGGGGTTTTTATTTAGGTAATTTCAAATCAGAAGATTTGATTATTGTTTTTTATTATGACGGTCATTACGAGTTGACCACTTTTGATATGCGTAATCGTTTTGAATCTAAAAGCATATGTTATTTGACTAAATTTATACCTGATGGAATTATTACTGCTGTTTATCAGGAGGGTGATACTAAATCTTTTTTTATCAAAAGGTTTAAAATCGAGACAGTTAAAATACAAAAATCATTTTTCTTCATATCTGAGACTAAAAATTCAAAATTGTATTTTGTAAGTGATGCTATAAAAGTAGAAGTTTCAGTAACCTATAAAGAGAAAAATAAAAAATTACATAAAAATCTAAATCTGAATTCACTTATAGATGTCAAAGGATGGAAAGCGTTGGGAAATAAATTCAGCATACAAAATTTAGTTAAAATTGAATTAATTAACCAAGAAACTAAACTTGAAAATTCTGAAAAGGAGGATATTGAATTATTAAAATCATTTATTCAAGATGAGGTCGAGCGGGAAGATAATCAAATGGGACTTTTCGACTAAATTTTTACGAAAGTTAAATTATCATAAATAAGTTAATTTTGTATAGGTATGAAAAACATAACAACCGGTCGTGACAAAATGGTTTAAACGAATGTTTATTTCTTTGGGTATTGGTTTTTTAACTATGATATCCATGAATATTTGGATTTTAGTAAGTACTTCAGATCAAATATTTAAAGAAGATAATTTTCCACCTGCCCAAAAGGTGGGCTTAGTACTTGGTACTTCTCGATTTATAGCCACGGGGGTCAAAAATGAATTTTTCGAAGAACGAATGAACGCAGCTGCCCAGCTTTTTGAGCGTGGAATTATTGTTCATATTTTAGTAAGCGGTGACAATAGAAGTATATACTACAATGAGCCTCGTGATATGCTGAATGCGTTGAAAGAAAGAGGTGTTCCCCAATCAGCAATTACTTTAGATTATGCTGGATTGCGAACTCTAGATTCGATAGTGCGTTGTGAACATATCTTTGGACAGACTAGTTTTATAATCATAACTCAAGAGTTTCATTTGTATAGGGCATTATTTATCGCTAATTATTATGGCTTAAATTCTTATGGGTTTATACTAAAATCGTCGCAGTTATCGGTACCTACAAAAGTCAGGATAAGAGAACTTACAGCACGTGTATTGGCAGTATTCGATCTCTATTTATGGAATAAAAAACCTGAAATTATGGATGATTTTCGTCCTATCTAAAAAATGATATTATAAAAAATTAGTTTTGAAGTAAAATTGTTTTGGAGTTACTTTTTGATGTATTTTCGCTTTGGTAAAAAAGATTTGATAATAGAATGTTAAAGGAATTTGAAGGGTTAAGTGAGGATGAAATTGATTTGATGTTAAGTATTCCTATTCTTGTTTCCGTTTTGATAGCCGGCGCAGATGGTAATATTGATCAGAAAGAGAAGAAAGAAGCTATCTTGTTGGCTTATAACAAACAACACCATGTAACTAAAGAGTTGTCAGGATATTATCGATTGGTAGGTTACAATTTTGAAGAAAAATTACTGACTTGTATTTCAAAAACATCCGATGATTTAGAAGTAAGAAATGGTGATCTCATCCATGAATTGAGAAAATTAAACTTAATTTTACCTAAAATTGATAAGCATTTTTCAATTAAATTTTACGCTAGTATTGAGGATTGGGCTAAGCGAATAGCAGAGGCTTCAGGAGGGATTTTAGGTTACATGTCGGTAACCTATGAGGAGGCAAAACTATTAACACTTAAAATGATTAATACCCCTAAATAGTATACGAAAATCTATTCTGAGTATTAAGGAAAAATTTTAAATTTCATCACACGAAATTGATATATGAATTCATTAATTAAAAATCACATCTTTAGGCCTTTGAAGTTATTGACGTTGATGTGGTTTTTTTTTTGATAAGTTTTTTTTTGAATATTGACTTTGGTTATTTGGGTATTTTACCTAGAAGCTATTCTGGTATTATTGGAATATTTACTGGTCCATTAATTCATGGGAATATAAATCATATATCCTCTAACTCTATTCCGGTACTTTTCCTAGGTACAGTACTTTATTTTTTCTACCCCATTATTGCTAATAGGATATTTCTTCAATGCTATTTTTTTACTAATATTTTGGTCTGGTTTTTTGGAAGAAATTTTTTTCATATTGGTGCAAGTGGCTTGATTTATGCTATGGCTTTTTTTTTAATTTCAATTGGCTTCTTTGAAGGAAAATTTAAAGCGTTGATTATTTCTATCTCAGTTTTGGCTGTTTATGGCGGTATGATTTATACTGTTTTTGATTTCAATCAAGCGATTAGTTGGGAATCTCATTTATTTGGTGCCTTGGTAGGAGTGACATCAGCTTACAGTATCAAATCGTATGGGCATTTAGATTAGTACTCCCCGTTTATCAATTCATTAAGCTACGTTCGAAGGCTTGTTTTCAGTATTTTTCTTACAATTTTTTTAGTTCATTGTAGTATTATGAAATCATATCTGGATTAAAACGGTGGTTTTTGAACCCTAATAATGTTTGACAGGAAAGAGCGTCTTACAACTTATTTTCTGAGCTTAATTTTTTAACTCAAGATTAAGTAAACCTTAGATTATATTTTTATTAGGTTTTTATTACTGGAGAATATTCCGTAGCGTGATATATGTTTTTTTTTAAAGGTTTCTATTAAAAGTTTGCTACAAATTAAAATATATGTTAAAGTATATTTTAACTTAATAGGAGGTATTTAGTAAATCTTTTTTTCTATTTAGAAGACTCAATAATTTTCACGGAAAAAATCATTGAGTAATTAAAAGTGCAAATAATGTATTTATTGATTTCTAATCGGGAACAAATATTTTAAAAGATGAGGGTGTTCCAAATAATACAGTTAATTAAATGTAGGATCAATAACTGGAATTGATTTCTATTTTGGCAGGATACTTTATAACTCCGTTGATAAATTGATAAGGAACATAAATTACAGGATTATTCCGAGGTAAAAAACAAGAAAATTTACATTGAAATAATAAAATATTATAAAGTTTTTATAATAAGATGATTAACACTTATAAGGGTTGAAAATAGCAGTAGAATCAGACTTTTCTAAGCTAAATTTAGCTTTCAGTCTGTTTTAATAATACCAATAAAAGTAATTATATCCTCAAAGAAAATTTAAACCAAAAAAGTGTTTGGGTATTTTTTTTTGAAAATTTTATGTGTGGACACTCGATCTATTTTACCATTCTTGGAGTAAGTAAATTTTTTAATTTTGAATGCTTTTTTTGGTTTTTCGTAAATGTGAAGCAGATTAAAATCGAGTGTAGGCAACCGTTCTCCCTCTATTAATAAGATTACTTTTTGACCTAAGATCTCATCTGGTAAGAAGGTAATCATAAGGGCTCGATCGGTCTGCTTTTTTAGCTCATGCTCTATTTTTTCGGGATGTATCTTGAATCCTCCCGAATTAATCACAAAATCTTTACGACCTAACCATTTGAATGTGTTTTCATCAATTAATTCCACGATATCTTTAGTTTGCATCCATTTATTTTTTGTGAGTACACCTTTAATTTTAAGACATGAGTTTTTATTAACAGATATTTTTAAAGGTCCTATTTTCTCATATAAAGTTGATCCGAAGTATCTCACAGCGATATGAGAGGCCGTTTCAGTCATGCCGTAGGTTCCATATATTTTAGAATTAATGGTGTTGTCAGATACAATTTTTTGTTCAAGTTTGGGATCTATTGTAGTACCACCTATGAGCAGATACTTGAAATCATTGAGATTAGGTTTTAAATATTTATAAAGCTTATTGAGCTGTATGGGAACCATAGAAACAAGATCATATCGTGTATGGTCTAAATCTAAAATTTTTTCCGGAGCCAAAACATCTAATCTTCCTTGACTTACAAAAGCACGTACAATCTGCATGGTCCCCCCAATGAATTGGGGGTGAATACATAGCAGAAACCTTGCGTCCGATTTTATTGAAAAATAGGACAAGGTGGTTTTGGCACTTTGTATTAATTGATCTTTGGTTAGAGTTATTTTCTTTGGTGCTCCTGTTGAGCCTGAGGTTTGAAATGAAAAATCAGATACATCTTCTTGAAGTTTTGTAGCTATTTCTAGAATGCAAAGCTCTTGCAGGGTTAATGATGTTCCAAGGCTACCGCCTTTTAAAAAAGATCTAAAATTACCTTTATGCAAGGTTAAAGAAAGGCGTTTGAAGTGTATGCGCAAAATTTATTGAATAATAGGGATTATAATTTAATCTTAAATTTAGCCAATTATCTTCGTATGTAAGTAATATGATCATTTAGATTAATGTACTTGATTGATTTACAATTGGGTTTTAAAAAAAAGTATTCACATCTTTGTTCGTTAATTCTGAGTGTATGATATTCATGCTCATTACGGCTTAAATAATTATATGAAAAAATGACGATTAACTTGAAAAATATACCAAGAAAAGCTTATGTTTTCATGGCTTTGTATTTGGTAATTTTAATTATTTTAATTTATCGAAATAAATTATCAGTCCTAGAAACTAATCTTACTACATCCGTGATTTTGACCCCTAATACAGTATCCAAATTATATAAATCAGCACGACTGACACCTCGTCAAGGTGGACCAAATCAGCAGATTTATACGATGGAAGGGTTAGTTTATTTCGAAGCTCGAGAAGAAGAGAATAGTCCTCTTGTGGTAGTGACAGATTTAGCAGAAATCACAGCTGCTGATGCTATTTTTTCTATTGAAAGTAATCCCAAAGAAACCATTGTTAGGGTAGCAGAGGGACTTGTTGAAATAACACAAAATAGAGATAATTATAAAGGTAATCGCACACCTTTGAACATCAAACCGAGTCAAATTGGTATTATTAAAATTAACACACGTGGCGCCATTAAAACAGTTAATAAAGACCCTAACTTTATAGCTTGGGCTAACCAAATATTACTTTTTCAAAACACACCTCTAAGTGAGGTGGCGTCAGTAATGGATCGGGTATATGGTTATCAAGTCAAATTTATTGATATTACAGCTTCCAAATGTCTTTTAAGTAGGAGTTATGTAAAACAAACTCCAAAAGAAATTGCCGCTGCCATCTCAAAGATATTTGGTTTTGATTATACCATAGTGGACCGTACTATAATGTTTGAGGGGTCTTGCTCATAAGTATCAGGGAAATTTAGGAAATTTCTTAAAATTAGGATTTCGCTTTTCCAAAAACGCATTTTTACCCTCTTGTGCCTCTTCCATCATGTAGTACATGAGGGTCGCATCTCCAGCAAATTCCATCAATCCCCTTTGTCCATCAAGCTCGGCATTAAGTCCTCGCTTTATCATTCTAATAGCCATGGGACTTCGTTGCATGATGGTTTGACACCATTGTATAGTAGTGGTTTCTAATTCTTTCAATGGTACTACCTTATTGACCATTCCCATCTTTTCGGCTTCTACTGCCGTGTACTGTTCACATAAAAACCAGATTTCACGTGCTTTTTTTTGACCGACATGTCGCGCTAGGTATGAAGATCCAAATCCTCCGTCAAAACTACCTACTTTTGGACCTGTTTGACCGAATTTAGCATGATCAGCAGCAATGGTTAAATCACAGACTACATGTAAAACGTGTCCACCACCTATGGCATATCCATTAACCATAGCGATTACAGGTTTAGGAATTTCTCGAATTTTTTTATGTAAATCCAATACATTTAAGCGTGGAATACCATTCTCGCTGATATAACCACCTACTCCTTTGACATTTTGATCTCCTCCTGAACAAAAAGCTTTATCTCCAATTCCTGTCAAGACAACTACGCCTATATCCTGTCGCTCCCGAGCGATGTCCATAGCTTCTAACATCTCCATATTAGTTTCTGGGCGAAAGGCATTGTATACCTTGGGTCGATTGATAGTGATTTTAGCAATACCATCGAAGAAATCAAATTTGATGTCTTGGTAGGATTTAATAGAGGTCCACTTAAATGAATTTGTGCTCATAGATGATTTTTTTTAACGTTTTAAAAACTTGTTTATTTATCGTTTGTTGAGTCTGTATTTCTAATAATTTTCCTACACCAGAGGTTTCAAAAAAGTGCTTTAGTAGGGCATTTAACTCTGATGATTCATCACATTTATGGTATTCAAATCCCATATCCAGAGCACTATGTCTTAAGTTTTTTTTATGTGAACTTATCAGGAATTTATTTTTTTCTAATAAATCAAAGGTTTCAGGACCTGAAATTAAATCAAAGATACCCCCACCAAAATTATTTAAAACAATGATTCTCATGTTAGATAAATTCTCATTATGAAAAAAAGCATTGCGGTCATATAGGAAACTTAAATCTCCCGTAACCAGTAGGGATAATTGATTTGAAGAAAGTGCATGACCTATTGCAGTGCCATTGCTGCCATCAATACCACTAGTGCCACGATTTGCCCAAATTCTACTAGCAGAAGGTGCAATACCGAGAAAATTGGCATATCTCACAGGCATACTATTTCCTAGATGAATTTGAATATCTTTAGGTATTTTTTTTAAGATTTTTCTCATGGCCGAAAATTCACTATGTGGAGCTTTATATCGATTGAGTAGTTGGGCTGTTTGATCTTGAGCCTCTTTCCAGAGATTAGCAAACACTTGAGATTGCTGACCTGGATCGATGAGATGATACAATACTTGCTCTGGATTTCCTTCAATTATACCTGATAGACGTTGAAAGGGATCTTGAAGCTCAGGTTGTGAATCAATATGCCATTGTGTTGCTAAACTTTTTCTTATAAAAAGTTTCAGATTTTTTGAAATGATAGACTTCCCAAAAGTAACTAATAGATCAGGTTTTAAATAACCTTGAAGGATTTTATTATCCAGAAAAAGATCGTGATGTTGGATCACACCTATCAAATTATGTCCGTTTGAAATAATATCCGCTATGATTGGAATATTTTGATCGGCCAGACGGGTCAGCTCATTTATACAATCGTCAGACAAATGACCTTGACCAATAACAATAATTTTTTTTTTAGCATTAACCCAGTCATTTATCAAAGCCTCGCAGTCGGGCTGATTTTGTGCAGGATAGCTTTTGGCAATTTTAATATCTTGACTAAATGCTAGTTTTTGATTTTTTTCTGGATAAAAAGGTTCTCTGAATGGGAAATTAATGTGTACTGGAATATTTGACTGATTTGCTAAATGAAAGCCATGTACAATTTTTTTATGGTACGCCCATTGGGCATCTTCAAAATTGAGTGATGTAGGCATTTGAATAAATTCTTTGACAAATGATCTAAAAACATTTTGTTGCCGGATGGTCTGACCATCCCATTGGTCAATCCACTCTGAAGGTCTATCTCCACTTAAAATAATCAATGGAGTTCGACTATAATATGCTTCTGCAATTGCAGGACCGTAATTAAGTAATGCAGTCCCAGAAGTACAGCAAATGACTACTGGTTTTTTTGTTTGCTGAGCGATACCTAATGCTATAAATCCAGCAGATCTTTCATCCACCACTACCCGAGTATGGATTTTTGGATGTCTCGAAAAACTGATACTTAAAGGCGCATTTCGTGATCCGGGAGAAAATACCGCATCTCGGATACCCAATTGATAGCATATTTCAGAGGTATCGAAATGAATTTGATTCATCGCCTAAAGATAATTTTTTTTAAGGTTTGCATTTTTAACTGGGTCTCTTCAAATTCTTTTTCAGGATTAGAATTTTCTGTAATGCCTGCCCCGGCATAAAAACGCCCAGTTTGTCCCATAATTTTCATGCAACGCAGATTTACAAATAGATGTGTATAACCGTCCATATTAATAGGGCCCAAAAAACCAGCATATAGTTCACGGTCATACTTTTCATGTTTTTTGATAAAGTCTAATGCCGGTTGCAAAGGCATACCGCAAACCGCAGATGTAGGATTTAGCAGCTCGAGCATGGTACTTGCGAGTTCAGGTATATTTACCGCTTCCATATCTACTTCATAAATAGTCTTTAAATGAGCCATACGACCTGCTTGAATAGTTTTAGGTCCATTTTCCAGATATTCTCGTAGTCTTATTTTCTTAAAACAATCAATTATGTATCGACTGACCATAGCTTGCTCTTGAATTTCTTTTTGGGTCCAAGCTACTTCATTCATAGTTTGATTAGCACTCAGTTTTTGGGTACTTGCCAAAGAAACAGTTTTGAATACATTATTATTGATCTCGAGTAAGGTTTCGGGGGTTGCACCCAACCAACATCCAAAATTAGGGGTAGAAATCATGTAGACAAAAGCATTTGGATAAGCTTTACAGGCTGCGTCAAAGGCAATCATGAGATCAAAATCATCAGGTAAAGTTTGATCATCAAATCGGGACAATACGACCTTTTCAAAAATACCCCCCTTAATTGATTGGACTGCTTCAACTACATCATTACAGAATTCATTGTTGGGGGTTACTGTTTCTTGATGGAGGACTCCTGTAGTAATCCTTAAAGTTTTTTGAAAATCATTAATATCTTGATCATTTAGGCGTGTATCAAAAGAGGTTTGTATCCATTGCTTTTTATGCCATTTAACCATTAAATCGCTTTTGATCAGCTGAGGATTAGTAGGGTGGTGTTTTAAAAAGGGATTGACGTAAAATCCTTTACCAGCATCTTCTAGTTTCTGATGCTTTTGAATTTGAGGTCTTAAATCTGAAATTCCATATACATAAGAATCATCAGGAAGCCGCCAAATGGCCACAGGATAGTTACTTCCCATCAAAGAATGCCAAAGCATTGAAGGCGTCTTAAAGGCAATGGTGTTTAAATTGGTTTTAGCTGTTTGCAGAGGCATTGTCCTTTTCAATTATCGCTACGGTAAGTTTGCTTGTGCATACTAATTTTCCTGCTTCATTCCTTATGTCTGTTCGCCATATGTGTGTTCTTCTTCCCACATGAATGGGACTTACTTTCCCAAATACATAGCCAGATTTTACAGATTTAATGTGATTGGCATTAATTTCTAGGCCAACCGGAAATTCAACAGATTTATCAACCAATAATGACGCGGCTAGACTTCCCAAAGTTTCAGAGAGGGCAACAGAAGCCCCGCCATGCAATAAACCCATAGGTTGTTTTGTTCGATGGTCGACGGGCATTTTTGCTAAAAGGAAGTCAATGCCAATCTCTATTATTTCGATACCTAAATGCGCAACCAAAGTACCTTTGACCGACGTATTTAACATATTTAAAGTATAGCCTGATGGAAACATAATAATGTTTAATTTCAAAGATACAACGAGACGCTTATATTGGTTCCATTCAATCAAAAATTCTCTTATTTTAGTTTTATGCTCATTATATGAATTAATATTCAAAAATTTCCATGAAGTTGTACTATCTTCGAAATTTTATTTTATGTGATTCAAGTGAAAACTCATATTTTTGCTTTTAAATTTAAAGATCATTTTAAGTAAGAAAATCATACATATCATTCGCCATGGTGAGACGGCTTATAACAAAACAGGGCGTATCCAAGGACAAGGTATCGATGCTCCATTAAATGATAAGGGAAAAAAACAAAGTGCTGCTTTTTTCCAAACTTATCAAACTCGGAAGTTCGATAAAATTTATGTATCAGCTCTAAAACGAACCAAAGAGTCAGTCGTACATTTTTTAGATAAGGGAGTTCAATATGAATCATTGTTAGGTCTCAATGAAATTAGTTGGGGTCATCACGAGGGAGCGGTTTTCACTCCAGAAATTAAGAAAAATCATTTTGATGTTTTGGATAGTTGGCAAAAAGGGGATTACGAACGAATGGCCCCCGGGGGAGAATCTCCCAATCAAGTGATGGCTCGTCAACGAGAGGCTATTGCTTATATCATGCAACAGGAAAATGAGTCTGAAATCTTGATTTGTATGCATGGTCGAGCCATGCGAATTTTACTCTCATGGCTTCTCTTTGATTCTTTGAGTAAAATGGAAAGTTTTAAACATTCCAATATGTGCAGGTATCAAATCAATTATGATGGAAATAATTTTTCATTAGCAGCCTCAAATGACACTCGACATTTGGCTCATATTTCTAATTAAACAAAATAAGCATGGGTGGAGATTTTGGGTTATATAGATAAGGAGAGGTCGACTAAATATCTTTATTTGATGAGACATTTTATCAGTAATTTTGATTTATATAGATTAAGAAATTTGTTGTTAACAATAATAATAATAAAGCAAATACATACTGTTTTAAGTTTGTAAACTAACTTGATTTTAATTTATCAAAAATTATTGATAAGTAATTTGTGATTTTTGATTTTCGTGTAAAATGAAAGATGACTCGGTTTTTAAAATATCATATTTATAACTATCTGTTTATTAATATTTTAACTTATTTATTATAAAGTATTAATTTTAATTATTATAATTATTAAACATTTATCCGATTTAGACATATGAATAATGTCTAATAAAATTTATATCTTAAACATAAAACTAATTATACTGATGAAAAATTTATTAATTACTTCTTTTTTGCTTTTTGTCTTTAATTCCCATGCACAATGGATTTCTAAAACTTCCTGTTCTAAAAAGGCAGCTATGATTACCAATGAGGCTCTCGAATCTCGATTCAACGTAGAGCCTTTAATTGCATTAGGTCAAGCCAGAGCAGCCCTGATTTTAGATCCAGATTGTGGATGCGCACAAATTCTTATTGCGGGACTTGGAAGTGCAAATAAGGATTGGGGGTCTAGAAGGGAAAAATTAGCCCAAATAGATCGCTCTAGTTTGTCAGGTGAAGAAAAGGCTTGGTATGATATTTTGATGGCTAGTGATGCTCAAATAAAAGAAAAATTAAATACAGCATTAGCCTCTTATCCTAATAGTCCTATGTTCAATTACTTTTCAGTTGGAGAGGATGTCAATGCTAGTATTGAATTTGCAGAAAAATTTCCTATCTATGCGTCGCCTGCTCTTAATTCGATTACTTACGGTTATGGTCGCGGAGAAGATGTGGCAGCTGATTATGCTAAAGCCATTGACAGTAAAAACAAATCGATTTCTTTACATAACGGACCGAACATTTATGATACTATGGCCGAGATTGAGTTTGAACTGGGTAACTATCAAAATGCATTAGATAATCAACTCAAGGCAGTAGACTTTGCTGCTGGCGGAGGTTCACCTTATTGGACTGGTGTTGTAAAATATTGGCATTATAACAACAAAGAGGAGGTAATAAATAATCTAATTAAAAATCAAAATAAACTTCAAATAGCCATTACAGAAGGGGATAAAGAAACTGCATTATCACTAATGGATAGCAACAATCCTATGTATACAGGTGATTCAAATCTTGAAAGTTTCTATGAATTTAATATATCCGAGATGGGTGATAGTGGAAAGGTAAACTGGAGCGCTTTGGAATTATACGATTTCCACAGTCAATTTTCTCCAGATATGAGTACGGCTATTTTGTCCTTTTATGCAAAAGGTGCTTATTCGGTAAATGGTGGAGAAGATGTTGCATATAGAACCCGTGCTTCTAGTGTATGGACACGCACAAATGAGGGTTGGAAGGTTATTCATGGTAACTGGGCACCTCAAAGAGGTATGAGTGGAATACCCGATACTGACTAACTTGATAAAGTTTATACATCTTTCCAACCATTATTACCCTTCAAGTGTTTTAAAATTATAGATACAAACCATTATATGAAGAAGAAAAACCAAGATGAGAAATTCGCTTGGTTTTTTTATGCTTCTGATTTTAATAATTACTTCAAAAATGCATCAATACCTCCCAAAAGGCTTCTTACCTGAGTAAAACCATTTGACTCAAGAAAGATTTTGGCTTGATTTGATCTGTTACCAGTCTTACAATGGACAATAATTTCTTGATTTTTGAGGGTACTGAGCTCAATGAGTTGGTCTGGAATACTAGTAAGTGGCATCAATTTTGCCCCTATATTAGATTCTTCGTATTCCCAAGGTTCTCTGACATCAAAAAAATTGAGTTTTTCACCGTCATTCAACCTGTTTTTTAATTCTGAAACTTTAATATCCATACTTATTTTTCAATTAGTATTTTTTGACTAATTAAATTTAATCCACGTTGTAAGTTCAATAAATATATACCTTTCGGATATGTTCGGAAATCTAATGTGGTATTAAAATTTCCATGAGTCATCAATTTTCCTGATAAGTTGTATAAAAAGTAATGGTCATAGGCGTCAGAAATATTAATAAACCCATCTGTAGGATTTGGATAGATATGCGCTTCTAATTCTGTTTCAGGAGCCCCTAGTATAGAATTTTTGACCTCACCAAATACGGCTCTTATCATTAAGGAGCCTTGAAGACGTGAATTTTGCTCCCATTCAGTGCCTACATTTGAAAAAATTGCTTCTTGGCCGAGGGTATTGTCTTTATCAAATCCTACTCCGATATAATCCTCCGTAAACTGTTTGAATCCTAGGTATATGGTATCTTTTACATAGATATTTTGGGATAAGATAATTTCATTAAATTCATAGCGGCTATTGTTGATAATTTGAAATGCTTGTCGATGAAGAACAGAAGAATCGGATAACTCATTCCAAACCATTAATTCTAATCCCTTTCCATTTGAACTGGGATTAACTGCTGGAAAATTGATCTTCATGCCTGTCAATGTATCAGGTTCATTAATTACAAAGCGAACAGCTAACTTACCGGTCATAAAATTTATGCCAGCCGCAAAATCTGCTATTCCATCATCATAGGCAAAGTAATCATTTAATTCATAATACTGTCGGAGGGTGTCATTGGCGCGTAAATTAATATTTGAAAAAAGTGTATCTCCTTCTTTGTTGATTTGCTCATATAGGAATTTATCCCCTGTGTTGAAGGTAAAAGAAGATTCAATCACTGCTGAATCATCTTCACTATTAATTAACGATGCATCCATTCCCAGTCCCTCTACTTTTCTTCCGGTCTCATGTGCAGATAATCTAAATAAGGCTACACTTCCTGTTGTAATAGTATTGTCATTGATTTGATTAGTTAAGCTATGAGTATATTCCAAGGGACTTGGCAGTCCATAGAGGTTATTAGCTGTTGTATATTGAGGTGTGATGTATTTGAAAGGATCAGATCTGTATTGTTTAAGGGGGATTTCAAAATAAGGACTGAACAGTAAACTTGGAGCTGAAGAAAGCGTACGATCTTGATAACTAAAGTCATCTAAGTCTCTATTTTCGTTAAGATAGATATAGTCAAGATTCCACGTGTCGTAAATACCATTTAGACTACTGAAAGACTGAAATTTTACTTTAAAAGAAGAGTGATAAAATTCACTACCCAATACAGGAATTATAATTTGTTGGAAACTGGGTAGGCTATCAGCATCTAGATATAATTGATCCAAACCACCAACAAGCGAAAACAGAGTCTCATCATCGGGATAAAGGTCCTGTACGATCCAAGTACTGTCGATACTCCAAAACATGATGGATAACGAGTCTTGTAATTCTGGAATATCACCTCTTCCCAAAAGTTGCCAATAAAAACTTAAAAGCACTTGAGTTCTTTTTGATGGTGCTATTTGGCTTAGATCAATAGGACGCGTGATTAAGCTGTCACCAGCACCATTGAAAAGGTTATTTAAAGCATAAGGATTGCCATTCATATTGGTGCCATCAAAGGTGGCCACATACTGAGACGGAGGATGGATTCCTAGATTATTATTTACAAAGATATCATTACCACTTTCCCATAAAAGGGAGTCAGGAATATTTCGAGATAATGAAAAATCATCCCAAAAAGGCAAGCTTAAGCTTGTTAAATTTTGATTTATTCTGCCATTGGAACTGTATTCATTAAAATTTTTTAGAGGCCTTAGCTGAATTTGACCAAATAATGAAAATTGAAGGATAAGAGTTAGCCAAACTGAAATGTACCGTATCATTTTTGCTTTCTTAAAGATTATTATTCGTTGAATCAGGATGATAAATCCATAAATTCACAGATTCTTTTATAACCATGGATTTACCTGGCGATGGATATTGATCCACAACTTGTCCCACCTCAACTGGAATTTTTAGCGTATCTGTAGTTTCAAATTTATCTTTGGATATTAATATGGCTGTATCAACATTGTGGTATACAATATTTCCTAATTTCAATGCTGAACCAGTAATGGTAACTTGTGCGACATCGGCATCTAAACCGATGAGGTATGGAGATTCTAGATTGGAATTTCCGTATCCATCGCCAATGGTTAAATCAATCACAGATCCTTTGGGTATTTTTGTACCTGGAATGACTTCTTCTCCATTTATTTTTTGAATCAAGACTGCATTAAATGCTAAATCCGCTACATATCTGGTTTTACCAAATTTAAGGTCAAAGTTATTCAAAATGACTAGGGCGTTCTTCAGCGAACCGTTCGTTAAATCAGGCATTTTCACCATTGGAGGAGTAATTGAATTCAATGTAAGGTAAATTTTTCTGAATTGCTTAACTTGAGCGTTTGGCATAGGAAATTGCTTTAAAACGGTTAATGGGTTAATTTCCGATGAATAGCCCGAGTCCTTGCTAATCTCATATCGAAGATTTCTAAGCGATAAATAATCGTCAAGTTCATTTACGTGAACTCCTGTTATATCAGGAACAGTAAGTGTTTGGCCATGATTTGTGGAGATGGGTAAATAAATGTAGAAAAATATGTAAATGGCTAAAATACCAATTGAAGCTAATAATAATGACTGTTTTATAAGTTGCAGCATAGAATTTGGCATTACCACACTACTAAGGAAATTAAACATTTTTTGCAGCATTTTTCTATCTATCGTGGCTTTATAAATCAGTGATGTATTGCTGTTCTTGTTGCCATCTTAATTCACCAAATTCGATGATTTTAGTAATAAGTTCGCGGGGAGAGATACCCATATTTTCCCAGAGACCAGGAAACATACTACAATCAGTAAATCCCGGAATTGTATTAATTTCATTTATGAAAATCTCATTATCTGGGGTTAGAAAAACATCAACACGAGCAAAGTCATTACATTTTAAGGTTAAAAAAGCTTTTTCACATAGATCTCTTATTTGTTGATGTGTCGTTCTAGGTATTTGAGCAGGAATCTCAACTCTAATGGCAGATTTATCATGGTATTTTGCCTTGTAAGTATAGAAATCATAATTCTTTAAAAGAACAACTTCACCTATGAGCGTAGATGAAAGCAGTTTATTACCTATTATTCCACATTCAAGTTCCCGACACTTCACGAATGTTTCTATTAGAATTTCATCTCCATATTTAAAACTATCTTTTAAAGCATCTTCAAAGTTCTCGAAGGTATTTACCTTTGATATTCCAATACTAGAACCCAAATTACCTGCTTTAACTATAAATGGCAGTCCCAGTTTATTCTTTACTTTTTCGAAAGAGATCTTCTCATCTTTGTTAAAATACATGTATGGAATTACAGGAACTCCAGCATGCTCTAAAAGTTTTTTTGATATAATTTTATTCATTGATAAGGCCGAACCCAAAACGTTAGAGCCGATGAGGATCACATTCAAACATTGTATCAGTCCTTGAACACTACCATCTTCACCATCTGTTCCGTGAAGTATGGGAAACACAATTTGAATAGCGAACGTTTCACCTGAGGACTTGATTTCAAAACGAGGATGTGTGGTGGATAAGGATATGGAAATTTCTTTTCCTGACTCAATAAGTTGTTGAGGATTATCAAGTAAAAACCAATTCCCTTCTTTGGATATGCCAATAACAGACAGATTAAAATGACCTGTGTCTATATATTTGACGACATTTATTGCAGATCGTCGAGAGATTTCATGTTCAACTGACCGACCGCCAAAAAGGATGATTAAATTTTTATTCGGCATACATCACAAAAATAGACGTTAGGCTGGGATATGAAAATTTTAATTTAAATAATCGTTCAATTCTTAATAATTACCTTTTCAATAAAACGTTCATTTGATTCTGTAATTATGAGGAAAAAGAGGCCAGATAGTTTTTGGACCTCTAATTGTACTGTTTCATTCAATAATTGGGTGTATTCTAGTTGTTGATGTATTTGACCTAAAATGTCTACAAGTTGAACTTTGACATCCTTTTTCTGAGATAAGTTAAAGCTGACATTGATATATTTTGAAACCGGATTGGGGTAAAAGTTGACCCAATCATCAAATTTAGGACGTTTAGAATTACCTGTGTTTGTGAATTCAATGTTGTCTAAGAACAAGTTATTTCCATTGCCATTAGTAAAAACAAAGGCGATACGTAGTGATTCCTCATTTAAAAAATTATTCAGATCAATGAACACATTCTGCCATATCGTATTTGTTTTTATCAGAAAGTTCTCATTTGAGATAATATTGCTCAGCTGTTCGCTATTTTTGTCAAAAATAACGTGATCAAAACTTTCTCCACAGTCTGTCGAGATAAGTACCCTCAGTCGATCATTTTTGCCTAATATTCTTTGATAAGCAAAATCAAATTGAAGACTCATGCTATCTAAATATCCGGAATACAATAAGGGACTGATTAACCAACTCTCATTTCCCAAATCTACATTTTCATAACCACTGGCCATTAAATAATTATTATTTTGAAAACTGGCAGGTTGCCAAAGGGGCTTATTTTCCTTATTAGCAATGATCCAATCATCTCTTTCTTCAAAATCTAGTTTTATGGGTAATTCAACTTCAAGATCGTTCAAGGTAGTAGACCATTGAAGGGTGTCACTAATATATTCGTGAGCAGATCCATTTGTGGTTGATACCCAAATTTTAAAGTTTGATAAGCCTATATTTAACTCTTCAATAGTAAGCTCATATGAAACAGATTTACCATTATCTAAGGAGCTTGTGATAAGTTGGGAAGGCTTTAGAATATCATTTATAGAGATATTAAGCTTAACATCACTATGTGTTTGATCACCTCTATTTTCAAGGTTAAGGCTGATAATTTGCTCGCTCTCACAGGTAACTAGAGCAACTTTTTTTTGAAATTCTAAATGGAGGTCAAAATTAAAATTGGCAATATCAATTACTCTTATGTCATCCAAGTATAATTGTGAAGCAGCGCTAGATTGGCCAATAAAAGCAAATTGAATATTTTTATGATCTTGGAAATCCATCAAATCAATTGTCATTTTTTTCCATTCTGAAGTATCTTTAGGAGCAAAAAAAGAGGAGCTTGTTGAAATTACAGAAGCTAGATTTGGACCGTATAATTCAACTAAATAATCTTCAGAGAAAAAGTTTTGACCACAATCATAAGAGAGGGCAACAATGAGACCATCTTGTTGGTGAGCTAATCCTGTACTTTGGTATGCGTATTTAAATGAAATTTGTGGGATGGTGTAATTACTCAGGTTAAAATTGGGGGTAAATAGATAATCAAATAATCCTAATGAAGTGGGATCATTTGTAAAATCGATGGAGATGGCTTGATTCTGGAGATCATTTGTATTTAAGAGAACGGTATCCCAATTACTCATTTGATTTTGTTCTAGTGTAGTTTCAAAATCAATAGTTCTTTCAAAATCCATAAAAAAAGGTAAAGTCCTTGTTACATAGTTTGGAAGGGGTATACTCAACAAATTATTATTCAAATTACCATCTTCAGCTTGGTTAACAAAGCCTATCTGAAAGCTTAGTACTGGATCTATGACATTATCCACTGTAATTGGTTGAAAGTCGATGGTATCGATTTCGAGAGGCTGGTAGCGCTCGGTTATACCAAGTGATTCGATTAAAGTATCGTTTAAAAAAAATGAGATTATAAAATTTTCAATGACGTTTGTTCCATAATTTCGTACTACAACCTTTGGTAAAAGAAGACTATTACAATCGTTCAAAGGGGTCGCATTCATAGTTTTTATTCCCAAGTCATTTAAAGCTACAATGGGATTATCCAAAGCGGGTGAATGTAGCAGTGTATTTCGGCGCGGACTATGATTCAAAACGGCATGCATTCTTTCTTTTTGATTTTGAGTGAAAATATTCATGCAAGCATCGTCAGTATAATTCATATAATTTGAATACATATCAGAGGTCCCACAACTAATAACCGTTTGAGAAGGACATTCTCCGCTATAAGAGGTAGATTGATAAGGGGTATCTATACAATAATCATCGGTACTACAGTTTTGCTGATTTCCCCAGAGATGTCTCAAACCAAAATAATGACCAATTTCATGCGTAAGGGTTCTGCCATAGCTACTAAAACTTCCTGTATTTTCATTAACTCCCAGCCATTTATAATCAATGGCTACACCATCCAATAATCGATCATTATTGATTTCTATGTTACCCTCCAAGTCTGAAAAAGGAAAAGTCGCCCAACCAAGATAGTCCTCCAAGTCTGCGATGTATATATTAAGATAATTTTCTGCAGGCCAATAATTTTCTGCGTACAAGATACCCTCTTCAGAACGATTATAAGTATTTTGATTTCCTTGTTGTCTTGTGATTCCTTGAGAGGGGAGGCCTTCACTGTCTTGCTTGGCTAAAATAAAATTTATTTCAGTATCTGCTGCTTTATCTAAAAACTCCAATGGGGTGAGTATATGATCGTCATTTGCTTTTCTGAAATCTTCATTTAGAATTTGCAATTGCTCTATTATTTTCTCATCTGGCAGATTGGTACCCGTTCCAAGGTTTTCTCCGCGGTGAATGATATGAAAAACTACAGGTATATTGAGTGTTTTTTTAGTTTTTAGAGGGCTATTAAAAGGAGCTACAGCATTTATACGATGATTTGAAAGCCATTTTTCAAACTGATCTACCGATTCTTTATGTGGAAAATAATCATCTAATCCGCACCTCACTTGACTTAATCCGTCAATGAACGAAAAAAAAGCTGCTATGAATAAGAGCCTGCTTAATGGCATGAATATTAATTTGTAAATGCAATATCAAATGGGTATCATGACTCATGCATTAGGTTCAGGGCTTCTACATGCAAAATTTCGGGAGCCTCGCGTTTAATAGCTTCTTCAACACCTGCTTTTAGCGACATGGCAGACATGGGGCAGGTACCACAATTTCCCAATAGCTCTAGGAAAACGGTATCTTTTTTAATTTCTACTATACGTACATCACCTCCATCAGCCTCAAGATAAGGTCTAATATTGGTCAGTGCGAACTCTATTCTTTCTTTTAAGTCTGAGCTATTCATTTATTTAGACTGTAACTTCAATGACTTGCGTCTTATCTTTTTTGGCATTTCTGATGGCCACTTGTCTTGCCAGCTCTGCTGCTAGCTGCATATAAGCTTCTGCAATAATCCCATCAGTCATTACGGCTGGATATCCATTATCGCTACTTTCTCTGATGGACTGAACGATTGGAATCTGACCTAAAAGAGGCACTTTGTTCTTTTTTGCAAATTTAGCACCCCCTTCTTCTCCAAATATAAAGTATTTAGAATTAGGTAATTCTTCAGGAGTGAAAAAAGCCATATTTTCAACAATTCCCAGGACTGGTACATTAATTGGTGGTTGTTTAAACATAGCCAGTCCTTTTTGAGCATCTGCGAGAGCTACTTTTTGTGGCGTAGTAACTATGACGGCCCCAGTCACCGGTAAAGTTTGAACTAAGGTTAGATGAATATCGCTGGTGCCAGGTGGTAAGTCGATTAGGAGGTAGTCCAAATCATTCCATTTAGTATCACCTATGAATTGTTTGAAGGCTGAGCTAGCCATTGGCCCTCGCCATACAACGGCATTCTCGGCAGGCGTTAAAAAACCGATAGACATTAATTGTACGCTATATTGCTTGATAGGGATAATCATATTACGCCCACCCTCCACCTTTACCGCAGGTTGCTCATTTTCACAATTGAACATAGTTGGAATGCTTGGACCAAAAATATCAGCATCAATAATACCAACTTTAGCGCCCGTTTTTGCCAAAGCTACGGCCAAATTAGCAGTTGTCGTAGACTTTCCTACACCACCTTTACCAGAGGCCACTGCAATGATGTTTTTCACTTGCGGAATTAGAGGGCCTTTATCTCTTATGGTGGTAACGTTTGACGTCATGTTAATTAAAAAAGCAACGGCATTATCGAAAGTCTCTAAAAGAGCATTTTCACATTCCTTTCTAATCAATTCTTTCAATGGGCATGCAGGAGTGGTAAGAACTACATCAAAAGAAACTTTTTTTGCTTCAATTTTAATATTTTTTATCATATCTAGGGTGACTAGATCTTGTTTTAAATCAGGATCTTGCACGGTGCTCAGCGCTTTGAGTAAAGCTTTTTTTGTTATAGCCATTTTCTTAATGTAGGTTTTAATGTAGAATTAAATAATTCTTAAGATAATCCCTTTTTTCGACCAATATAGGCACTTTTAAAATGTTTTCAAAGCATTGATAAATAATCAATAAATTAAAAATTTTCAACTGAATAATGAAGAAAAAAGTTCCTAAGTTATAATCAGCTTTTTGTATTTCCTACATCTTTCTTCCTAATGAGAACTAATTTAATCAATCTTCAATTTTGGTGAAAAGGAAAATATGTGATCTTGAATATAACAGTCTTAAATTGTATTAGTCTTAGGCTAATTTTGAAATACTAAGAAGCGACGTTTTGACTAGTATACTCATGATAGAGATGAGTCATCTAATCAGAAGTAATGCAATTGAGAATATATTCCCTGAACAGAAAAATATTTAAATGTCTTAGACAAATCCAAGATTTTATTTGTGCTCAAAGTTTTTATTAAATAATTAAACATTAATTGTATTTTTTTTCGATTGCTTTACTTTCCGATTTGAGGGTATGATGATTTATTACCACATATTATTAAATTCTAGACAAATTAATAAATCAGACATACAAGAAATCGTAAAATGATACCTCCAAAATATAGGGAGCATCTCTAAATCTCTATTTGATACATTAATCATAATTTAAACATAAAAAGGTATAAAAGTGATTAAAATGGGAAATAGAAATGGTTATTTATACGTGATATTAAGAATGATGTCAAATCCTTCGTCTCAAAAGGATCTCGTAAAGTATGCTTATGTAATTAATAAAAAGTAAAATTATTTAAATAATTACTACATGTAGCGGTTAACCTAAAAAGAAACGATAGAGTTATTGGAGTAATCAGAATTTATAAGGTTCAATTGTGCAAAAAAATAAAACAGCTAGTAGTAACAGATTTCTCCACAAGTTACCTTTTAAATGATATGAATATAAAACATACGCTATACAAATAATACAGATTTTATCAAATACAGTTTTTTAGAGGTTAACAACGCTTTTATTATTTTTTGAATCTACTACTGAAATATTTAAAAAACTACCTTTCGGATAGCTCATCTTATCTAGTAGTAGATAGAGAAACGTTCAGTAAAACAAGATCTGAATAACTGCGTTTTTATAACATTTTTTAATTTGGAGATCAAAAAAAAGAGTATTTAATTATATCAATCTCTCAAAAAGCTGTAGGAATATTTTTTATTTTATCAATAAAAAAATAGAATTGTTTAACGGTATTATAAGGCTTGATTTGTCAAATTAAAGATAAACCTTTGAAAGTTAAATTAAGGACTTGTTTTATCAAAAACCCATAAGTGTTACTTTTGAAAAAGAATTATTTGTTCAATGATTAAACCCTCGACAATTGATGATATAAAAATGGCAATGAATATTGTTGAGGTGGTTAGTGATTTTGTAAATCTTAAAAAATCGGGCTCTAGCTTAAAAGCTTTGAGTCCTTTTACGAACGAAAAAACACCTTCTTTTTACGTAGTACCTTCAAAAGGCATATTTAAATGCTTTAGTTCAGGAAAAGGTGGTGATGCCATTTCCTTTGTTATGGAAGTTGATGGATTGAGTTACGTTGAAGCACTCAAATATCTTGCCGATAAATATAATATTGCTATTGAAGAAGAAATTCAAACTGATGAGATTCAAGAGGTACAAAATCGGCGCGAGAGCTTATATATTGTACTGCAATATGCCTCCGACTATTTTCAAAAGGTATTAAACACAAATGAGGAAGGGAAGTCTATTGGTTTAACCTATTTCAAAGAACGTGGCTTTTCCGATGAGATCATTGAATCTTTCAATCTGGGTTATAGCTTAAATGTTTGGAATAATTTCTATCAAGAAGGGATCAAAAAGGGTCTTACGAAAGAAAATTTGGAAGCAGCAGGTTTGGTTGTAAGTAAAGAAAATAAGGTTTATGATCGTTTCAGAGGTAGGGTCATGTTCCCGATACAAAATGTCACCGGTAAAACTATTGCTTTTGGTGCAAGAGCTCTTGGTTCAGATATATCTAAAAACCAACCCAAATATTTAAATTCACCTGAATCTGAACTTTATAATAAAAGTAGGGTACTGTACGGGTTGTTTCAATCTAAGAAGGAAATAAGACAAGAGGATAATTGCTATTTAGTAGAGGGTTATACAGATGTAATATCCATGCATCAAATCGGTGTAAAAAATGTAGTTTCCTCGTCAGGTACTGCCTTAAGCGAAGACCAGGTAAAACTGATCAAAAGATATACTCAAAATGTCACTGTACTTTATGATGGTGATGCACCGGGAATACGTGCCTCGTTTAGAGGTATAGATATATTATTGGAGGGGGGTCTTAACGTGCGTGCGGTTACTTTTCCGGATGGTGAGGATCCAGACAGTTATAGCCATAAGTTAGGAGCCACTGCTTATGTCCATTTTTTGACTGAAGGAGCAGTTGATTTTATCAAATTTAAAACATCGCTATTGATTGATGGTATAAATGATGATCCGATTAAGAAGGCGGGAGCGGTCAGAGACATTGTAGAGAGTATCTCCAAAATAGGTGACGCCATCAAGAGATCAGTTTATTTGAAAGAATGTAGTGATGTATTGCAAATCAGTGAGGAAATCTTGATTGCAGAACAAAATAAGATTTTAATAACTCGGAACCGTTTTAACCAAAAGGGATCGCAACATAAAGAGGCTTCAGTATATCTTCCTTTGGAATTAGATGAAAGTAAGATTACTGATTATTCAAAAATCATTGCATATCAAGAAAAAGAAAGTATTAGAGTACTTTTAAATTATGGAGATGAGATCATTCAAAAGTTAAACAAGAAAGAGATTAAGTTATGGGATTATTTTATCGATGAGTCTGAAGATATTGAATTCACCCATCCTGTATACAATAAAATATTTCAGTTAATGATTCAGCGTAATAATAAAAATTTACCTTTAAATATTGAGTATTTTTTGTCTATTGAAGATCCAGAAATTCAAAAAACGGTTATTGATTTGTGCGCTCCAAAATACGAAATTAGTGAATTTTGGAAGGAAAAATATCACATTGACGTCCCCCAGGAAGAAGATTATATCAAAGACGTAACTTATTCTAATATCTTGCGCTTTAAGTTCAGGGTGATACAACATTTAATAGAAGTTCAAATTAAAAAATTGAAAACTGCAAAGGATGGCGAAATAGATAATTTATTAGATGAAATCAGTAATTTGAAGCAAACTGAAATGGAAATTGCCAAAATTATAGGGAACGTAACCGTAAAATAATTGTTATAAATTATCTAAAACATTCTTATGCAAGAAGATATTAAACTCGATTCAATAGATGAAGCGATAGAAGCGATAAATAAAGGGCAAGTCATCATAGTGGTTGACGATGAAGGTCGTGAAAATGAGGGAGATTTTATTTGTGCTGCTGAGAAAATAAATCCTGAAATAGTCAATTTTATGGTAAGAGAGGGACGTGGATTGATTTGTGTTCCCTTGATCGAAGAAAGGTGTGATGAACTTCAATTAGAACTCATGGTTGGTAAAAATACAGCTCTTCATGATACCCCTTTTACAGTAAGCGTTGATTTGAAAAGCAAAGCGACGAGTACTGGAATTTCTACATCGGATAGATCTTTGACTATTCATGCATTAGCAGATCCTAATACTAAACCGGGTGATTTGGGCAGACCAGGTCATATTTTTCCCTTAAAAGCGAAAAAAGGTGGAGTTTTAAGAAGAGCAGGGCATACTGAAGCTGCCATAGATTTTGCACGTTTAGCAGGATTAAAACCTGCAGGTGTTTTGATAGAAGTACTTAAAGAAGATGGAACTATGGCTCGACTACCAGATTTAAGGGTTATTGCGGATAAGTTTAAATTAAAGCTAGTTTCTATAAATGATTTAATAGCTTATAGACTTCGAAATGAATCTCTTATTAAGGAGCAAATTCTTATAGATCTTCCTACAGACTTTGGTGACTTTAAGCTTAAAGCTTATAGACAAATTAATACTGGGGATGACCACATGGTACTTTATAAAGGCCAATGGAAAGCTGATGAGCCTGTGTTGGTTAGAGTTCACTCATCATGTGTTACAGGTGATATTTTTGGTTCTTGCAGATGTGATTGCGGTGTGCAACTTCACAACGCCATGAGGATGGTAGAAAAAGAAGGAAAGGGAGCTGTTATTTATATGAATCAAGAGGGCAGAGGTATTGGTCTAATCAATAAATTGAAGGCTTATAAACTCCAGGAAAGAGGACTGGATACAGTAGAGGCTAATGAGCATTTAGGATTTAAGGGAGACGAAAGGGATTATGGGGTAGGGGCTCAGATTATTAGGGATATGGGTATTTCAAAGCTCAAACTCATTACAAATAATCCAAAAAAACGTGTTGGTTTAATTGGATATGGTTTAGAAATTATAGAAAATATTTCTATTGAAATAGACGCTAATACCCATAATAAAAAATATTTAGAAACTAAACGAGACCGTATGGGGCATGATATTCTAAAATAATATGCGCATTATTTTTTATCTTATTTTTCTATTGCACTCGACTTGGTCTTTTAGTCAGTTGTCATCCAGAGAGTGGCACAAGGGAATTGTAGTAACTACAAATCAAGATACGATTTCTGGAGAGATTAAGTATGATTTTTCAAGTAATATGATCACATTGATAAAAAACGAATCTGTGATTGCCTTTTCAAGCCATAAGTTGATGTATTTTGAAATTTATGACGAGAGCTATAAAAGCTATCGTGAATTTTATGCCATTCCCCATAGAAATGCTTCAAACTATCTTACCCCAATTTTATTTGAGCTTCAATTTGAAGGTGTTTTATCTTTATTGTCTCGAGAAAAGATTGTTATTGAAACTTCTAGTGTAGGTTACGGCTATGGTGTACCTGTTATTTCTCAACCTACTGTTAGATATGATTTTTATTTTCTTACCAAAGGAGGTAAACTTACCCAATTCAGTGGATCAAAGAGGGATCTTCTAACAATCCTAGCAAAGAAGAAAAATGAAATTCAATCGTTCATAAAAGGAAATAGATTAAAAACAGATGACCTTAGAGATTTAGTGAGAATTATTGCCTTTTACAATTCCATTTAATTATGAAAAAACCATTAATTCTAATTACAAATGATGACGGAATTGCTTCAAAAGGAATATTTGAATTAATTTCTGCAGTCAAAAGTTTAGGAGAAATTGTTGTGGTAGCTCCAACTCGTCCTCAATCAGGAATGGGTCATGCTATAACAGTTGGCGATACACTTAAGATTAAAAAAAGCCATATATTCAAGGATATTGAAGCTTATGAATGTAGTGGAACACCTGCTGACTGTGTGAAATTGGCGAAGTACCAAATTTTGAAAGGTAGGACAGTAGATTTGCTACTTAGTGGAATCAACCATGGTAGTAATACTTCAATAAATGTTTTATATTCAGGTACTATGGGTGCTGCTATTGAAGGAGCAATTGAAGGTACCTCTTCGATAGGTTTTTCATTGTGCGATTATGATCCCAAGGTTAACTTTTCTCATGGGTTACCATATGTAGTTAAAATTGTAAAGGAAGTTCTTAGTAAAGGATTACCAAAAAATATTGCCTTAAATGTAAACATACCAGCCATGAGTAATGATCAGATTAAGGGTATAAAAATATGCCGTCAGGCTGATACTCGATGGCAAGAAGATTTTGATTTACGAATAGACCCTTATGGTAGAGACTATTATTGGATGGTGGGAAACCTGATCAATAACGATCAAGGACAGGATCATGATGAGTGGGCCATAAAAAACAATTATGTAAGTATAGTTCCCTGTAAATTTGACTTAACCTCCTACAAGGCTATTA
>CAJWQD010000006.1 GCA_913045135.1 uncultured Flammeovirgaceae bacterium | reverse complement strand
ACTGAAGATATTTTTTCCTGAGCATAACTCATATTATATCTAACCTCTAACCCCTTTTTCGTAGATCTATTATTCGCTTTTGTAGTGATTAAAATTACACCATTAGAAGCCCTTGATCCATACAATGCAGCAGCAGATGCACCTTTCAGTACAGTCACGCTCTCAATGTTATTTGGATCGATATCAAATGCACGATTTGAAAAAACGGTGTTTTGAGAATAATCATCACTCGACTGAACACTATTATCAAACGGTACTCCATCAACGACAAATAAAGGCTGAGTGTTACCAGTCATGGATGAATAACCTCTAATATTAATTTTTGTACTTTGACCCGGCGCACCTCCACCGCCTTGGATGTTAACGCCAGCAATTTTACCGGTAAGTGATCGAATCGCATCAGGTTCGGATCTTTTGGTAATTTCGGAAGCACTCAAATTAGAAACAGCATATCCTAATGCTTTCTTCTCTCGCTCTACACCTAAAGCTGTAACCACAACTTCGCCGAGCGTTTCCACATCCTCTGACATGGTAATGTCAATTACCGACCTTGCCCCAATTACTATTTCTTGGGATGAAAGGCCAATAAATGAAAATTCCAGTGTGCCTCCCTCTTCTGGAACACTTAAACGGTAATTACCATCCAAGTCCGTGGTCGTTCCTGTTGTCGATCCTTTCAGGATAACATTTACACCAGGGATACCACCGCTTCCATCATCAGAATTCACTATACCGGATACCGTCCTTTGCGCCCAAGCTGTTCCTAGGACGAAAAGAAAGGAAATACATATTAGTACAATCCTCTTCATATAAATTTGGTTTTTAAAAATGAACATTCAATTACAAAATTAATTTTGATTTTGATTAAGTAAAAGGCAATTTATCAAATTTTTAATTAAATAAAAAAAAAACATAAATAATGTTAGTAAAAGTGATTTTTAAGTTTTAAAAATAAAAATATTTGAGCAGTTAATGGAAATATTGCAATAGAAACGATAAATCGTATTATTATTACTAACGAATCTAAAGAAATAGTCAAAAAAATTAAAATTATAGTAAAAATAGAAAAAATTAGCTCCTTGGTGTTGTCCATAAGATAGCTGCCTTTTTGATATTTTATTTGGTATATTTTTGCTTTTGGTAGGAAATATTCTGGTAATATAAATATTTTAAAAATAAAAATAAGTTGAAAAAAGTAAAATTGAGCCCTAGTTCCAATAAAAAAGTTGATGTTTTTCGTTTAAAAAGCTAATTCTGAAGAGATTTTTTTGGTACTCTAAACTATTTTTGATCAACCTCTGATTTAATTAAAAAATATGAACAATTAAAATTATTCGTTTTTCTCACTTATTCGAAACTCTATGCGTCTATTTTTATAACTCATGATGGGGTCCAGTTCAACTGGTTGAGTAGCACCCAATCCCATAAAACTTAACCGATCTGGAGATATGCCAAATTCAATCAGAAATTCATAAACTGATTTTGCACGCTGCTCAGAGAGCTTCTGATTATATCTAGGATCTCCTGTTTGGTCTGTATGTCCTTCAATTTGAACATGCACTTGATTTTCAACTAAAAATGAGGCGACAGTTTCAAGCTCTGATAGAGAGTTTTTAGTCAATTCGTAGCTAGCTAATTCAAAATAAATATTTTCAAGTATCATACTTTCTCCAACCTTTAATGGAGATAAGGCTATGTCTAAGGTATCAGCCTCTCCTGATATGCTCTTTTGTATATCAATCCTAAAATCTTCGAAAAAATACCCTTTTGCACCCGCATAAACTCCGTAACTTAATCCTTCATTCAAAGCAAAAAAATATTCTCCCGAAGTACTATCGCTAAAAGTACTGTACTTCAATTCATTTGTGAAAATATCAAAAAGTTCAATCTTGGCTTTAAGGGGTTCTTTTGAAATGGCATCTATCACCCGACCAAATATATAGCTTGAAGTTCGTTTTAATAGTGAGTCACTGGCAATAGATAACTGTACAATATGGCTTTTAAGCTTACCCTGCTCTGTTTTAAAGTCTTGAGAAAAATAAGCCGTTGAGCCGTCCGCAGATATGATAAATGATAATTGATTCAAATTATTATTTATTGAACTCCCCAAGTTCTTGGGAACTTGCCATTTGCTTTCCTTGAGTTCACTCATAAATAAATCAAAGCCTCCATAACCCACCCTTCCATTTGATGCAAAAATAAAATTTTCACCATTGGTATGAATAAAAGGTGTTACATCATCCTTTACTGTATTTATAATGCTCCCCATATTTTTGGGTTGAGTCCAAATATTATCTTGAAGCTGGGTATACCAGATGTCTCTCTTACCTAATCCCCCAAGCCTATCTGATGAAAAGTATAGAGTTTTACCATCAGCCTCTAAACTGGGTTGCGAATCCCAATTTTTAGAATTGACAACTTCTCCTAGATTTTCAGGACTTGACCATACCTCGCCATATTTCCTTGAAATAAAGAGATCACAACTCCCAATTGTCTTACCTTTATCACACATTGTGAAAATCAAGGTGCGTCCATTCGCAGATATTGAAGCTGCTCCCTCGTTGAACTCTGAATAAATATTTTTGCTAAGTAATTTCGCTGGAGACCAAACACCCTTTTCTCTTTGGCTGACAACTAGGTCTTCATCATAACTACCTAAATCACCAGCTCTCTTAGTAAATATTAAAGTATTATTGTCTATAGTAAGTGTAGGGAAATACTGCGTATAAAAGCGATTTACCGATGATGGCAAGGCCTTTGGTAATGGTAATGATTCTCCTTTATGGTTTTTAAATGCATAAGTTATACTGGCCATCAGCAACGAATCCTCTTGATCCACAGGCATCCGATACCTTTTGAACTGAACTAAACATTCCTTGGCCTTAACATACAATCCTTGATTAAAATACTGCTCCATCAGAATCATTAACTTTTTAGCACTGATCACAGATTTGTCAGCCATTGAATAATACTGATCCAGATGATAAAAAGAGGTCTCTAAATCACCTAAATTTTTATAAACACTAGCCAAAGACCAATGTGCTTCTTTAAAAGTAGGCTCTTTTATTAAGCATTTTTTATACAGCGAGATTCCCTCTTCAAACTTACGTTCCTTAATCAATTGACTAGCCGACTCGTACCATTTTCGAATACGTAGGTTGTCTGATGAGTATAATTCTTGAGCACCACACAACTGTACTGAATTAAAGACTAAAAAAAATATCGAGCACCAGCGCATACTTAAGGGATATTCATGAACTTATGGGTTTGCAACGAGATGGCCCAACCAGGATTTTCCTTAACAAATGCAATAATCAATGGTAATATTTCTTCTTGCTTGCTCCATTCAGGCTGCAAAAGCCATTTGGCATTAGGATTCATTTTTTTACTATGCTCAATGGCCCAGTCTAAATCTGACTTATGATAAATTACCAATTTTAATTCATCACTACACTCGTAAAAGACTTCTCTTGGATTTTTAAATTTTTTGGGGGAAAAGCAAATCCAATCCCAATTCCCGGTAAGGGGATAAACACCTGATGTTTCAATGTGGGTATTTTTGTCAGATGCCTTTAATAGTCGGGTTAAAGGAGATAGATCATACATTAAGGGTTCTCCTCCTGTAATCACCACGATTTTTGCAGGATATTCATTCGCCATCTTAACCAAAGTGGAAACTGAAAATTTAGGATGACTTTTTGCTTCCCAAGATGCCTTAACATCACACCAATGACAGCCTACATCGCAACCTCCGGTTCTTATGAAATAAGCCGGTTTTCCAGCATGAAAACCCTCACCTTGAATCGTATAAAAAGATTCCATAATAGGTATTTCATGAGCAATAAGATCAGGTATATTGTTGTTCATAAGCCTTCAGAGTATTCAACAAAAGTGATGCTATGGTCAAAGGTCCAACACCTCCAGGTACAGGAGTAATGAAACTGCACTTAGGAGCAATATTTTCAAAATCTACATCTCCAGACAATCTAAATCCACTCTTTTTTGTCGTATCCGGAACACGTGTAATTCCAACATCTATGACAACGGCACCGGATTTAACCATATCTGTGGTGATGAGACCAGGCTCCCCCACTGCAACGATCAAAATATCAGCCCTTCGGGTATGCTCTGCTAAATCTCGCGTAAACTTATGACAAATAGTAACTGTCGATTGACCCTGTTTCACCATGATCAAACTCATAGGTGCCCCAACGATACGACTTGCCCCTACAATCACACAATGCTTCCCTTTGGTCTTCACTTTATAACGCTTAAGTAATTCTATCACTCCAAAGGGTGTGGCAGGCAACAATAATGGCTGATGAGAAACAATCGATCCAAAATTGTGATTGGTAAAACCATCTACGTCTTTTTTCGAATCGATCAGAGTAGTAATCTGATCAACAGAAATATGTTTGGGTAAAGGTAATTGAACAATAAAACCATCTATATCATCATCTTTATTGAGCTGCTCAATTTGTTTCAATAATTTACCTTCTGTAATGGTAACTGCAAATTGTAAAAGAGTATACTCAAAACCCACTGCTTTACAAGCATTTATCTTACCGTTTACATACGTATTGCTGGCTCCCTCTTCTCCTATCAGAATAATGCCAAGATGGGGAGCTCTTTTATTATGATTCTTATATTCT
Source organism: uncultured Flammeovirgaceae bacterium (assembly GCA_913045135.1). Lineage (GTDB taxonomy): Bacteria > Bacteroidota > Bacteroidia > Cytophagales > Cyclobacteriaceae > UBA4465. The sequence goes on along the minus strand of CAJWQD010000006.1, from coordinate 65,094 downwards.
AAAACCCGCTGTGCTACTTCCGACTGGATTTCATTTGCTATTTTTTTTCCATCAAGTAACGTTGCCATGGCTAATCAAGTTTAAGAACGGCCATAAATGCTTCTTGAGGTATTTCAACGCTACCCACCTGCCGCATACGTTTCTTACCCTTTTTCTGCTTTTCTAGAAGTTTTCTTTTTCGGCTAATGTCTCCACCGTAGCATTTGGCGATTACATTTTTACGAAGTGCCTTTACCGTTTCACGAGAAATTACCTTGGTGCCAATAGCTGCTTGAATGGCAATCTCAAACATTTGACGAGGAATTAGAGCTCGTAATTTCTCACACAATCTTTTGCCCCAATCATAGGCCTTATCACGATGCACTACTGCAGACAAAGCATCAACTTTATCACCATTGAGCATGATATCCAATTTAACCAGCGTAGAAGTTTGATAACCGATTAATTCATAATCCAGAGAGGCATATCCCCTTGATAAAGTTTTCAACTTATCAAAAAAATCAAAAACTATTTCTGCCAATGGCAAATCAAAAGTCAACTCAACACGATCTGCAGTTAAATAAACTTGATTTTTAATCTCTCCACGCTTATCCATACAAAGAGAGATAATATTTCCTATGTATTCAGATTTTGAAATAATTTGAGCTTTAATGAAGGGCTCCTCGACGTGAGAAATTTTAGTCGCTTCAGGCATTTCCGAAGGTGCGCTTACAGGAATAGTGATTCCATCTGTTCCAATAACATGAAATTTAACTGAAGGTACAGTGGTAATCACGGTCATACCAAATTCTCGTTCTAGTCGTTCTTGAATAATCTCCATATGAAGCATTCCCAAAAAGCCACATCTGAATCCAAAACCCAAAGCAGCAGAAGTTTCCGGTTCCCAAATTAAAGCGGCGTCATTGAGTTGTAATTTTTCCATGGAAGATCTCAATTCTTCAAATTCTGAAGTATCTACTGGATATATCCCTGCAAACACCATAGGCTTGACGTCTTCAAATCCCTTAATCGGCCTTGTAGTAGGATGATCTACATGAGTGATAGTATCCCCTACTTTAACTTCTTTTGCTACTTTAATCCCAGAAATTAAATAGCCGACGTTTCCGGCTTCCAATGAAGTTGTTGGTTCATGATCCAATCTCAACACACCAATTTCATCCGCATCATAGATCTGCTCTGTACTCACAAATTTTACCTTATCTCCCTTATTTATTTTACCATTAAATACCCTGAAATAAACTTCAATACCCCGGTATGAATTATATACAGAATCAAAAATCATAGCTTGGAGAGGCTCATTCCTTATACCTGTGGGAGCCGGGACCCGAGATACTATCGCCTTCAATATCTCCTCAATACCTATTCCCTCTTTGGCGCTAGAGTGAATAATATCTTGTTTATCGCATCCTATAAAATCTACGATTTGATCTGAAACTTCATCAATCATAGCTCCTGGCAGGTCAATTTTGTTAAGAACGGGTATGACTTCAAGATCATGCTCAATGGCCAAATACAGGTTCGAGATTGTTTGTGCCTCAATCCCCTGGGAAGCATCTACAATAAGCAGTGCACCTTCGCAGGCTGCTATAGAACGCGATACCTCATAAGAAAAATCAACATGTCCCGGAGTATCTATCAGGTTAAGGACATATTTTTGACCTTCCTCTAGATAGTCCATCTGTATGGCATGGCTTTTTATTGTAATCCCTCTTTCTCTTTCAAGATCCATGTTGTCAAGCAATTGCGCCTGCATATCTCTTTTGGTAACCGTGGATGTTTTCTCCAAAAGTCGATCAGCTAGAGTACTTTTCCCATGATCAATATGGGCAATGATACAAAAATTACGAATGTTCTGCATAGAATGTAAATAGATTTGCAAAAATAGTACTTTGACCTTATTGAACACATAATCAAAGCCATTCATTTGCAAAATCAAGACTGATTTTATCAATGTCTATTTTTTGTATCAATTATAATTGTCATAGGTCCATCATTTATTAAAGAGATCTGCATATCCGCGCCGAACTTACCATGCTTAACCGGATAGCCAGATTGAATTGATAACTCTTGAATAAAATCTTCATAAAGTGCTTTTGCTTGCATAGGCTTGGCAGCCTTTATAAAAGAAGGCCTATTCCCTTTTTTAGTTTTGGCGTGTAAAGTAAACTGACTGACTACTAAAAATTCACCTCGAACATCTAAAGCACTTAAATTCATTTTACCTTCGGCATCTGAAAAAATCCGCATTGGAATAATTTTTTTAACTAACCATTTCAAATCTTCGTTATTATCTGCTTCTTCAACTCCAAGCAGAATCAGTAATCCGCGTTTAATGGAAGCAATTGAACCCTTTTCTAATTTGACCTCTGCTTTTGAAACACGTTGAATTACTGCAATCATTGTTGATTTAGTTGAATCATCTCCTTAACATTATAAAATACAGTATGCTTCTTTTCGTTCATCGCAACCTTTAACATCGCGTCTGCTACTGTAGCAGCATTGATTGACCAAAAAGTTGAAATCCCCACTAATTTTAAAGGTATACTTACGGCTTGTATCAAAAACTTAAAAAAAAATTCACCCCACCTCTTTTCAATACGAACCCCCAATAACAAGGTTGGCCTAAATACTTTTAAACCCGGCAAATTTAAAGCCAATAACGATTGCTCACATCTTCCTTTAACTCGATTATAATAAAATAGAGACTGTTTGTTTGCACCCTGAGCAGTAACGATCAGATAATTCTTAAAATTTGGATTTTTTTGGTTAATGGTAGCTATTTTAAGTGGGTAACTCAGATCACTTTTCTCAAAAGCAGACTTCGATCCTGCCTTCTTCATTGTGGAACCTAAGCAGCAGAAGACATCATCTGCAAATAGATCCTCTCCGTGCAAATCAAGCGCTTCGAAGTCAGCGATCACAATTATTTTTACCTTTTTATCATATTTTAAATCGATAGACCTCCTCAATACCACTATGACCTCGGTATAATCCCCCTTTGATAGGATGACTTCTAATAATGACGCCCCCACCAAACCTGATGCACCCATGATCAGTGCTGACTTCAATTGTTTTGCCTGCATTAATTAATTATTTTTTTATTTCACCAATTCCTGATTGAGTTCCCAAACTTTGAAAGCTTCAATATCTGATTTAAAATTTTTAATAATAAAATAAAGTATCGATAAGTCATCAGAGAACCCAAGTAGAGGAACAAAATCTGGAACTACATCCATAGGTGTTACAAAGTATAACAATCCAAAAACTAAAGAAAGAAGGGTTTTATGCGAAAATGCACTGTATTCACCCGAGAGACTTTTTTTAATCATCCTTAAAAATAACTGAACATGCTCCATTAGTTCATTAATTTGCTTATTGCTGCCATTTATCTTTTGCAACTTTTGAGATACTTTCCAAATTAATTCTTTAATCTGACTTTGCTCATTAAGCATACGCATTGCCTGTCTAAAAATTTTTAATACTCTTTTATTCATCTTATAAAAAGTTCCTTTACTTCATCTTTCACAAAAAGAATGGTTTGTTCAATACTGTTCTTTTTAACAGCTCTTTCCAATATTAATTTAGCTAGGTCTAAGCCCGAACATTCGTCTCCCATACCCACAGCAGCCTCATTGATCAAGGTAACAGTATCCTCAATAGAAGCAGTAACATAAGACCACGCTTCATTAGATAGGTAAATTTGTTGCGCTAAATTATGATTAAATTCCTGTCTTATTTCTTTAATTAAAAGATGCTGAAAGACGGTTACATTCATTTCTTTTTGACTCAGTCGAGGAATTAAATTATTGGGGTTTGATCGCTCTAAAAGTAATATTATCCGCTCATAGGCTTGAAGTTTGATAGGCAGTATCTCTTTTTGACTTTTTTCCTTCAAAGAAGACTTTAGTTCATTAAATCGTGCCTTTAATAGTGAATTCACCATCAGAAATGAGGCATATAATACTATTACTGCTGGTCCCAATATTTTTAATAAATCAATAAATAAATCCATATCATCTATTTTTATTACTTATTTCAAAAATAAATAATTTCTTTTGCCAAATGATCGCTCCAATCAAAATAACTAGCCGAGCCATAGAAGAAATATTAAAAATACTCGAAACCAAAGGTATTCCTAAAGAATATTCACTGAGAGTAAGTATTAAAAATGGACATGGATGCTCAGATATAAACTTTACTTTGGGATTTGACAAAAAAAAAGAGCTTGACACTGTATCAATGATTTCTGGAATCAAAGTTCTTATTCAAAAATCAGAAATAATGTTCCTTATTGGCCAGGAAATTGATTTTCACGAAGGGGTTGATACACGTGGCTTTATTTTCCGAACTTATGAAGACAATTCAACCACAGCCCGATGACAAAGCCCCTGTATAGGCGGATTATATTTTCCCACTTTTACCCAAATTTTTTTGACATCTGGAAATTTACTTTTTAAAATTTTAATTATTTGATTAGCCAAAAATTCCAGCAGCGCCACTTCTTCAGACATTACCTTTGAAATCAGTTCGTATACCTTTTCATAATTAACCGTCCCCTCCAATTTATCTTCTCTGGCTGCAAGATCGACATCGAGCTCTAATTTAACATCCACACTGTATTTACCGCCTATTTTTCGCTCTTCCTCATAATATCCATGATGCGCGTAAAACTCCATACCCTCTAGTGAAACAAATGCCATCTGACTTTATATCTGATCAAAAAATGAAACGTCTCCACTTTCTTCATTAACTGATCCCTCGCCTTCATCGTTTTTATCTTTACTTTTATCCTTGCTAACATTCGTCTTGGGTTTCTTCTCTTTCTCCTTAGATTTAATGAATTCAGAAAGCTTTTCAGTTGCAGCTATATCATCCTTTGAGATTTGAGGTATGGGAGTCAAAGGTTCTGGTGTCGAAATTGGTTCTTCGTTGGTAATAAGCGACTGTGATTCATGAACCAATTTCCTAACCTTAATTAAGTGGTCTTCTAACTTAAAGGTCCCCTTTTGCTTACTTGCTCTATTGATTCTATCCGTTATATCCAAAATAATATTTTGAAGTTCCCCAATTAATGAGTCTCTATGATTTTCAATACTTTCATAGCTTTTGGCCAAGTCTTTGATAGTATCCTGCATCTCAACGATCAAGCTTTTTGCCTGATTCTCCGCCTCCTCTATAATTCTGATCGCTCTTGCCTTCGTCTCGCGCATAACAGCTTCTGAATTCATTTGCGCTTCCCTTAGATGAAGTTCTGCTGCTTTATTGGCCTGATCAATCATATTCACCCCTGTGTCCTCGGCTGTTTTGAGCGTCTTAAATAATGAGTTCTCAACTTCACGAAGTTTTTTAACCTCAATGTCAGCCGTTTCTTGCTTTGTTTTAAGCTCATTATTTTCGTTCAATAATCGCTCCCATTCTTGAGATAAAGAAGCTAAAAAAGCATTAACCTCATCTTTATCAAAACCTCGAAGTTTTTTTTCGAAAGTTTTTCTTCTAATTTCCAGTGGTGTAATTCTCATATCATTTGATAAAATTTATATCCCAGACAGATATAGTACGATCGTCACTACAAGATATTAAAGAATTTTTATATGGCATCGACAAAAGCTTATTAACTGATGTTCCGTGACCCGCGTAACGCCCCTTGTCTATCACTCGAGTTAATTTAAAAGTATGCGCATCCCAAATCTTAATTGATTTGTCCATACTACAAGTTACAAAATAATGACCATTTAAATGATAATTAATATGATTGATGGCGTACATGTGTGCTACAATATCTTCAATTAAATGTAAGACTTTCTTATCTTCAATTGACCAAATTTTCAGATGTGCATCTCTGCTTCCACTCAATATCATTTTTTTTGTAGGGTCAATACATAAACTAAAAACAGAATTTTTGTGAGCGTATATTTCTTGAATAAGATTATAACTTTTTTTATCTATAACGCGTATATACCCATCGCTGTATCCAGCATAAATTTGATCCTCACCTAATTGCAAGGTGCGAGCACTCTTTTGAGATAAATTAATTATTTTTATGAGCTTCCAACTTTCTCGATCGACAATATAAATAGCACCATCTCCCGCAGCTACATAAACAAAATGAGCATCAAATTGAATATCAAAGATATTAGACTTCGTCATTTGGAGCGATGTAATCTCTCTTTTTGCTAACAGATCTACAACACACAGCCCATCAAAATTTTGACCAATAAAAAGATGGTTTCTGTAAAGATCATAATTGAGCGAATAAACGGATGTAGAAACTTTTGCAACTACATTTCCAGCAGCTCCTCCATTTGTATTCCATTTAACAATATGACCATCAGCACCTCCTGAAATAAATTCATGATCATTTAGCGCACACAAAGCATAAATAGCATCTTTATGGCCAGTAAAACTATGTTTTTTTACTACTGACGGTCGTTTTATCATAAATATTAGTATCAAAAGTATTACAATTGCATGATCTATTTACTCAAATGCCACTATTCTTAACTAAGAAAATAAACGAGGTAAGTACTTATGCTGTTTGGAATATCACTGAAACAGTCACCGATTTGGCTCTATTAACAGGTTTTTCGGCTCCACACAGGAATAATATAAAAAAATGCGAATGGCTAGCGACCCGACTATTAGTTATGCATCTCGCCTCATTATTTAAAATTCGTTATAATGGTATAGATAAAACTTCCAAAGGAAAGCCTTTTCTCATAGGCCATACGGCAAATATTTCATTAACCCACTCTTTTCCCATAGCTGCTGCAATGATTCATTTGGATGCCCCTTGTGGTATTGACATTGAGTTACCTAAAAATCAATTAGTCAAGATCCAATCCAAAATACTCCATAAAAGCGAGTACCAGCATAAGGACAATATTTTCAATCTCTGTAAAATTTGGACGACCAAAGAAGTATTGATCAAAGTATGTGGACAAACTCAACTCAGCTTTAAAAAAGAAATGAAAACTGAATTCATCAATGACCACCTAATATTAGGTCACATTATATCAAATGAGATTAAAGAGCGACATATGATTGGCATCACGCCCATACTTAATTATTTGCTCGCCTTTAGTCTCTAAGAATCTTAGCTAACAGTAATAAGGCTCATCAGTTTATTAATCTCATCACTCTTATGATAGTCCCCTATTTTATCAAAAGCGATAATCAAATTCCGTAGACTTCTCTTGATTATTTGGCCATGATTACAAGGTTCAAAATACTCATTTTTTGGTAATAAGCTAAGTTGAGAAATGTAATTATCAAGATCCTCCTTAGAAAAAATTAATCCTCGATTAAAAACGTTAATATAAAATTGAAGTTTATCGGTCCTGTATGTTAACACAAATAAATTGGGAAGATTAACTCCAAAAATAGGTAAGCCTAATTTTTGGGTAATCAATAAATAGAGTGTAGAAAGGGATATTGGATTTCCTATGGCGGTTTCTAAAACATTATTTATCATAGAGTTCCCTGGAGCATGAAAATTCTTTATGTTGGCCCTAAATTTAAATTTTTCAAAAATAGTAGTATTGATCATCTTAATTTGATCAAAAGGGAGTAGGTCAGGATCCCATTTCATCATGATTTTTTGATATAAATGTTCAATTTTCTCATTTAATTGTTCAAATTCTAGATCTGGATATTGATAAGTTGCTAAAACCCACATACCTCTCAATAAATCTTCTTGTTGATAAGAGTACCAGTGAGTCAAGCGCTCTTTAACTAATTCAAATTGCAAAAAATGAACCATGTCTTCAATCCGCTCATGAGCTTTTGGATTAAATGTTTTTTCCCAAGCCTCTTCCAAAAAAGGAAGAACTCCGTTACCTAGAGTTTTTAGCTTTTTCTCCACATGTGCAACCACCTCGTCATCGTCATCGTCCAGTAATGCCACCAAAGATTTCAGCTCTTCATTATTCATCAGATAAAATACCCTCTTTAATCATCAATTATTCAAGGTTGTAATCCCTTCATTTTTTTATTTTCCCTACCTAAAGGTTTTAGAAAATCTTTGGGGTATTGATTAAAATGAAGAGTTAATTTATCCAGATCAAGTAATAATTGGTTGAGATTAATGTATAAAGAATCGTTCATGATCAATTGACCCATCGTTCCTTGACCCTGATTAATGGCTGTAATGGTTTGCTTCAATTCTTTCATAAGATCTTGTATATCAATCAAGGTACCGCTTAAATCTAAATTATTTAGAGAATCCATTACACTTCCCGCTTTCTTGAAAATGGGGTCTAATTTATTAATCTTATTATTTACATTGATAAGCACCTCATTTGTGGAATTAATTGCCAAAGCAAAACCTTGTTTATTTTCATTCAACACCTCATTGATGCCTTTCAACGTAATTTCTAATTCCGAAATGGTATTGGTTATTTTCTCACCACTCCCTTGAAGACCCAAAAGAATCTCATTGATCCTCCTTATGGTGACATTAAGGTTATCGGTGATGGGCTGTACGTTGTCGAGATACTCAGTCAAACCTCTATCCATGCTTGCTTTGAGAGTGTCATTGGACTCTAATGGGTCGACTATAGGTCCAATTTTCAATCGAATTGCTTTACTCCCTAATAAGTCTGCATTTGATAATTCCGCAATGGTTGAGTCTCCTAGAATAATTTCAGAATTAATGGCTAGTTCAACTACTACTTGATTATTAAAATCTTGACGAAGTTGAATATTTTTAACTTTGCCAACAGTCAAACCATTGATGATTACTGGATTTGATTTAGTCAAACCATCGACATTATCATAAACCACATAATAACTGATTTCTTTATTCATGAAGTCACTTCCCTTCAAATAGCTAAATCCAAAATATAAAGTCAACCCAGCTGCAAGCGCAATTAATCCTATCTTAAATTCTTTTGTTCTCATTCTTATTTTAATAGTTCAATTTCTTTTTTGTATTCTTTAAATGCTCTATATATACCTGACGCTATATAAACTTGATTGCGCTTATCATTCAAATATTTTTCTTCTTTTGGATTACTAAGATAACCTACTTCAACTAAAACGCTAGGCATTGCTGTACTCCAAAGTAAATAAAGACTGGATTGCTTCACGCCTAAACTCCTTCTCCCTACCCGCTCTTTGAACTGTTTCTCTACTAATCTGGCAAATTGAAGACTTTTTTCATGAAAAGCATTTTGGGCAAGCGAAAACAGAATGTAAGATTCAATCGATTTGGGATCAAAGTTTTGATAAGTTTCCTCATAATTTTCCTCTAGCAAAATAACAGAGTTTTCACGTTTCGCTACTTCGAAATTTCTACCAATATTTTGGGTTCCCATAACGTAGGTCTCGGTACCTGTAACATTTGGATTACTCAACCAGTTGGCATGTATAGAAATAAATAAATCAGCTTCAAGATCATTGGCAATCTTAGAGCGCTGGGTGAGCGAGGGGAAGCTATCATCTGAGCGAGTCAGAACAACTTGCACGTCTGGCATATTCTCATTAATAATCCGCTTTAATTCCAAGGAAATTTTTAAAACCACATCTTTCTCCTTTGAAAATAACCCATGAGTCCCTGGATCTCGACCTCCATGGCCTGGATCAATAACTATTTTCCTAACTTTGTATTGTTTAATTCCAACTCTTTGGAACGAAACTAAAATTAATGATACCGAAATCACAAAATATATTGCAATATTTCTCACTGCTCAACCATTGGTTAATATATCAAATACGATATTTTAGCACAAAAATTGCAAAATTTTTATTAAATAAAAACTTGATTCAAACTTGAAGTACATAATAAGTCTCTTAATAGGATTTATTTTAACCTTATCAACCTCTGTCACCCTAATTGCACAAACGGTTTTGAAGGAAGATACCCTTACGCTGAGAGTTTTAGATACTTTATCTATTGATTCCATATTGAACAATAATCCAGATTCATCAGGCATAATTGGCAATCCATTAAGATCAGAGGCGATCTATGACACAACCAAATCACTGGTTGCGAACCCCGAAGTGCCTATAGGAGAAATTGAAACTATAATAAATTATAATGCTCAAGACTCTATTTTTTTTGATCTGAAATCTAGTAATTTAACGCTTTTTGGAGATAGTCATATTGACTATGGAGAAATTGAACTTGACTCTGATGAAACCCAAATAAGTATGAGTGACAGAATCCTTACTTCTACCTACAGGCTAGATTCAGTTGGGGAAAAACAAGGAAAACCTGTTTTTACAGAGAAAGGCACCGTTTACGAAACCGACTTTATTATCTACAATTTAAAGACCAAAAGAGCCCAAATCAGAGGTGTAATAACTGAGCAAATGGGGGCTTTTATGCATGGAGAAGATGTTAAAAAGAATGAAAGAAATGAAATGTACATCTCAGAAGCCATGTACAGCACTTGTAACCTCAGTGATCCACATTTTCATATTCAATCGAAAAAACTGAAAGTAACCAAACGCAATGTCATCTCTGGGCCCTTCAATTTAAGATTTCGTGAAATTAAAACACCCATCTGGTTCCCTTTTGGAATGTTCCCGAAACCGAAAGAAAAAACATCAGGCATATTAGTTCCCAATTATGGAGAAGAAACTAGAAGGGGGTTTTTCCTAAGAGATGGGGGTTATTATTGGTATGTCAATGATTATATGGATATCAGAGCTACGGGAACTGTTTTCTCTAATGGGGGCTATGGGGGCGTTTTCAATACTAATTTTAAAAAAAGATATGTTTTTACAGGGGGTCTCAATTTTAGCTATAATAAAAATATTATTGATAATGAGATTGGTTTAAGCAGTAATGACTTCTGGATAAGAGGTAATTTAAAGCCCCTTTCTAAAGGCAATTCAAGTGTTAGCGCATCAATTTCAGCAGGTACAACTACCTATAACAATAATAACAATTTAGCAACAAGTGATTTTAACAGAAGTATTAGTTCACAATTTACATCTAATATTTCTTACCGACAAAAATTTTCGAATGCTCCCATTAATTTAACCATGAATGCACGACATAGACAAAACGTTCAAACAGGTGTTATGACTTTTAATCTACCTGAGATGTCCCTCAATGTCAATCGGCAATACCCATTTAAGAAATTAAATGGATCAAATATAGATATCCTCAAAAAATTAGGTCTAAGCTATAATTTTGTGGCAAAAAATGAAATCACCAATAAACCAGCCAAAGCTAACTTCCCATTTACCGTAGCCAACCAGACGTCGACTTCCGGAGATCAAGAGGAGGAATTGAAATTAGATTTCAAAAATGCAAAAAATGGAGGTCAACATAAGATACCAATTGCAACATCAGTTAAATTATTTAATAAATTAAATCTTAGTCCTAACTTTAATTTAACAGAATATTGGTATACCAAAGAACTTGATTACAAGTATATCCCCGAACTTGAAGCTGTTCAAGTCGATACCCTACAAAAATTTTCAAGAGCCCATTCATGGAATACAGGTGCGTCATTGAGCACTATTGTATATGGAACTCGATTTTTTAAACCTGGCGGTTATATACAAGCCATACGGCATGTTGTCACGCCTGCAGTGTCTTTTAGTTATACACCTGACATAACCAATAGCTCAAACAGTCCTTGGGAATGGGTGCAAAAAAACGAAAAAGGAGATTCAGTACTAATGTCAAAATATCATCAATTTGCTTATGGATCTCCTAGAGGGAACATGAGTAAAACTATGAGTTTTAGTCTCCAGAATAATCTAGAAATCAAGGTTCGAGACAAAAAAGACACAGCTGGTATTGGTTATAAAAAAGTTAAATTATTCGATAATTTTTCGATTAATAGTGGATATAATTTTGCTGCCGACTCCTTTAATTTATCTAACATTAATTTGTCGACAAGAACCAGTTTTTTTAAGGGAAAGCTTAATGTTAATATTGGAGGCACAATTGATCCCTATATATACAATGCTTTAGTTACTAATGAAGAAGGTAGGGTCACACGTCAGGAAAAAATCAATAGATTTTCATGGCAAAATGGTCAAGGTTTAGGTAATTTATCTAGATTCAACACTGCCATTAGTTTAAACTTGAAAGCAAAAGGGACTAGTGAAACAGAGAACAAAAATGATAGAGTAGATTTTATAGATCAAAACATCAATAATCAAGATATCAATAATCAAGAAGAATTAGATTTACAAGATGCTGCCGATTTAGAGTATATTTATAAAAATCCAAATGAGTATGTTGATTTTAATATTCCTTGGTCTCTCAGAGTTTCCTACTCTATAAATGTAAATCAATCTGGTCTATTAGAATCGACGATAAGACAAACGTTAACTTTTTCCGGAAATCTATCTCTGACACCAAAAACCAAAATAAATTTCAGATCCGGTTATGACCTAGAGAAAAATAAATTTACTCAAACAAGTCTAGGAGTTAACCGTGATTTACATTGTTGGCAATTAAGCTTCAATTGGATCCCTTTTGGAAGAAATCAATCCTTTAATTTAATTATAAGACCAAAATCAGCCTTATTACAAGACTTGAAGCTTCAAAAAAGGAAAAGTTTTCAGGACTTTTTTTAACGAAGAGGCACAGGAAAGTTAAGCCGAATCTTGAGGCTCTGACTGAAAGAGATTATAAAAATAGCCCACAATTAGCATACAAATCACATGATATACTAAAATTAATGTAGATCCGTTTTCAAAAAATGAATTAATCATAAACCAATCTCCATAAAAATATACTAGACCCACAGATATGGTATTTTTAAGTATTTCGACATAAAGCGCACCCCAATGCTTATCCATCAGTAAGGTCATACTGGCAATAGACAGATACATAAATCCTACAAAATAAATCAAGCCTTGATAGCCAATCTCAGCCGAATGATTAAAAAATATAAATGAGATGATGGATATTAATATCCATTGAAACCAACACCAAATGTGGAATGAAAGTGGATAGGTCGGATCATATTTCAACTGATCTTGCACAGATTCATTTAATCTAATGGGATAAGCCTCAGCTACATCCTTGGGCCTCCATCCCGTGGGTTTAAACCATATAATTAGTTTATCATACCAAGACTTCGCCCTCCAAGCATCTTGCATGAGTTGCCAAAGATGAATAAAATTAATCACAAAAGGATTCCAACTCTTGACTGACTTTTTTACTCCATAAACGGGTGGTTCATGGGGTAATTCTACTTGAAAAGTTCCAAAAAATTTATCCCAAAAAATAAAAATTTGGGAAAGATTTTTATCAATATAAATTTCATTAATTGCATGATGTACTCGATGGTGAGATGGAGTTACCAATATATTTTCCAAAAATCCTAGATTCCCGATTAATTTGGTATGATACCAATATTGTGAAAATAAATGAATTGGGGCAATGACCGCAACTACCTGCGCAGGTATCCCAAGCAGTGCAATGGGGAGTAAAAAAACAAATGAAATTGAAAACCACTTTGAAATAGATTGTCTCAACGCGCAACCTAAATTAAACTCTTCACTACTGTGATGAATCAAATGATGATTCCAAAAATAATTGACTTTATGAGATATTCTGTGAACCCAATAACCTGAAAAATCCAATCCAATAAATGCAACTAGATAAATTATCCATGTCGTTTCTATATGTATTAAGCTCAAGTTATCAACCATCCAATCATAGGAAACAATGATAACAGTTAAACCTAAAACATCCTTAAAAACATTAGTTACACCAGAGATAAGACTGGCTAAGGTATCCATGCTCCTTACCACCTTTTCACCTTTCAAGTGACCAACCCACGCCTCAAAAAGAATCAATATTAAAAAAAAGGGTATGGCATAATTAAGTACGCTCAGATAAGTCTCCAAAGTTTCAAAATATATTTTTTACAAAAAAATAAGTTTAAATTACAAAAAATTGATGAAAAAAATTAGTTTTAGTCAATTTAATAAATAATAATTCTCATTGAGCTTTTTTCTTCTCAAACTTTTCTAAAAATGAATCCTGATTTAAAAATAGCCCAGAGCAAAGCCCCTAAAAATATAGATTTCATTGCCAATTCATTGGGTATTCCAAATAAAAATTTAGAACGTTACGGCCATTATAAGGCCAAAATTCCGGTTCATCTCATTGATGAGAGAAAGGTAAGCCAATCAAAATTAATTCTCGTGACAGCCATTACACCAACCCCGGCAGGTGAAGGAAAATCAACCACCACAGTAGGTCTTTGCGATGGACTGAATCGCATTGGAAAAAAAACAATTTCTGTTCTGAGAGAGCCCTCTTTAGGTCCAGTCTTTGGAATGAAAGGTGGAGCTACTGGTGGAGGATATTCACAAGTCGTGCCTATGGAGGATATCAATTTGCATTTTACTGGTGACTTCTCGGCTATTGAAAAAGCTAATAATCTACTTTCAGCTCTGATTGGCAATAATATACAAAGCAAAACACGAAATCTTGGAATAGATCCAAGAACGGTAACTTGGAAATGGGTAATGGATATGAATGATCGTACCCTCAGAAATATCATATCAGGATTGGGTGGTAAATCAGGAGGTTTTCCAAGAGAATCCGGATTTGATATTACAGCAGCATCGGAGATTATGGCCATTTTATGCCTTTCAAAAAATCTTGTTGATTTAAAAGCCAAATTAGCCAATATTTATATCGGAGACACTTTTAATGGAACAGCCATTTATGCCCGAGACCTAAACGCACAAGGAGCTATGGCTTCGTTATTAAAAGAGGCCATCAAACCCAACTTGGTTCAAACATTAGAGGGAAATGGTGCCATCATTCATGGGGGTCCTTTTGCTAATATAGCACAGGGAACCAACTCTCTAATCGGTACAAAAATGGGTATGTCACTGGCAGATTATGTAGTTACGGAAGCTGGATTTGGGGCAGATTTGGGGGCAGAAAAATTTTTTAATATCAAATGTTTTTATGGAAATATTTCACCCAAAGTAGTCATCTTAGTAGCCACCATAAGGGCCTTGAAGTATCATGGAGGTATAAATAAAGTTGAATTGACTCAACCCAATACAAAAGCTCTAATGAAGGGAATGTCAAATCTTGACAAACATGTAGAAAACCTAAGAAGATTTAATATTCCATTGATCGTGGCTATAAACAAATTCACCTCTGATACCGAAGAAGAAATACAAATCATTAAGAACCATTGTGCCACAATTCATGTCGAGGTAGCCTTGAGTGACGGATGGGCACATGGCGGTAAGGGTACCACAGAACTAGCTGAGAAGGTTGCCGAAGCAGCCAATCATTGTCAATCACAATATGTACCTACCTATGATTCCAATTCAAGCATAAAAAATAAAATCTCAGCCATCGCTAAAGATGTTTATGGTGCAGAGACCATAAGCTACACCAGTAAGGCAGAAAATATCATAGAAAGAGCCAACAATTTAAAGATAAGTGATCTCCCCATTTGTATGGCCAAAACTCAAAGCTCATTATCCGATGACAGTAGTCTTTTTGGTCGTCCTAATCATTTCGGACTTACAATTCGAGATATGGAAATAGCTACCGGTGCAGGTTTTCTGATTCCCATCACAGGAAACATGCTAAGAATGCCTGGATTACCAGAAATTCCTGCTGCTGAGCAAATCGATATTAACGAGTTTGGTACTATATCTGGCCTTTCCTAAGTATATCCTAGCTCATATACGAGTTACTATCTAACTTCTATTCTTGTGATGCCTCAATCCAGTGCTGAACCGCGTCTTTCGTTGGGTTTTCCAAATTTTTTAACTTCATCTTTTTACGCATACCACACAAATCATTATGCAGCTTGTTTACATTAGATTCACTTAGTTGACCCAGAGTATTCAAGCCTATTTTCCGCAATAAAGGAAGATAAACCGCCGGGATACCCTGATCTATAAATTCTTTATCTGTTGATTGATCTATCTTTTTTTCAGGCCTCATTTGTGGGAAAAATAATACATCCTGTATTGATATTGAATTGGTCATAATCATTGATAAGCGATCAATACCTAAACCAACGCCTGAGGTAGGGGGCATCCCATATTCAAGCGCACGTAAAAAATCCTCATCTAAGGCCATGGCTTCCTCATCTCCTCGTGCCGCAAGAGCCAATTGATCTTCAAATCGTTCTCTTTGATCTATAGGATCATTTAATTCAGAATAAGCATTCATTATTTCTTTACCGTTACAAATTGCCTCAAAGCGTTCAACTAACCCTGGTTTAGAACGATGTTTTTTAGTCAAAGGAGACATTTCTTCGGGATAATCAGTGATAAAAGTCGGTTGAATTAATTTTGATTCACACCGCTCTCCAAATATTTCATCGATCAATTTACCAGGTCCCATAGTCTCATCAATAGAAATTCCTAAGGATTGAGCTGTCGCTCTCAATGCCAGCTCATCCATTTCTGAAATATCTATACCGGTAAAGTGCGCTATGGCTTCAAACATAGTAAATCGCTTCCAAGGCCTTTGAAAATCAATAACGTGATCCCCTACTATAATTTTAGTATCACCATGTAATTTAAGGGCGATTTGCTCTACAATCTCTTCCATTAAATCCATCATCCAAAAATAATCTTTATAGGCTACATATAACTCTAGCTGAGTAAATTCAGGATTATGAAACCTCGACATTCCTTCATTTCTAAAGTCTTTTGCAAATTCAAAAACTCCATCAAATCCACCTACAATGAGTCTTTTTAGATAAAGCTCATTAGCGATTCTCAAATACAATGGCATGTCCAATGTATTGTGATGGGTTATAAAAGGTTTTGCCGCTGCACCTCCATAAATAGGTTGTAAAATTGGTGTTTCAACCTCTAAATATCTTTTCTCAATCAAGAAATTTCGGATCGTATTTACCAAAAGTGCTCGTTTACGAAACGTATCTTTAACTTGAGGATTTACAATAAGATCTAAATACCGCTGTCTATACCTTTGTTCAGGAGAAGTAAAAGCATCCCATATTTTCTTATTCCCCTCTGGATCTTCAGTTTCTTTTACAATGGGCAAAGGCCGTAAAGATTTGGTCAAAATTTTGAAGTAAGTAACATGAATAGATATCTCTCCTACTTGCGTTACAAAGACGAATCCTTTGATCCCTACAATATCTCCAATGTCCAACTTTTTCTTGAAAACATCATTATACAGAGATTTGTCCTCGCCTTTACATACATCATCTCGACGAAGATAAATTTGAATTCTACCTTCATCGTCTTGAATTTCAGCAAAAGAAGCCGAACCCATAATGCGCCGACTCATAATGCGTCCTGCAATAGATATATTTTTAAAAGAAGCTAATTCATCTTTATACTTTTCTTTAATTTCTCGGCTTGTAGTGTTTATTTCAAAAAGCTCGGGAGGATATGGATCAATATTCATATTTATGAGATCGGTCCTGGCCTTTCTACGAATCAATTCTTGCTCACTTAATTGCATTATAATTTTAATTTTCTTCTTTCTATTTCTTTCTCAATCAACATAAGTTCACGACTACTTTGCCCTTGAACTGAAGTATTTTCCTCTACCCGCCTAAACAGATAAGGCATAATCTGCTCTAGTGGCCCATAAGGTACATATTTGGCAACATTATAACCTTCTTCGGACAATTTAAATGATATATTATCACTCATTCCCAATAATTGAGCAAAAAATATTCTAGGATCATTCTTTTCATATCCGTATTTTTGAATCAAAATAACCAAATCTTTACTCGAAGCTTCATTATGAGTTCCTAAACAAATCGAACAATAGTTTAAATGTTCCATTATAAATTTTACACCTTCATTAAAATCTCTATCTGTATAATCTTTGTTAGGCTGAATCGGATCTGGATACCTCAATGATTGTGACCGAATACGTTCCTGTTCCGTGTAAGCCCCTCGTACCATTTTAGCTCCAAAATACGCTTTTGATGCAATAATATTCTCAAATCCTGCCTTCATTCTATCCAACATATCATGCCGGTAAAACTGATAGGTATTGTAAACTAAAGCCCTCTCGGTATTATATTTAATCATTAATTCATACGTGAAAGTGTCTATAACATTTTGATACCAACTTTCCTCAGCATCAATCAACAAGCGCTGATTTAATTTTGAAATTTCAGCTGCAACCTCAAGACCACGATCCTTAAACCTATTAAATTGATTTTGCTCGTCCAAAGATAACTCTTTACATAATTGAATTTTAGTCATCAAAGATTTTGAGCCTAATCCCGTAAGTTTTATTACACAAAAAGGAATAGCATCATGCTGATTAGCAAATTGAATAGTTCTTAAAGTCTCCTCTAAGGTTTGATCAAAGCTTTGTTCATTTTCTTGCCCTTCAACCGAGTAGTCTAGAATAGTTTTAACATTAAATTTTTTTAGTTGGTTAATTTTTTTTTTACAACCTTGTATATTTTCTCCTCCACAAAATTGATCAAAAAGAGTTGCCTTTATCAACCCCTTAATAGGTAGTCTAAATTGTAATGCCCATTTTATAATTGAAGTACCCAAAAAAACAAAAAAAGGTCTATTTAGAACTGAAAAAATAAATTTTAATAATTGTAAATCCCAGTGAGATTTAGATTGAAAAGTAATTTTAGTATCATTAAAGTTCACTGACATATCATCATCTAGTTAGCAGTTTGAAAGCAAATATAATAAACGACTTAAGGATTCATCAATCGAGTTAATCATAGTATAAAAAAGACATGTAATTTTGTAATATGAAAAAGGTACCACCTAACATACATTTTACCCAAAAAGTAAATCAGCAACTTGACATTTGTCTTAAGTTATTTAAACCTGATAGAATTGCCATTTTAGTTGACGAGAATACTTTAGTCCACTGCTTACCTAAATTACCATTGATCAAAGAAATGCCATTTATTCAAATCAAGAGTGGAGAAAAAAATAAAAATATTGAAACCTGTAAAATTATCTGGCAACAATTGACTGATTTTAAATTTACTCGAAAATCTTTACTCATTAATCTGGGCGGTGGTGTAATTGGAGATATGGGTGGTTTTGTTGCTGCTACGTTTAAAAGAGGAATTCAATTTATCAATATACCCACAACATTACTCTCCCAGGTTGACGCAAGTATTGGTGGAAAATTAGGCATTGATTTCAATAAATTCAAAAACCACATTGGTGTATTTAAAGATCCTGATGCCATCATCATCTGTGACAAATTTTTGAGTACACTCCGCCGCAGAGAACTTAAATCAGGTTTTGCCGAAATCATTAAACATGGTCTCATCTACGATCACAACTACTGGAAAGAAATCCGTTTGAACCTCTTTTCAGAAATTACAGATTGGCAATACTTAATCAAAAAATCTGTATTTTTAAAAGCCGACGTTATCGAAAAAGACCCCTACGAGTCAGGATTGAGAAAAATTTTAAACTTTGGACATACACTTGGGCATGGTGTTGAATCCTGGTATTTAGATATTGAAAAAGACCTCTTGCATGGAGAAGCCATTGCAGCCGGAATGATCATGGAAGCTAAGTTAGCTTTCGACTTGGGTTTGATAGAAGAAAAGTATTTTGAGCAAGTGGTAAATTATATTGATCAGGTCTTTGATCGCATTACGTTACTTCCTCCTTTTGATAAGCTTAAGTCATTATTGCGACAAGATAAAAAAAATGAAGGTTCTGCAGTTATGTTTTCACTAATCAATGGACCAGGAAGTTGTTTGTTTGACATTAAGGTGAGCGACGCCCAAATTGAAGATGTCATTAATTTTTATCTAAATTGAGTAAGTCATTCGTAAATTTTACAGCCTATAGATTACACTTTTTATTATTTTTTACCTGTAATAAATCATGAAATATAGACTTGACCATTATTCTCAGCCACTGAACGGCAATATTACCTTATCATCCTCAAAGAGTGAAAGCAACCGAACATTGATTATAAATGCACTCTCTGGTAATCAATTACAATTAAAAAATATATCAGATGCTCGTGATACTCAAACCATGCGACGTTTACTCTCAGATAGACAACCTGTTTGGGATGTACTTGATGCCGGTACTACTATGCGATTTTGTACAGCGTATCTTGCCATTACAGGCTCAGGAGAAACGATTACGGGGTCTAATCGTATGAAAGAACGACCTATCAAACTCTTGGTGGATGCCCTTCGTAAGTTTGGCGCCAAAATAGATTATCTCGAAAAAGAAGGATTTCCTCCTTTACGCATTAGCGCACAAAAAAATAATTTTCAATCTCAAAAAATAAGTATCCCAGGTAATATCAGTAGTCAATACATTAGTGCCTTGCTCATGATAGGTCCCATACTACCTGATGGTATTTCAATTAAACTAATCGGTGAAATTTTTTCGAGACCCTACATAGAGATGACCTTGGCACTAATGGACCATTTTGGCATCAAAAGTACCTGGAAAAATCAATACATAAACATAAAATCACAGCGATATCAAGGACGATCTTATACTATTGAAAGTGATTGGTCGGGCGCAAGCTACTGGTACAGCATGGTTGCCTTAAATAAAGAAAGCAATATAACCCTTCGAGGACTGCGTGCTCGAAGTTTTCAAGGAGATCAAAACATTATTAATATCATGTCGAAGATGGGAGTCGAAACTGAATTTATATCGGATGGAGTTAAACTGACCTCAATTCCAGTTTCTGAATTAAATCAAACCCTTGATTTTAAAAATTGTCCTGATCTAGCTCAAACTGTCATGGTAGTCGCCGCCATCAAAGGAATTAAATTAATCATGACTGGTCTTGAAAGCTTGAAAATAAAAGAAACAGATCGAATCCAAGCCATGAAAAAAGAACTACTTAAAATTGGAAGTCTTTTGCATGAAGAAAATAGATACTGGAAGTTAACGCCTGGTACCATTCCAGAGGACATTGAAACAATAGAAACATATGATGATCACAGAATGGCCATGTCCTTTGCTCCAATATGCATGATTAAACCCCTTACTATTAAAAACATAGATGTAGTTAAAAAATCTTATCCTGGCTATTGGGTGGATTTAAAATCTGTAGGCATTATCTTTAATAAGTGCTAAATATTTGTAACAATAATTCAAAATATTTCTTTAAGATATTGCTCATCTTAGGGGTTTTCCTCATTTTTAACTCTTGTCAACCTGACCAAAGAAGATCGGCTTCTTTTATTCTCATAAGACATGCTGAAAAAATACTTTCCTCAAATAATGATCCACAGCTATCCACTAAGGGTTGGCAACGAGCCAATGAGCTAGTACACATATTCGAAGCCATTGACATTGATGCAGTTTATGCTAGCCCCTACCGAAGGTCTATAGATACAGCTAAGCCATTGGCCAAAGCCAAGCAATTGGAAATATTAAATTACAATCCTTATGAGCTTGATTCATTTGCCCAGAAACTATTAAACGCACATATGGGGGAAACGGTAATTATCGTCGGTCATTCAAACACTACACCTCAATTGATTAATGTATTATCAGGTACCGACTATCCTAATTTGGAAGAAACAGAATATGACTGGGTCTACTTCGTGGAGATTAGTCCGGAAGCAATCCCAAATGTAAAGAAACTTCAAATTCGAATGTAATGTCATTGTGATGTGATCCATTGAAATTTCTCACTTATAATGTTTACAAAATATTTTTAATACTTCCTCCGTCTACAGCTAACGAAGTTCCTGTTATATAACTAGCCCGTTCACTGACAAAAAAAGCAACAGCTGCCGCAAATTCATGGGGCTGACCAAAACGTCCTAAAGGTATATTTTTTATACTGTCTTTGAAGGACGGATTCACTTTTAGTAAATTTTTTAACCTTCCTGTTTCAGTAGAACCTGGCAAGAGATTATTAACTGTTATGTTATAAGCTCCTAGCTCATTAGAAAGGCTTTTAATTAATCCCGAAACTGCCGCGCGCACACTATTTGAAAGAATTAATCCATCTACTGGTTGCTTAACTGCCTGTGAGGTAATGGCCACAATTCTTCCCCATTTTTGTGCCTTCATTTGGGGTAAAAATCCCTTTATTAAGGCTAAGGTGCTGCCCAAAAGCAAATGATAGGCAGCTTCCCAATCATTCAAGGAAAATTGATCGAAACTTCCCGAGGGAGGCCCTCCTGAATTAGTAATCAAAATATCTATGGTCTTAAATTCATCTAGAGATGCTTTGATCATCCGATTGCAATCACTTTCATCAGATACATCTCCGGCCAAAGCCAAAATCTTGCCTTTTCCAAAATCAGACAAAGTCTGTGCCGCATATTTTAAATTATTTATTTTTCTACCTGAAATAATGACATGACAACCTTCTTGCAATAATTCCCTAGCTACTGCATAACCCAGCCCCTGACTTGATGCCGCGACGAAAGCTACTTTATTATTTAATAATAAATCCATAGTACAATTATATTCCGGGGATTTCTGTCTCCCATAACTTTTTATCAAAAAGAAACTTAGGTTTACGATTATGAAGAGATCGAAAAGCCGTATCCCTTAATTTTGGATGACGCTGCTGCAGCTCAATTAATGACTCCTTCATCTCTCGGGACTTTAGATACTCCTGCGATCCACAAAGATTACAAGAAATAATAGGCCATTCCTGAGCCTGGACAAAATCTGTTATCCAGTCCTCTTGAACAGAAAATAAGGGTCTTATTACATATAAATCTTCTGTTTGAATCTTATAGTGACCCGGCATAGATCCAAATTGGCCTGAAAAAAATATATTCATCATGAAGGTTTCCATTGCATACTCCCTATGATAACCTAAGGCTATTTTGTTACATCCAAATTTTCTCGCTGAATCATACAAAATAAATGTCTTCAATCTACTACAAAGTGAACAGCAACTCTTCCCTGGAAGGTTTTTTTCAGCAACTAATCGGTAAATATCGAACACAATAATTTCATAGGCTATCTGACATTTTTCGAAAATTTTTAATAAAATTTCAACAGTAAATCTAGGCTATTTTTCACCTACATTTACGTCTAAAATTTGAAAATTTATGGACTCTTTTTTCTGATACTTTTTTGAAAAATAAAGCGTATACAAGCTATCTTTTTTCTCAATTAATTGCAACTAATATTTGTCTCCAGAAGTAATCATTTCAAAATCATGAATCTAGCGGCCTATAGCTCGATTGATTTTTTGATTTGACAACTTATTCATTATTTTATATATCTAAAATCTTGTGCTGAATCTATGGTTTTGATAGTCTCAAAAATCAAATTAATCACATGCTCAACATCTACTTTTGCCACCGTTTCAACTGTAGTGTGCATATATTTAAGAGGTAATGAAATCAAAGCTGAAGCTACTCCCAATCCGGAGTATGCAAAAGCATCTGTGTCTGTACCTGTAAATCGGGAGGAGGCCAATCGTTGAAAAGGAATTTCATTTTTTTCAGCTACTTCCACAATCAAATCTCTGAGATTTTGTTGTACAGCCGGTGCATAAGATACAGTAGGGCCTTTACCTATTTTAATATCCCCATTATTTTTCTTATCATACATCGGCGAATTCGTGTCGTGAGTTACATCAGTTATTATAGCTACGTCCGGCTTAATTCGCCTAGAAATCATTTCTGCACCGCGTAATCCTGTCTCCTCTTGAACAGCATTAACAGCATATAAACCAAAAGGAAGTATGATCTTTTGTTCTTTAATCCTTCTAACAACTTCTGCTATAATAAAACCTCCTATTCTATTATCCAAGGCCCTTCCGGTATAATATTTTTCTCCAAGTTCCATCAAGTCATCATTGAAGGTAATTACAGTACCAGGATGTATTCCCATCTCCTCAACATCAGCTTTGCTACTAGCTCCTACATCAACAAAAATATTTTTTAATGTTGGTGCATCTTCTTTCTCCTTTCGCACATGAATGGCAGGCCAACCGAAGATTCCTTTTACTATTCCCTTTTTACGTGTATGAAGGTTTACACGCATAGAGGGAGCAATCTGATGATCTGATCCTCCATTCCGGATAACATATATATAGCCCTTATCGTCTATATAATTTACAAACCAAGAAATTTCATCGGCATGTGCCTCAATAACCACCTTATAGGATGCCTTTGGATTGACAACACCTACAACGGTTCCATATGTATCAGAAATGTAATCATCTATGTACGGCCGCATATAATCAAGCCATATTCTTTGTCCCCCCTCTTCAAAACCTGTCGGTGATGGATTATTGAGATATTTGTATAAAAAGTCTTTACTTTTTTGATCCATAATAATAGTTATTTTAAATTGATTTTGTCAATCCACCATCAATCACAAAATCTTGGCCTGTGATATAAGCAGCCTTATCTGATACTAAAAAAGAAGCTAATTCTGCTACCTCTGTAGGGGTCCCTTGCCGAAGCATGGGAATTTGATTAATAGTTTGTTCATTTGCCGGATATGAATTGATAAATCCGGGCAGAATATTGTTCATCCTCACATTGGCATGACCCAATTCCGAAGCAAATAATTTACAATAGTTAGATACGGCAGCCCTTATTACTGATGAAATAGGAAAGGATAAAGAGGGCTCTTTAGCACCAAACGTAGAGATATTAACCAAGGCTCCTACTTTTTGCTTTACCATAATGGGGCCAACCAATCTTGCCAATCTTACTACATTCATTAGTAATAAATTGACACCTTCTTCCCAATCTGAATCGGTTAGAGAAAATAAAGGCCCCTTGTTCGCATGACCAGTATTACATATCACAGCATCAATCCTTCCATACTTCTCAAATGTAAAATCGACCAATCTTACAATGTCATTCCCGTCTTTAATAGATCCTTGTATGGGCCTAGCATCTAGTTGATCGCAAAGAGCAAACAAACTGTCCGAACGAGACATCAAAACAAGCTTATAGTCCTCAGATGCAAGTTGTCTCGCACAAGCAGCACCAATCCCTTTACTGCCCGCCGTAACAATAGCTACTTTTTGTTTTTTCATCCTCATAACAAATGGGCTTTTAATTAAAATAAAAACCAGTTAAGTAAGTTTGTAAACTCAAATATATTGTGAAAACAATAATGTACATCTTAATTACAAAGAAGTTGTCAAGGATTATCACAAATGTATTAGGTCTTTATTGCTTAAAAGTTTAGATTCGCGAGGCAGCATTTAGCCTATGAATCTAGCTATTATTGACATGGGAACTAATACCTTCCATCTTTTATTGGTGAAGGTTGAAAATGAAACATTTGAAATCTTTTATAAAGAAAAGATTGCTGCGAAAATTGGTGCCAATGGAATTAATCAAAGAAATATAAACGACGATGCTATTGATCGCTGCCTAATTGCATTAAGATCCTTCAAAAAACAAATAGATTCTGCCCATATCTACGAAATTTATGCCTTCGCAACCAGTGCTATCAGAAATGCGAGAAACCAACAATTTCTCATGCATAAAATCAAAAAAGAGGTAGGTATTGAACCTCGTATTATCTCGGGCATTGAAGAAGCTTCGTATATCCATTATGGCGTATGTGAAGCTTTGAATATTGACACTGAAATATGTTTAATCATGGATATCGGTGGTGGTAGTATTGAATTTATTATTTCAAAAGGGCTTGAGCCTATTTGGATGAAAAGCTTTGAAATAGGTGGCCAACGGTTGATGGAAGAATTTCATAAAAATGACCCAATTACAACACCTGAAATATCGACTATCGAAAGCTATCTAGAAATAAATCTTCAACCTCTATTTGAGGCCTGTGATCTCTATGGCCCTAAAACGCTGATTGGATCATCGGGAACCTTTGAAACCTTAAGTGAAATTTATCAAAGAAAAATAAACGAATATGCTCAAGAAAAGGAAACTGAACTTCCCATTTCACAAAATGGAATGCTACAAATTTTGAAAGAAATAATTGCGAAAAACAAACAAGAACGCCTTTTAATTCCTGGAATGATTGAACTGAGGGTGGATATGATTGTAATAGCTTCTATACTTATCAAATTCATCCTCAAAAAAATAAAACTAGAAACTACGCGTATTTCCTCCTATGCCATGAAAGAAGGAGCATTACTCCAAATCATTAAATCTCACAAAATTCAAAAAAAAAATCATAAAAAAAATATTGATACATGACTACCTATTCCTTTGATCGACTTCACCAATTTGCTCTAAATTTATTTATAAAAATTGGCTGTTCTCGTGAACAAGCCATTGAAGCGGCAAATGTGCTTTTGAGCGCAGATTTAAGAGGAGTGGACTCTCATGGTGTAGCGAGGTTAATGGGCTACCTACAACTATTTGAGAAGAAAAGAATCAATACCAAACCACAACTAAGTGTGGTTCATGAGACCCCTAGTACTGCTGTAGTAGACGGTGATGCTGGTATTGGACTTGTTTCCGGTCCTTATGCAATGCGGTTGGCGATAGAAAAAGCTAAAAAGGTAGGAACAGGGTGGGTTGCCGTAAAAAACTCCAATCACTATGGTATAGCAGGTTATCACGCCATGATGGCATTAAAAGCAGATTGTATCGGTATATCAATGACCAATGCGAGCCCACTAGTTGCCCCTACTTTCGCCAAAGAGCGTTTGTTAGGAACCAATCCTATTTCTATGGCAATTCCTGCAGGTAAAGAGCCTCCATTCGTAGCTGATATGGCTACTACAACAGCAGCCAACGGTAAACTTGAAATACTGCAAAGAAAGAATGAGTCTGCTCCATTGGGTTGGTTACAAGATAAAGAGGGTCATCCCACACAAGAAGCGCAAGGTATTGTTGAGGGCGGTGCCCTCTTACCCCTTGGTGGGGATAAAGATCATGGATCTCACAAAGGGTTCATATTAGGAAGTGTGGTGGATATCTTATCTGGAGTACTTTCTGGAGCAAATTATGGCCCTTGGGTGCCTCCCTTTGTTTCTTTTTTAGATCCGGATCCCAATCCAGTTGGAGAGGGGGTTGGACATTTTTTCGGTGCTTTTAGAATCGATGCATTTAGGCCTGAGTCCGAATTCAAAAAACACATGGATATATGGATACAACGATTTAAAAATGCAAAACCAATAAATGAAACTAAAAAAGTAATCATACCTGGAGACCCAGAGCGCAAAATGGAACATATGAGAAGAAAAAAGGGGATTCCATTATTGGATAACGTATTGAAAGATTTGCAGTCACTCTCAGAACAATATCAAGTCAAATTTTAAAAGCCAAATCCAAAGCCTGCCTCTAAAATCCATGGACTTGAATAAGCCCCATTGGTCTCATTTACATCATATAACAAATCATATTGTCCTATCATATACAAAGAAGCTATCCTTGATATGGGTAACACGTAACCCACCCCTACTGGAAGATTATAAAACCCCTCACGGTTATTTATAAAGTCTACTGATAAATATTCTAATTTAGAAGAGACAAATATTTGGGACGTAATTTTATACCTGACAAAAACGTTACCTCCGAAATTATTTATTTTTAAATCTAAGATTTTGTCTTGCCAAAATTGATAATTTAAACCTAATCCGGCTGACCAATATTCTGTTAATTTATAACCTGCGTAAGGTGTTAAATTAAATGAGGATATATTTTGATTAAAATCGAGCCCAAAACCCCCACCAAAATAGATTTTATCAAAAATACCATTTAATTGTGCTGACGCAAAATGAGATAGAGCAATCATTAAAATGCAGATCCAAATCTTCATAAAATGACTTTTGGGCTTGAGCTGACCTACTTGTCTCCAGATGATGAAATGATTACATATACATCTTCTCCTTCAGCACTCATGTAGTATTTTTCTCTAGCAATGCGCTCTAGCAAATCTTGATTACTAAATAATGCTTTACGATCGGCCTCAACGATTTCTATTTGTTTTTGATAATAGCCTTTCGTTTGTTGCAAATCAGCTTCTTTTTTTCTCAGAGAAAATTGAGTCAAAATATCATTGGAATCAAATATCGTTAACCAAAAAATGAAGGAAAGAGTCCCTAAAACGTATATACTTTTAAAATATGGGGGTATCTGCTGTATTAAGCTTTTCATATTACGGATAAAGATAAAAAAAAAGTTCGAAAATACAGATAAAAAGTGTGTAATTCATAGGACTTAAGATCGAATGAATCACTTGGAATTTAACAAAAAAATTAGTCCAACCTTACATTTAGTAAGCAGAAATAAAAATCTAGATAATCCATTTTTTATCAAAATTGTATCTATTTTATGGATGGATAAATGGCCGAATCATCGAGTTTCTCTTCAATTCTCAATAATTGGTTATATTTTGCCATTCGATCAGAACGAGACAAAGATCCGGTCTTGATTTGGCCTGTGTTCAATGCTACTGCAATGTCTGCAATTGTATTATCCTCAGTTTCTCCAGATCGGTGCGAAACAATTGCCGTCCATCCTGCCTTGTGCGCCATTTCAATGGCAGCAAAAGTCTCAGAGAGTGTTCCAATTTGATTCACTTTAACCAGAATAGAGTTTCCACACTTTTCATCAATGGCGCGTTGTAAATAATCCACATTAGTCACCAAAAGATCATCACCAACCAATTGACAACGATTTCCTATGGCCTCAGTTAATATTTTCCATCCATCCCAATCATTTTCATCCATACCATCCTCAATACTATCAATTGGATATTTATCAATTAATTCAGTCAAATAGGCAACCTGTTCGACGCTTGTTCTAACTTTACCATTATTTCCTTCAAACTTTGAATAATTATAATTGCCTTCTTCATAAAACTCCGAAGCTGCGCAGTCCATGGCAATAGTAATTTCTTCACCCGCTTTGTATCCAGCTGATTCAATAGCTTGAATTACACTGTCTAGCGCCTCTTCCGTACCACCTTCAAAACTTGGTGCAAATCCACCTTCGTCACCTACAGCAGTACTTAAACCCTTAGATTTCAAAATACCCTTCAAATGGTGAAAGATTTCAGCTCCCATTCTTAAAGCCTCACTAAACGAGGAAGCTCCAATGGGCCGAATCATAAATTCCTGAAAAGCAATAGGGGCATCTGAATGAGATCCTCCATTGATAATATTCATCATAGGAACAGGTAGGAGATGTGCATTGACCCCTCCTAAATATCTGAATAAGGGCTGACTAGACTCATCAGCGGCAGCTTTAGCAATAGCCAAAGAAATACCCAATATAGCATTAGCACCTAGTTTACTCTTATTTGCTGTTCCATCTAAATCTATAATCTTTTGATCAATAATTTTTTGATCGAAAACTGAATATCCTAAAATCTCTGGTGCAATCAATTCATTTACATTTTGAACGGCTTTCAAAACTCCTTTACCCAGATATTTACTTTTATCATTATCTCTAAGCTCATGAGCCTCATGCTCGCCAGTTGATGCTCCTGAAGGGACAGCTGCCCGTCCAATAATACCACTTTCAGTGATTACGTCCACCTCTACTGTCGGATTACCTCGCGAATCTAATATTTGTCTAGCAACTACACTCTCTATTTTACTCATTTTTTATTATTTTTAATTAATTGTATAAAATCATCAAATAAATACGTTGAATCATGAGGACCGGGAGTTGACTCTGGGTGATGTTGCACAGAGAATGCCTGACCATTTGTCAATCTCAAACCCTCAACAGATTGATCATTTAAATTAATATGTGTCAATTCAGCTAACTTGGAATTTTTTAAAGACTCCATATTCACAGAAAAACCATGATTTTGAGAGGTTATTTCACTTTTCCCCGTCATTAAATTTTTAACAGGCTGGTTAAGCCCACGGTGTCCATGATGCATTTTAAAGGTGCTTATACCCACTGCCCTTGCTAACAGTTGATTTCCAAGACAAATGCCAAACAAAGGTTTCATGTCAGCTAATATTTTTTTAATCGTATCAACAGCATAATCCATAACTTCAGGATCTCCTGGACCATTTGAAATGAAGTAACCATCAGCATCCCATTTTTGCATTTCGTCAAAACTAGTTTTAGCAGGAAAAACCTTAAGTTGACAATTTCTGGTTAAAAAATTCTCTAAAATAGATCTTTTGATACCAAGATCAAGTACACCAATTTTAAATTCAGTTTTATCCATTCCAAGTTCATAAGCCTGCTTAGTTGTCACAAGACTCGACAATTCAAGCGATTTCATATCCGGAATATTAGCTAATTCAGATTGAAGCTCCGAAATATCATAAATTTCAGTACTGATAATAGCATTCATAGCCCCTTTATCTCTTACGTGTCGTACCAACATGCGTGTATCTAAATCAGATATACCTACTGTATCATGTTTACTAAGATAATCCTCTAAACTACCAGAAGCAGAGCTACGACTGTATTCATAAGTAAAATCATTAACCACTAAACCTTTAATTTTAGGCATATCCGATTCATCCTCATCTTTATGTACACCGTAGTTTCCAATATGGGAATTGGTATTGATCACAATTTGGCCATAATAAGAGGGGTCAGTATAGATCTCTTGATATCCGGTCATCCCTGTATTAAAGCAAATCTCTCCTCCTGAAGTTCCTTTTTTACCGATTGAAAGCCCCTCAAACAATGTCCCATCGGCTAAATAGAGTATGGCTTTTTCCCTTTTCATAAACGTCTTGATTAAAATAGAAAGATATTATTTAATAATGAAACAAATTAATTGAATTGCAGTCTTAAGCACAAAAAAAAAGGACTGAGAAATCTCAATCCTTCAGTTATTTTAAAACTATTTAAATTTTTTCATCTTCTTTATCGCTAGAAGCGTTCGTTTCAGACTTAGTAACTTCATTTACAACTTCGTCTTTCTCAGTTTCAATTGTTTCTGTTTGTGCCTCCTCCGTTACTACCGACTCGGATAACGATGACTTTGATTTCCTTCTTCTAGAACGCTTTGCTATTTTTGGCTTTTTTTCTTCCAGCAATAATTCGTTGTAATCTACAAGCTCCATAACACACATCTCAGCATTATCCCCTAGTCTAGTATCTGTTTTTAATATTCTAGTGTATCCTCCAGGTCTATTTGCTACTTTTTCAGCAATATCAGCAAATAGTTCTATGATAGATTCTTTATCCTGCAAATATTTAAAGACAACTCTCCTTGAGTTTGTTGTATTACTCTTTGCCTTTGTAATCAAAGGCTCAACATACTTTCTTAAAGCTTTTGCCTTAGCTACAGTTGTATTTATCCTCTTATATTTGATCAATGAAGATGCCATATTGGATAGCAACGCTTTTCGGTGAGACGCAGTCCTGCCTAAATGATTGAACTTCTTTCCGTGTCTCATTCCTCTTCTAGTTTATATTTTGACAAATCCATTCCAAAGGTTAAACCTTTTTCAACAACCAATTGCTCTAATTCAGCCAATGATTTCTTTCCAAAGTTTCGAAATTTCATCATTTCTGAAATTTCAAGATTTACCAAGTCGCCGAGAGAGCGAACCTCAGCGGCTTTGAGACAATTATAAGCTCTTACCGACAAATCAAGATCATTGAGAGATGTTTTCAACAACTTTCGCATGTGGAGCAATTCTTCATCCACTTGTTCAGGTTCTCCCTTAGTAGCAGTATCCAATATCATACTTTGATCTGAGAACAACATAAAGTGCTGGATCAGTATGTTAGCAGCACCTTTCAGGGCATTTTCGGGATGAACAGATCCATCTGTTTCAATATCAAGTATTAGTTGTTCATAATCTGTCTTTTGCTCAACACGAGTATTTTCAACACTGTACTTAACATTTTTTATTGGAGTAAAGATAGAGTCAATTGCAATACAGCCAAAGTTTTGTTCTTCACTCTTATTTTCCTCAGCGGGTACATAACCTCTCCCTTTTTCTACGGTCAATTCTAATTCGAATTTGGCTGAACTATCTAGTTTACAGACAATGTGATCTGGATTCAATATTTCAAACGAGTTCGTAGACATACCAATGTCAGCTCCAGTCAATTTCTCCTTTCCATAAACCTTGACCGTTATTTTGTCGTCATCAGCTCCAGCAATTTTTTTAAAGCGCACCATTTTGAGATTTAAAATCAATTCACTTACGTCTTCGACCATACCATTTATGGTTGAAAACTCATGTAGTACACCAGGCACTCTTATCTCAGTGATGGCATAGCCCTCCAGGGAGGATAATAATATTCTTCGAAGTGCGTTACCAACCGTAACGCCATAACCTTTTTCTAAAGGTTTAAATGTAAAGAGGCCATGAAAATCATCAGCCTTTTCCATGACTACCTTATCTGGCATTTGAAATGCTAAAATCGACATATTGTTATTTTTAACTTGTAGTAAATCAATTATTTTGAGTACAGCTCAACAATAAGCTGTTCCTTAATATTTTCAGGTATTTCTTCTCTCTCAGGAAGATTTAAAAATTTTCCTATGTAATCAGTACTGTTCCATTCCAACCAAGAAAATGTTTTGGTGGCATTAGACGCAAGACTATTTGATATCAATTCTAAAGATTTAGAACGTTCTCGAACTGATACCACATCATTACTCCTTAAACTGTATGATGGGATATTAACAATTCTTTCATTAACCATGATGTGCTTGTGCAATACCAACTGTCGCGCAGCTCTTCGTGTAGACGCGATACCAAGTCTATAAATAGTATTGTCTAGTCTCGATTCTAGTAATTGAAGTAAAATTTCCCCTGTTATCCCACTTTTACGAGACGCTTTATTGAAAACGTTCGCAAACTGCTTTTCCAACAAACCATAAGTATACTTGGCCTTCTGTTTTTCTGCAAGTTGTATCGCAAATTCAGAAAGCTTTTTTCTTCTACCCTTTCCATGTTGACCAGGGGGATATGCTTTATTTTGCAATGCCTTACTTGGACCAAAAATGGGTTCTCCAAATTTTCTTGCTATCTTGGACTTAGGACCTCTATATCTAGCCATATCTACTTCGTATTATAGGACTTAATTAAATTCTTCATTAAACTCTTCTTCTTTTCGGTGGCCTACATCCATTATGCGGAAGTGGTGTCACATCTCTAATTGCAGTTACCTCAATTCCAGTATTTTGGATCGCTCTGATTGCAGATTCTCTACCGGCACCCGGCCCTTTGACAAAAACCTCGACTTTTCTTAAACCCATCTCATGAGCTTTCTGAGCACAATCCGCTGCCGCTACCTGTCCGGCATAAGGTGTATTCTTTTTTGAACCTCTAAATCCCATTTTCCCTGCAGAAGCCCACGATACTACTTGCCCTTGCGTGTTGGTTAAAGAAATAATGATGTTATTAAAAGTTGCTTGAATATGAGCCTCACCCACAGCTTCGACTACAACTACTCTTTTTTTTGCCTTATCTTTTCTTTTTTGTGCCATTATATTATTTTACTTAACCGCTTTCTTCTTATTCGCTACCGTTTTACGCTTTCCTTTTCTTGTTCGCGCATTATTTTTAGTTCTTTGGCCTCTTAGAGGCAAGCCTTTTCGATGTCTAAGACCTCGAAAACAGCCTATATCCATCAATCTTTTAATACTTAACTGTATTTCAGACTTGAGAACACCCTCTACCTTAATAGTTTCTGTGATGATAGATCTGATCTTAACTTGATCCTCATCACTCCAATCTTTCACTTTTAAATTTGCATCGACACCAGCCTCTGATAAAATCTTTCTAGCTCTATTTTTTCCTATACCAAATATGTAGGTAAGACCTATCTCACCTCTCTTTACATCTGGGATATCTACTCCTGCAATTCTGGCCATACTAACCTTGTCTTTGTTTAAACTTTGGGTTCTTTTTGTTGATTACGTATAGTTTCCCTTTTCTTCGGATTACTTTGCAATCGACACTTCTCTTTTTTACTGATGCTCTAACTTTCATCTTATTTATTTATATCGATACACGATTCTACCTTTCGACAAATCATACGGAGACATTTCCATCTTCACACGATCTCCTGGTAATATTTTAATATAAAACATTCTCATCTTTCCTGAGATGTGGGCTACAACTTCATGCCCATTTTCTAGCTCGACCCGAAACATCGCATTTGAAAGTGCTTCTACTATAGTTCCGTCTTGCTCTATGGATGCTTGTTTTGCCATTATGCTACTACTGTATTTTGAGATCTACCTCTGACTCTACCTGATTTCATCATTCCTTCATAATGCCTCATCAACAAATAGCTTTCTATTTGTTGTAATGTATCTAAAATAACACCTACCATGATGAGTAGTGAAGTTCCTCCATAAAATTGTGCAAACCCTCGACTTACACCACTTAAAATCGCAAATGCGGGCAAAATAGCTATTATTGCCAAAAATACAGACCCTGGTAACGTGATTCTAGATAATACTCCGTCGATGAATTCTGAAGTCTGTTTCCCAGGCTTTATTCCTGGTATAAATCCACCATTTCTTTTCATATCATCTGATATTTGCGTTGGGTTGATTGTAATGGCTGTGTAGAAAAAGGTAAATACGATAATCAAGCAGGCAAATAATACGCTGTACTGCCAGGACTCAACTCTTGAAAAAGTTGCTACCACCCATTGTGCAGTATCACTGTTTTCAGCCCAAATGCCACCAATCATTGCAGGTAGAAACATTAAAGACTGGGCGAAAATGATAGGCATAACCCCCGAGCTGTTGACCTTCAATGGTATATATTGCCGCTGACCTCCGTAAACTTTGTTTCCGACAACCTGCTTGGCATATTGTACTGGTATTCTTCTAATTGCCTGAACTAGAGCTACTGTTGCCATAACTACGAAAAACAACGCTACCATTTCGATGAAAAAGAAGAGCAATTGACTCATTCCACGTGACATAGCTTCTGCCACAATACTTGCAGGAAATCTGGAGATAATACCAATCATAATCAACATAGAAATGCCATTACCTATTCCCTTATCTGTTATTTTTTCTCCCAACCACATACAAAATACAGTACCTGCTGTGAGCATTATCATGGATGAAATTCTAAAGAAGAACCCGTTTATTACAATAGCATCAGCAGATATAGTTGTTAAATAAGCTGCAGATTGGGCCATACATATAAATAAGGTCAAAACTCTAGTTATTTGACTGATCTTTTTTCGACCACTGTCTCCTTCTTTTTGTAATTTTTGGAAATATGGTACGGCAACGGTAAGCAGTTGCAGTACAATAGATGCAGATATATAAGGCATAATACCTAGACCGAAGATCGAAGCGTTACTAAAAGCTCCTCCTAGAAAGGTATCGAGCAGGCCAAAGATTCCACCTGCATTATCTACGAGTTTGGATGGATCTATGCCGGGTAAGGTGATAAAAGAACCTAATCTGAAAACAATAAGGAAACCTAATGTATTAAGAATCCTCGTCCGAAGTTCCCCGATTGAAAATATATTAGATATGGTATTGAAGAATTTTTTCATCAACCTATAACTGTAGCTGTTCCACCTGCAGCTTCAATAGCCTTGACTGCAGCTTTTGAAAACTTATGAACTGTGACCGAAAGTTTAGATTTAATTTCTCCCCTACTTAATATTTTAACCACGTCTTTTTTTCCTATCAGTCCATTTTGGATCAAAACCTCAAGGGTAATGTTCTTAAGCTTCTTTGCATTGGCCAAAGACTCAAGTGTATCTAAATTTACAGCCTTTGATATGATCCTATTATTATTTTTAAATCCAAACTTAGGAATTCTTCTCTGTAACGGCATTTGTCCTCCCTCAAAACCAATTTTCCGAGAATAACCCGCACGTGACTGAGCACCATTGTGCCCTTTAGTTGATGTACCTCCCCTACCAGATCCTTGACCTCTGCCAATAATTTTTCTTTTCTTAATCGATCCTGCTGCTGGTTTTAATGATTCTAATTTCATCTTAAACATTTTTTACATTTACGAGGTGACTCACCTTACTGATCATTCCGGCGATTTGGGGAGTTAACTCCTTCTCAACAGTTTTATTAATCTTGCCCAGCCCAAGTGCTTGAATAGTTAGTACTTGCCTCTTGGGTCGTTTTATAGTGCTTCGAATCTGAGTAACTAATACTTTATTCATAATCTATCCGTTAAAAACTTTGTCTAATGTAACACCACGCTGTCTTGCAATGGTCAATGGATCTCTCATCTGTGCAAGCGCATCAAAAGTTGCCTTTACCACATTATGCGGATTAGAAGACCCTTTTGATTTAGCTAAAACATCATGAACGCCAGCACTCTCTAGGACGGCACGCATTGCTCCACCAGCAATAACGCCCGTACCTGCTGATGCCGGCTTTAATAAAACAAATCCACCACCAAATTTTCCAATAGCTTCATGGGGTACGGTACCTTTAAAAATAGGTACACGCACCAAATTTTTCTTAGCATCATCAATGCCTTTCGTTATCGCATCTGTTACTTCATTGGCTTTTCCTAAGCCATATCCTACAACTCCATTTCCATCTCCTACGACTACAATAGCCGAGAAACTAAATCTGCGACCACCTTTAACCACTTTAGCAACTCGTTTGATAGCGACTACCTTTTCCTTGAGATCTATATCGCTTGCTCGGACTATTTTGATATTTGATTGTGACATACTTTGTTAAAATTTTAATCCTCCCTCCCGTGCTCCTTCAGCCATAGCTTTAACCTGACCATGGAAAGGATAACCACCACGATCAAAAACAACTTTTTTAATTCCGTTGGATTGTGCTTTTTCAGCTAGTTTTAACCCTACCTCTTTTGAAGTTATCACTGTAACACTCGAAATTCCAACTTCTTTAGACGAAACTGCTAATAGTGTTTCTCCCTTCTCATCATTAATTAGTTGAGCATAAATTGCCCGATTGCTTCTATATACCGATAATCGCGGTATGGAGCTAGTGCCTGAAATTTTGCTCCTAATACCTTTTCTAATTCTAAATCTTCTATTTACCCTTGAAATAGCCATTTCTCTTTCTATTTTGCAGCTGTCTTACCAGCTTTTCTCCTAATCTCCTCATCTACAAACCGAATACCTTTACCTTTATATGGCTCAATTTTTCTCAGTGACTTAATTTTAGCAGCTACCTGCCCTATCATCTGTTTGTCGTTACTATCAAGCCTAACAATAGGATTTTTACCCTTTGCCGTTTCAGCTGAAACCTGAATCTCTGATGGAACCTCTAGAAAAATATTATGAGAATAACCCAAATTCAACTCTAGAACATTCCCCTGAACAATAGCTTTATAACCTACTCCAACCAATTCAAGATTACAGCTGTAACCTTCCGTGACACCTCTTACCATATTATAAATCAATGATCGGTATAAGCCATGAAGCGCTTTATGCCTTTTCTGCTCTGTAGGTCTCTGCACTGTTAAAGTACCATCCTGAACTAAGGCGGTAATCTCAGTACCAATATTCTGTGACAGTCGCCCCTTAGGTCCATTAACTATCACCTCTCCTTCATTTATAGTTATATCTACTCCTGAAGGTATGGTTATTGGCGCTTTTCCTATTCTCGACATATCAAATTAATAAACGTAACAAAGTATTTCACCACCTATATTTTCCATTCTCGCTCTCTTATCAGTAATTATGCCTTTTGATGTACTAATCACGGCTATTCCCAAGCCATTAAGTACACGTGGGAGCTCTTTGGACCCCTTATACTTTCTAAGACCTGGCTTGCTCACGCGTTCAAGGCTAGTTATTGCCGAACGCTTAGTCTCAGGATTATATTTGAGGGCAATTTTTATCACCGATCCCGGCCCTTCCTTTTCGAATTTGAAATTAGCAATATATCCTTGGTCATGTAAAAGTTTGGTTATTTCCTTTTTCATTCGAGAAGAGGGAATCTCTACAATTCTGTGATTTGCGCCAATTGCATTTCGAATTCTAGTTAAATAATCTGCTATGGGATCTGTTACCATAAATGTTTTTGATTTTATCCCCTTGAAAAGGGACGCAAATTTAATTATTGTTTTCTATTTAGAAAATATTTTACGCTTAAAATTACCAACTTGCTTTGGTTATACCTGGTATTTTTCCATCTGACGCCATCTCTCGGAAAGTTACCCTAGATAAGCCAAATTTTCTAATGTAACCCTTCGGTCTTCCAGTAAGCTTACATCTGTTGTGCAGTCTAACGGGCGATGAATCCTTTGGAAGTTTATCTAGACCTATGTAATCCCCGGCAGCCTTAAGTGCTTTTCTCTTTTCAGCGAACTTCGCGACTAATCGTTCTCTTTTTCTTTCTTTTGCTTTTAATGATTCTTTTGCCATTCTCTTAATTAATTTTTACCCTTAGAAAAAGGCATACCAAACGCTTTCAGCAATGCCAAACTTTCTTCATCTGTTTTAGCTGTTGTAACAAAGGTGATATCCATTCCCGCAATCTTGTTAATTTTATCGATACTGATTTCTGGAAAAATAATTTGCTCCTGTACACCTAACGAATAATTACCTCGACCATCAAAACCTCTAGATTTGACACCTTTGAAGTCTCTGACTCTCGGGAGTGCTACGCTTAACAATCTATCGAGAAACTCATACATACGATCTCCCCTTAGAGTCACCTTTGCACCGATGGGCATACCTTCTCTCAACTTAAAATTGGATACCGATTTTTTTGCTAATGTTGCTACTGCTTGTTGTCCAGCAACTGCAGTTAACTCTGTAATTCCAATATCTACTAACTTTTTGTCAGACACGGCATCGCCAATACCTCTGTTTATAGCTATTTTAACTACTTTCGGTACTTGCATTATCGACTTATATTGAAACTTTTCCTTTAACAAAGGAATAATTTCTGAAATATATTTATCTTTTAATCTTGGGATTGCCATCTTAAATAAATTCTCCTGATTTTTTAGAATAACGCTGATTTTTACCATCAGCATTCAATTTTCTTCCAACTCTAGTCGGCTCACCCGATGCCGGTTCGACTAGCATTAAATTACTGATATGCAGCGTCGCTTCAGTATTGATCAGTCCACCCTCGGGCTTTTCAGCTGAAGGCTTTACATGTTTAGTAACCATATTCATCCCCTCAACAATTGCTCTATAATTACTGGTTATTATTTCCAGTACTTTACCTGTTTTACCCTTGTCATTCCCAGTGAGAATTTTAACAGTGTCACCTTTCTTTATGTATATTTTTTTTATATCAGACATAGTTATAATACTTCTGGTGCCAATGAAACAATTTTCATAAATTGCTTTTCCCGCAATTCTCGAGCAACAGGACCAAAAATTCGAGTCCCTTTGGGCTCATTATTTTCATTGAGTAAAACGGCTGCATTATCTTCAAATCGAACATAAGAACCATCCTTTCTCCTAATCTCTTTCTTGGTACGAACGACAACGGCCCTGGAAACTGTTCCTTTCTTAATGGAGCTAGATGAAATTGCAGATTTAATCGAAACTACAATCATATCACCAATGTAGGCATATCGCTTTTTGGTACCTCCCAAAACGCGAATGCATAACACCTCTTTAGCTCCGCTGTTATCTGCTACTTTAAGCCTTGATTCTTGCTGCACCATTTTATTTAGCCCTTTTAACGATTTCTACTAAACGCCATCTCTTACTTTTACTTAAGGGACGCGTCTCCATAATTTTAACAGTATCTCCAACATTACAATCATTTTGCTCATCGTGGGCTGTAAGTTTGGTAGTCTTTTGAACAAATTTGCCATAAATAGGGTGTTTCACCTTTCTTACCACAGCTACAGTGATACTTTTTTGCATCTTATCGCCTGTAACTAAGCCTACCCTTTCCTTTCTAAGATTTCTTTCCATAAACCCTTTATTTTACAAGCTGCTTAGCTCGAACTTCAGTTTCCAATCTTGCAATTAATTTACGCACTGCTCTAATCTTCATAGGATTTTCAATAGGCGTAATAGCATGGGCGAAAGTCAATTTACTATATGCCTCTTTTTCCATGACAAGTTTATTTGTCAACTCATCTATATTTAGACTTCTCAACTCAGAATTTTTCATTCTCGATAATCCCTTTTTACAACAAACCTTGTACTTATAGGCAACTTTTGTGCTGCCAAACTTAATGCCTCTTTTGCTAAATTCCGAGTTACACCCGCAGCTTCAAATAAAATTGTGCCAGGCTTTACACAGGCCACCCAATATTCAGGCGCCCCCTTACCTTTTCCCATTCTAACTTCAGCTGGCTTTTTGGTCACTGGTTTATCTGGAAAAATTCTAATCCACACTTGGCCTTCTCTCTTCATAGATCGAGTCATAGCAATACGTGCTGCCTCAATCTGACGACTCGTCAACCATCCTGGCTCAAGAGATTTGATTCCAAAAGTGCCGAAAGCTAGTTGGTGCCCCCTTTGCGCTAAACCTTTAACCCTTCCTTTTTGCCTCTTTCTAAATTTTGTTCGCTTAGGCTGTAACATTTTTAAATATCTTTAAAATTATCTTCTTTTTCTCCTTGGTCCATCTGGCCTAGATCTCCCATTGGCATTGCCACCACCGGCGTTGTTAGCAACGCCAATATTTGGAGATAGATCTCTTTTACCAAAGACCATTCCTTTAAAAATCCATACCTTTATACCAATTTTTCCATAC
Organism: uncultured Flammeovirgaceae bacterium; assembly: GCA_913045135.1. Lineage (GTDB taxonomy): Bacteria > Bacteroidota > Bacteroidia > Cytophagales > Cyclobacteriaceae > UBA4465. The sequence goes on along the minus strand of CAJWQD010000006.1, from coordinate 24,693 downwards.
ACGGTTTGGGCCTCTGAAACCGCATAATCAATATCTGCTCTCAATGTATGCAGAGGTATCGCACCCTCTTTATATTGTTCGGTACGTGCCATTTCAGCACCGCCCAAGCGGCCCGCACATTTAATCTTAATTCCCAAAGCACCTACACGCATAGCTGATGCTATGGCTTGCTTCATAGCTCTTCGGTAAGAAATCCTCGCCTTCAATTGTTGAGCTATAGATTCCCCCACTAATACGGCATCGAGCTCCGGCCTCTTAATCTCGAAAATATTAATTTGAAGTTCTTTACCAGTAATTTTTTTCAATTCTTCTTTTAACTTGTCAACTTCAGAACCGCCCTTACCAATTACAACACCCGGACGAGCTGTATGTATGGTCAAGGTTATCCTTTTCAAAGTCCTTTCAATGACTACTTTGGATATCCCACCTTTTGTAATTCTTGCAAGAAGATACTTTCGAATTTTGTGGTCCTCAACAATGTTGTCGGCGAATGACTTTCCACCGTACCAATTTGAATCCCATCCTTTAATGATCCCAAGTCTTAAACTTATTGGGTTTACCTTCTGTCCCATCGATTAATCTTTTTGCATTTCATTCTTAATTTCAACATTTGCGTTACGATCATCCACTGTAACAACCAGATGATGGGAACGCTTTCTTATTCTGTGTGCCCTTCCTTGAGGGGCCGTACGTAATCTTTTCAACATCCGAGCACTATCAACATAAATTTCTTTAACAAACAAATCAGCCTCTTCAATATTGACTTCTTCATTTTTTAATTGCCAATTAGCAATTGCAGACAATAATACTTTCTCTAAAATACTTGAAGCAAACTTGGTATCGAATTTTAACACATTTAATGCTACACTTACGCGCTGGCCTCTTATCATGTCAACCACTAACCTCATTTTTCGTGCGGCGGATGGAAAGTTTCTCAGGGAGGCAGTGACCGCACCTTGCTTTCCAGATACTAACTTTTTAGCTTCCTTCCTAGCCTCTTTGTCAAGTCTGATTTTGACAGACTTTTTGACTTTTTTGTTTTCTTCAGCCTCCATTATCTTTTCTTATCTTTTTTAGCAATGTGGCCTCTGAAATTTCGCGTTGGGGAAAATTCTCCTAATTTGTGCCCTACCATATTTTCTGTAACCAAAATAGGAATGAATTTATTGCCATTGTGCACGGCAAATGTGTGGCCAACAAAGTCTGGCGAAATCATTGACCTTCTTGACCAAGTTTTGATCACATTTTTCTTCCCTGAATCATTAAGCAGATTCACTTTTTTTTCAAGACGAAAGTCAATGTAAGGTCCTTTTTTGAGAGATCTAGCCATTATTTCCTTTTAGTTATGATCATTTTGTCTGAATATTTATTCGGCTTTCTAGTTTTCTGCCCTTTGGCATAAATACCGTTTCTTGAACGCGGATGCCCGCCAGAGGATTTACCTTCTCCTCCCCCCATGGGGTGATCTACAGGATTCATAGCCACACCTCTTACCCTAGGTCTCCTTCCTAACCATCTGTTTCTTCCCGCCTTACCTAATCTCACATTCATATTATCGTTATTGGACACTGTTCCAATGGTTGCGCAGCAAGTGGATAATACAAGCCTCATTTCACCTGAAGGTAATTTCAAAGTCACATACTTTCCCTCCCTAGCAACTAACTGTGCATAAGATCCTGCACTTCTTGCCATTGCTCCTCCTTTACCTGGTTTCAACTCAATATTATGGATGATTGTACCTAATGGTATTTCCGATAGCGGTAAAGCATTTCCAACATCTGGAGCTACTCCAGGACCACTCAAGAGCACTGTACCAATTTCAAGACCATTTGGCGCAATTATGTATTTTTTTTCGCCATCCGCATAAAATAATAAAGCAATTCGGGCTGTTCTATTAGGATCATACTCGATTGATTTGACTGTCGCTGGTATATCGAACTTATCCCTTTTAAAATCAACATCTCTTAATCTCTTCTTGTGACCTCCACCAACATTGCGGACAGTCATCTTTCCCGTGTTATTTCTCCCCCCAGTCTTCTTTACAGCTGAGATTAAAGACTTTTCAGGTCTGTCTACTGTTATCTTATCGAAAACAGGTGCTATCCTAAATCTTTGTCCTGGAGTTGTTGGTTTGAGTTTCTTTATAGCCATTTCTCAGTAATTAAATTCCACTGTAAAAATCAATAATATCACCGTCAGCAATCTTAACAATAGCTTTTTTGTAGGTCTTAGACCTTCCTTTGATAATACCAGCTTTCGTCGACCTAGACTTAGATTTGCCAGGTTGTACCATGGTATTTACAAATTCTACTGTAACACCATATTTCTTTTCAACTTCTTGCCTTATCTGTACCTTGTTAGCCCTTCTCTCTACCACAAAGCCATACTTTCCATGCTCATTCATTGCAGAAAATTTTTCCGTTACAAGAGGTTTAATAAGTATACTCATTAGTTTAATCTATTTTCAATAATGTCAACGGCACTCTCAAACAATACAATGTAGTCCGCATTTACTAACTCATAAGTGGACAACTCATTGGCGCTTATTACTTTGGCATTAGGAATGTTTCTTGCAGAAGCCGCAGCAGTATCATTTACATTTCCAGTTATAAACAATGCCTTATCAACCTCCATTTTAAGACTTCTAAGAATTGAGATAAAGACCTTAGTCTTGGGTATTTCTATGGTTTGATCCTCCATGACTCGGATCTTCTTTTCTGCAGCTTTTGCTGATAACGCAGATCGCTTGGCTAATCTTTTAACCTTTTTGTTAAGATCGAAGCCATATTCCCTTGGGACTGGACCAAAAATGGTACCTCCACCCCTAAGAATACCTGACTTAATGCTACCTGCACGTGCTGTACCGGAGCCTTTTTGCTTTTTTATTTTTCTTGTAGAACCTGTTACTTCAGATTTTCCCCTAGCCTTATGGGTCCCATGACGTTGATTAGCCAAATATTGCTTTACTTCTAAATAAACCGCATGCTCGTTGGGCTCAACCTTGTAAATACGATTTGAAAGGTCAATTTTTCGGCCCGTATTTTCGCCTTTGTTATCTATAACTTCTATTTTCATGGCTTATTTCTCTAAAATCACATAAGAACTTTTCGCCCCAGGAATTGAGCCACTTATTAAGACAAGATTTTTTTCTGGATAAATTTTCATTACTCTGAGATTAAGAATTTTCTTTCGTTCACCGCCCATTCTACCTGCCATTCTCATTCCCTTGAAGACACGTGAAGGAAAAGAGGCTGCTCCTATAGAGCCTGGAGCCCTCAATCTGTTATGTTGTCCATGTGTTGCTTGTCCTACACCCGCAAAATTATACCTCTTAACGACTCCTTGGAAGCCTTTCCCCTTAGTAGTCCCCACGACATCCACAAAATCGTTTTCTTTAAAAACATCAGTAATGTTGATTTCTTTTCCTAGTACAATTTTTTCATCGAACTCACTTCTGAAATCTCTAAATTCAATTTGATACTTCTTAGGTGGAGATCCAGCCTTAGCATAATGTCCCTTTTCAGCTTTTGATGTATTCTTTTCTTTTTTATCATCATAGGCAAGTTGAACCGCACGATATCCATCGGAATCCTCGTTCTTCACTTGCGTAACAACGCAAGGACCAGCCTCAACCAATGTGCAAGCAATACTTTTGCCCGTTTCATCGTATATATTGGTCATCCCTACTTTTTTACCTATTAATCCAGGCATTATTTGAATTTATTAATTTTTTTAATATGTTTATTTTCTCCAAAAGGAGTGCAAAGATAACAATTCTGACTTATGAAACAACGATTAAGTGATATTAAAAGACAAAAAAAACCAACTCAAAAATGTGCTGGTTCTAAATGATTTTCAAAGTAAATCAGACCTTAATTTCGACGTCTACTCCACTAGGTAATTCTAGTTTCATCAATGCATCTACAGTTTTCGCACTATTGGAATAGATATCAACTAATCTCTTATAAGTACATAACTGAAACTGCTCTCTCGATTTTTTGTTAACGTGAGGTGATCTAAGTACTGTAAACTTTTCTTTAACAGTAGGCAAAGGTATTGGACCACTAACAACGGCTCCCGTTGTCTTAACAGCCCGCACTATTTTCTCGGATGATTTATCTACCAAGTTGTGATCGTACGATCTTAATTTAATTCTAATTTTTTGATTCATAATCTATTCCGAACTAATTAACCATTAACTTCTGCAATTACCCCCTCAGCTATACTATCAGGCACACTATCATAGTGAGAAAATGTGAGATTCGCAGTTGCTCTTCCTGAAGTGATTGTCCTCAAATCCGTCACATAGCCAAAAAGAGCAGAGAGGGGAACATCGGCTTTAATAACCTGTGAAACTCCTCGAGTATCCATGCCTTTCATTATACCGCGTCGTTTGTTCAAGTCACCTGTAACAGATCCTGTATATTCATCAGGGGTAATTACTTCGACAGCCATCACAGGCTCCAAAAGTACTGGACTGGCTTTCTTCGATGCCTCTTTAAACCCTAGCCGGGCTGCCAATTCAAATGAAAGTGAATCTGAATCAACATCGTGAAAAGATCCATGATAAAGTCTTACCTTCATACTATCCAAAGGATATCCAGCCAAAGGACCATTGATCATGCCCTGCTTGAATCCTTTTTCGATGGCAGGTATAAATTCTTTTGGTATGATTCCTCCCTTTATGTCATTAACGAATTGCAAACCAGTCCCTTCAAAGTCTTCATCTACGGGACTTAGATCAAATACGATATCAGCAAACTTACCTCGGCCTCCAGATTGCTTTTTGTATACTTCTTTGTGCTCTATATTAGCTCTTATGGCCTCCTTGTAGGCAACTTGTGGAGCACCTTGATTAATTTCAACTTTGAACTCACGTCGCAATCTGTCAATAATAATATCCAGATGGAGCTCACCCATGCCCTTCAATATTGTTTGGCCTGTTTCATGATCGGTCTCAACCACTAAAGTTGGATCTTCTTCAACCAATTTGGCGATACTCATGCCGAGTTTATCAACATCTGCTTGGGCCTTCGGCTCAATGGCATAACCAATTACAGGATCAGGAAAATTCATAGTTTCTAGAACTATTTTATTTTTTTCATCACACAAAGTATCTCCTGTTTTGATATCCTTAAATCCAACAACAGCGCCGATATCTCCACAATGCAGAGCATCAATTTGATTTTGCTTGTTGGCATGCATTTGAAAAATTCTTGAAATTCTTTCTTTCTTTCCTGTCCTAGTATTAAAAACATATGAACCGGAATTTAATGAACCTGAGTAAGATCTAATGAAACAAAGTCTACCGACAAAAGGATCTGTTGCAATTTTAAAAGCTAATGCTGTAAAAGGATCTTCTACTGCAGGCAATCGCTTAACTTCCTCTTCTGTATCAGGATTAATTCCTTTAATCTCTTCTTTGTCTAGTGGAGATGGTAATAACTCCATTACATAGTCTAGCATTATCTGAACCCCTTTATTCTTGAATGCTGATCCACAAAGCATAGGAACAAAAGCCAAATCAATGGTAGCAGCTCTCAATGCCGCAATAATTTCATCTTTGGATATGGAGTCAGGATCTTCGAAATATTTTTCCATTAATCCGTCATCATACTCTGCTACTGACTCAACCAACTTTTCACGATACTCAGCTACCTCTCCGATCATATCCTCAGGTATGGAAATCTCCTCAAAAGTCATACCTTGGTCTTGTTCATTCCAAACCATTGCCTTATTTTCTACCAAATCAACAACACCTCTAAAGTTATCTTCAGAACCTATAGGTAATTGTAGCGGAACTGCTTTGGTTCCCAACATCTCTTTGACCTGCTTACAAACATTGAGAAAGTCTGACCCTGCACGATCCATTTTGTTTACAAAACCAATTCGAGCAACTTTATAATTATCAGCCAATCGCCAATTAGTCTCTGATTGAGGTTCCACACCATCCACAGCACTAAACAAGAACACTAAGCCATCTAACACACGTAATGATCGATTTACTTCAACAGTGAAATCTACATGGCCAGGAGTATCGATAATATTTATGTGATAATTATCCTCTTTATATTTCCAAAAAACCGTAGTGGCCGCAGAGGTAATTGTAATACCACGCTCCTGCTCCTGCTCCATCCAGTCCATTGTAGCAGCCCCATCGTGAACCTCTCCGATTTTGTGACTTGCACCAGTGTAATATAAAATACGTTCCGTAGTGGTGGTTTTGCCTGCATCAATATGTGCAGCTATGCCAATATTGCGCGTGAACTTCAAATTTCTTTTGGCCATTTCGAACGTAATTTAGAATCTAAAGTGAGAAAAAGCCTTGTTAGCTTCTGCCATCCTATGGGTATCATCTTTCTTCTTGACTGATGCACCTTCACCCTTTGAAGCAGCTATTATTTCTCCGGCAAGACGTTCTTTCATTGTTTTTTCGCCTCTCAATCTTGAGTATTTTATCATCCATTTGATTCCCAGTGAGGTCTTTCTTTCAGGTCTCACCTCAATGGGTACTTGAAAGGTAGCCCCCCCAACTCTTCTACTCTTAACTTCGACAGAAGGCATAACTGTCTTTAAAGCCGACTTCCAAGTCTCTATTCCGTCCTCATTTGTTTTTTCTTCTACTATCTTTATAGCATCATAAAAAATAGCGTAGGAAAGACTTTTTTTGCCATCTACCATAAGATAGTTAACAAACTTTGTAACTAAAGTATCTCCATAGAGTGGATCGGGTAAAATGTATCGCTTCTTTGGCTTAGATTTCCTCATTTTTCTTCCTTATTTTTTAGCTTTAGGTCTCTTAGCACCATATTTTGATCTTCTTTGCAACCTTCCGCTTACTCCAGCAGTATCCAATGCACCTCGAACAATGTGGTAGCGAACACCAGGAAGATCCTTAACCCTTCCGCCACGAATTAGTACGATAGAGTGCTCTTGTAAATTGTGGCCTTCACCCCCAATATATGCGTTAACTTCTCTGCCATTGGTCAAGCGAACTCTTGCCACTTTCCTCATTGCTGAGTTCGGTTTTTTGGGCGTTGTAGTGTAGACACGCGTACATACTCCTCTTCGTTGAGGGCATGAGTCCAATGCGGGAGACTTAGATTTGGAAGTTAAGTTTTTTCTTCCTTTCCTAACTAACTGTTGTATAGTTGGCATTATTCTGTTTTATTGTACAATCCTTATTTTTGGAACGCAAACATAGAGATAAACATTCAATATCTTGATATCCTTTACAATTAAATCATCATGCTTCACCTACTGTACCCCCAAAATTTATTGGAAACTTAGGCGATTGCTCATTCTTTTTTATTTCTCCAAAAGTCTTTTCGTACTTTTGAATGTTTTCCTCCAACGCGTTCAAAAGTCTTTTCGCATGCTCTGGGGTGATTACAATACGTGCCTTAACCTTTGCCTTTGGCACACCAGGCATCAGTCGGATGTAATCAATGACAAACTCGCTGCTTGAGTGTGCTATCATAGCTAAATTTGCATAAACACCTTCAGCTATCTCTTCTGATAACTCAATATTAAGATTTCTATTGACCTCTTCTGGCTTATCCATCTAGACTTCAGTTAAAGACACTTCCTTCGGTTTAGAAAATTCTTCCCTAGCCAGTGCCATCTTATCATACTCTTCTTTATTTGCTACAAAATTTTCATGGAATCTTTTAATTCCTGTTCCCGCCGGAATTAAATGACCGACAATAACATTTTCTTTTAATCCATCAAGCCCATCTCGCTTACCTTTAATAGCTGCTTCACTCAATACCTTTGTTGTCTCTTGAAAGGATGCTGCCGATATAAAACTTCTAGTTCCTAATGATGCTTGAGTTATTCCCTGAAGAATAGGCCTAGAAACTGCAGTTGAAGCATTCCTTACCGAGATGATTTTAACATCTCTTCTTCTTAAATTAGAATTTTCATCGCGTAACATTCGACTAGAGATGATTTGCCCAGCCTTAATCGTATCAGAACCCCCGGGATCAACAACTACTTTTTTATCAAGTATTTGATCATTCTCTTCCATGAAACTCAACCTGTCTACGGATTGATTAGTAAGAAACGAAGTGTCACCTGCATCTATAATGATGACTTTTTGCATCATTTGTCGTACGATCGTTTCAATATGCTTATCATTAATTTGGACACCTTGCAGCCGATAGACCTCTTGTATCTCATTTACCAAATACTCTTGAACCGCGGTAGGTCCTTGAATGGATAATATATCAGCAGGAGTAATAGATCCATCGGACAAAGCCTCTCCTGCCTTTATAAAGTCATTATCTTGGACCAAGAAGTGTTTGGATAACGGTACTAAATAACGTTTTTTAATACCATCTTTAGATTCAACAAACACTTCTCTATTACCCCTTTTTATCCCTCCATACGTAACGACACCATCAATTTCTGTAACAACTGCTGGATTCGAAGGATTTCTTGCTTCAAACAGTTCTGTGACTCGTGGAAGACCTCCAGTAATATCTCTTGACTTACCTGTATTTCGGGGTATTTTTGCCAAAACCTGGCCAGCCTTTACCTCCGCACCTTCATCTATTGCCAAGTGAGCACCTACTGGAATATTGTATCCTTTCTCAGTATCTGCCGAATGAATTATAATGGCTGGATTTTTGGCTTTATCCTTGGTATCAATGATTACCTTTTCTCTATGACCGGTCTGCTCATCTGACTCTTCTTTGAAAGTAACACCTTCAATGATAGCCTCAAAAGTAACCTTTCCATCAAGTTCAGACATGATCACAGCATTGTAGGGATCCCAAAAACAAAGCTCATCTCCGATGCTAACCTTTTGATCATTTTTTACTTTGAGAATGGCTCCATAGGGAACATGATTACTCATCAATATTTTTGACTTTTTAGCATCCGTTATTCTAAGTTCACCCGATCTGCCCATGACCACTTGAACCGGATTTCCTTCATCATCACTACTATTGACTGTTCTCAATTCATCAAATTCAACGACCCCATCGAATTTTGATATAACGGTAGCATCTACCGCAATGTTAGATGCTGTCCCTCCCACGTGAAAGGTTCTTAAGGTTAATTGAGTACCCGGCTCCCCAATAGATTGAGCCGCGATCACACCCACAGCTTCCCCCAAGTGGGCCATTCTTCCTGCTGACAGACTACGACCATAACATTTCGAACAAACTCCTCTTTTAGCCTCACAAGTCAATACGGAACGTATCTCAACTTCGTCAATATTTGTGGCCTCTATAATCTCTGTGATTTCCTCGGTAATCTCTTCCCCTGATTCAAGAATCTTTTCATCGGTTATTGGATTATAAATATCATGTACGGATACGCGACCCAATATTCTCTCTGATAAGGATTCAACTATATCTTCATTATCTTTTAGAGAGCGAACAACTAATCCTCTCAGAGTACCACAATCAGGTTCATTCACTACGACATCTTGTGCTACATCAACAAGTCTTCTAGTTAGGTATCCTGCATCTGCTGTTTTCAATGCAGTATCCGCCAAGCCTTTTCGAGCACCATGTGTAGAAATAAAATATTCAAGAACATCTAAACCTTCTTTAAAATTTGAAAGTATCGGATTTTCAATGATTCCACCAACCGATCCTGCTAAGTTTTTTTGAGGTTTGGCCATTAATCCTCTCATACCTCCCAGTTGTCTAATTTGCTCACGAGATCCCCTTGCACCTGAATGCATCATCATATATATAGAATTAAAACCTTGATCATCTTCCTCTAATTGTTTCATTAAGGTTGAAGTCAACTGTGTATTGGTTCTTGTCCATATATCGATTACTTGATTGTAACGCTCGTTATCGGTAATCAAACCCATCAAATAATTATTCCAAACGTTATCCACATCTTTCTTTGCATCTGCTACCATCTGCTGTTTAGCTTCAGGAATATTGATATCACCCAGTCCCATGGATAGTCCGCCAGTATAGGCCATCTGAAAGCCTAATGATTTGATATCATCGAGGAAAACAGCCGTAGCTGCCATTCCTACAACCTTAAAAATTCTGGAAATAATATTTTGAAGCTTTTTCTTAGTAAGTAACTCATCAATATAACCGACCTCTTTTGGTACAAATTCATTGAAAAGCACTCTGCCTGCGACAGTATCTAACAATTTTTCTTCTAATTCCTCTCCAACCCTAACATGAGTCCTTACTTTAATGTGCGCATGCTTTGAAATTATACCTTCATTTAAAGCAATAATCACTTCCTGAGAATTGTAGAAAGTCATTCCCTCACCTTTTACTACTTCTGCAGAAGTACTTTTTCTACCTTTTGTCACATAGTAAAGGCCGAGAACCATATCTTGAGATGGTACAGCTATTGGTGCTCCATTAGCTGGGTTTAGAATATTATGAGAGGACAGCATTAAAAGTGAAGCCTCCAAAATAGCCTCCTGTCCCAAAGGCACGTGGACCGCCATTTGATCTCCATCAAAATCAGCATTAAATGCTGTACAAACTAATGGATGAAGTTGGATGGCTTTACCCTCTATGAGTTTTGGCTGAAATGCCTGTATCCCTAACCTATGTAACGTTGGAGCCCTATTTAAAAGAACCGGATGCCCTTTTAGAACGTTTTCAAGAATATCCCAGACAACCGGATCTTTTCTATCAACAATTTTCTTTGCTGATTTTACCGTTTTGACAATCCCTCTTTCAATCAACTTTCGAATCACAAATGGTTTGAAAAGCTCGGCAGCCATATTCTTGGGCAATCCACATTCGTGCATTTTTAACTCTGGGCCGACCACTATAACTGATCGTCCGGAATAGTCTACTCTTTTCCCTAACAAATTTTGACGAAAACGACCTTGCTTTCCCTTGAGCATATCGCTCAATGATTTCAGCGCACGATTTCCATCTGAGCGCACGGCATTAACCTTTCTTGAGTTATCAAACAGGGAGTCTACTGCCTCCTGAAGCATTCTCTTTTCATTACGCAGTATTACTTCCGGCGCCTTGATATCAATCAACCTTTTCAGTCTATTATTCCGGATAATTACACGCCTATAAAGATCATTAAGATCTGAAGTTGCAAAGCGTCCACCATCCAAAGGTACAAGCGGTCTTAATTCAGGTGGTATTACAGGAACCATTTTAATAATCATCCATTCTGGCCTATTTTCAATCCTGGTTTTAGCTTCTCTGAAAGCCTCAACTACTTTAAGCCTCTTTAATGCTTCTGCCTTTCGCTGCTGAGAAGTATCTGTAGCGGCTTGATGTCTCAATTGGTAGGATAAATCATCTAATTCAATTCGAGAAAGTAACATTTCTAAAGCCTCGGCTCCCATTTTTGCGATAAACTTTTTCGGGTCATCATCAGGCAGTAACTGGTTCTCTCTAGGTAACTTATCGAGAATATCTAAATATTCATCTTCAGTTAAGAAATCGAGCTTATTTATTCCTTCTTCCTCTTTTACTCCAGGTTGTATAACAACATAGCGCTCATAGTAAATGATCGTATCCAATTTTTTAGAGGGCATTCCTAATAAATAACCTATCTTATTAGGCAATGACCTGAAATACCAAATGTGTGCAACGGGTACAACCAATTCAATGTGCCCCATCCGCTCTCTCCTAACCTTCTTTTCAGTCACTTCAACTCCACATCTATCGCATATAATTCCCTTGTACCTTATTCTCTTATATTTTCCACAATGACATTCCCAATCCTTGACAGGACCGAAAATACGTTCACAAAATAGCCCTCCCATTTCTGGTTTGTAGGTTCTATAATTAATGGTTTCTGGCTGAGTCACTTCTCCATTTGATTCTTCTAAAATGGATTCGGGTGATGCCAGACTAATAGTCACCCTTGAAAAGTCAAGTGTTAGTTTTTTATTTTTTCTAAATGCCATAATTTATCTTTTCTAAACTCAAATAATCAATAACTATTTAATCTAATGTAATTTCAAGCGCTAAACCTCTTAATTCATGAACCAACACATTAAATGATTCCGGTATATTCGGCTTTACCATGTTTTCACCTTTAACAATTGCTTCATAAGCCTTTGCTCTTCCGATCACATCATCCGACTTAATCGTAAGAATTTCCTGTAATACATGTGATGCACCAAACGCCTCTAGTGCCCAAACTTCCATTTCTCCAAACCTTTGGCCTCCAAATTGGGCTTTACCACCTAAAGGCTGTTGAGTGATCAATGAGTAGGGGCCTATTGATCGGGAATGCATTTTATCGTCTACTAAGTGACCTAATTTTAACATGTATGCGATACCCACAGTAACGGGTTGATCAAACTTTTCACCCGTCAATCCATCATATAAATATGTCCGCCCGAAAGAGGGCAATCCTGCCTCTTCCAACTCATTTTGAACTTGTTCCTCAGTCGCTCCATCAAAAATCGGAGTGGCATAAGTTCGATCAAGCTTCTTTCCTGCCCATGCGAGCACAGTTTCATATATTTGACCGATGTTCATTCGGGAAGGAACTCCTAAAGGATTCAAAACAATATCCATGGGTGTACCATCTTCCATAAAGGGCATATCTTCGTCACGAACAATTTTAGCTACAACACCCTTATTACCATGACGCCCTGCCATTTTATCTCCTACCTTGAGTTTGCGTTTTTTAGCAATATAAACTTTTGCCAACTTCATAATTCCAGCTGGAAGTTCATCCCCTACTTCATGAGTAAATCTTTCTCGCTTAAATAGACCGGTAATTTCATTTCTCTTCGTGATATAGCGCTTTATTAATTTGAAAATTAATTCATTTGTCTTCTCTTCCTTCACCCATCCTTCATGGGCCAAATCGCTTATAAGGTTAGATTCCTCAGGTACAGAGTAAGTACTTTCGTCTCTAAATATGTTTTTAGGCGGAAAAAGATTCTCTTCTATATTTTTTCTTAAAAATTTTGTACCCTTTGACATCACTGATTCTCCAAACTTATGATTGATCCCCAGACAAGTCTTACCTTCTATTAGTGTAACGAGTTTATCCACCATTTGATTTCTAACTTCAGTCAATTCAAAACTGAATTTCTCTTTAAGTTGCTCTACCGCTTTTTTTGTTCTTGCTCTGAGATCCTTATCCTTTTTGGGACGAGCAAATAGCTTAGTTTCGATAACGACCCCTGTTAATGAGGGTTTTGCCTTTAAAGACGCATCTTTAACATCACCTGCTTTGTCTCCAAAAATTGCTCTTAATAATTTCTCTTCAGGCGTTGGATCCGACTCTCCTTTGGGAGTGATCTTACCAATCATAATATCCCCTTCGGTAATTTCTGCGCCAATACGAATAATCCCATCCTCATCTAAATTTTTAACTGCCTCTTCACTTACATTAGGAATTTCCGAAGTCAACTCTTCTAAACCCCTTTTTGTATCCCTAACCTCAAGTTCAAATGAATCAATATGTATGGAGGTAAATACGTCCTCTCGAACCACGCGATCCGAAATAACGATTGCATCTTCAAAATTGTATCCTTGCCAGGGCATGTAAGCAACCTGTAGGTTTCGACCCAGGGCAAGCTCTCCATGCTCGGTGGCAAAGCCGTGGCAAAGTGGTTGCCCTTTTGCTACCCGATCTCCTTTAAGAACGGTTGGCTTAAGATTAACAGAAGTATCTTGATTAGTTCTACGGAATTTTGTCAACTCATAAGTAGAGGTATCCGAATCAAATGATAAGATTTTTTCGTGGTCATCTTGATCATATTTCACAATGATCATCTTAGCGTCAACGAATTCAACCATACCATCAGCCTCTGCCAAGATTAAAGAGCGCGAATCTAAAGCAATCCTGCTCTCTAAACCCGTGCCCACGATGGGTGCTTCAGGAGTCAGAAGAGGCACCGCTTGACGCTGCATATTGGATCCCATCAGTGCTCTATTCGCATCATCGTGCTCAAGAAAAGGAATCATAGAGGCGGCCACAGATACAATTTGGTTTGGTGCAACATCCATATAGGTTAGGTCATTCGGCTGAACTACTGGGAAGTCACCCTCAAATCTTGCCTTAACCTTATCATTTAAAAATTTGCCCTCGTCACTTAAAGGTGCATTGGCCTGAGCAATATTAAATGTATCTTCCTCTTCTGCTGTTAAGTACTTAACATTTCCGGACATATCAACTTTTCCCTTATCGACCTCTCGATAAGGAGTCTCAATGAAGCCCATCTGATTGACCTTTGCATATACACACAAAGACGAGATCAGACCAATATTAGGCCCTTCAGGCGTCTCAATAGTGCACAATCGACCATAATGAGTGTAATGCACGTCTCTAACCTCAAACCCAGCTCTTTCTCTTGAGAGACCCCCAGGCCCAAGTGCTGACATCCTTCTTTTGTGAGTAACTTCAGCCAATGGATTGGTTTGATCCATAAATTGAGACAATTGATTAGTTCCAAAGAAGGAATTGATTACCGAAGATAAAGTTCTTGCATTAATTAAGTCAACAGGTTTGAAATCCTCATTATCTCTTACATTCATCCGCTCTCTTATTGTTCTTGCCATTCTCGATAAGCCCACTCCAAATTGAGCATAAAGTTGCTCTCCAACAGTTCTTACTCTTCTATTACTTAGGTGATCAATGTCATCAACAAGCGTTTTACTGTTAATCAAACCAATTAAATATTTAATAATAAGTATAATATCTTCACTGGTCAAAACACGCTTATCATAGCCTGTCGAGAGTCCTAATTTTTTATTTATTCTATATCTCCCTACTTCGCCTAAATCGTATCTTTTCTCACTGAAAAATAGATTTTGAATGATATCTCGAGCAGTTTGCTCATCAGGAGCTTCTGTATTTCTCAGCTGACGATAAATGGTCTCTACTGCTTCCTTCTCAGAGTTTGACTGATCTTTTTGAAGAGTATTGTAGATAATAGAGTAATCAGTAACATTCACCTCCTTGCGATGAAGGATAATAGATTTACTGCCAGAATCAAGAATAGTCTTTATATCCTCTTCTTTCAATACGCTGTCACGTTCAAGAACTACTTCATTTCGATCAATTGATACAACTTCTCCCGTATCTTCATCTACAAAGTCTTCAATCCAAGTACGTAGAACTCTTGCAGCTAAACGACGATCAATTACTTTTGTGAGTGCTTTTTGAGAAGCCTCAACCTCCTCTGATAGTCCAAATAAATCTAATATATCCTTATCAGTGCCATACCCAATAGATCTAAGCAAAGTGGTGATAGGGAACTTTTTCTTTCTATCAATGTAGGCGTACATCACATTGTTTACATCTGTAGCAAATTCTATCCATGACCCTTTAAATGGAATAATTCTGGCTGAATACAGTAATGTACCGTTGGTATGCTTACTTTGAGCAAAGAATACCCCAGGCGATCTGTGTAATTGAGAAACAATAACCCTTTCCGCACCGTTAATGACAAAAGAGCCCTTATCAGTCATATACGGAATATTCCCCAAGAAAACCTCTTGTTCAATCGTCTCAAACTCTTCATTCTCGGTATCATTGCACAGTAACCTCAACTTGGCTTTCAAAGGTACTGAATACGTTAAACCTCTTTCAACCGATTCCTGTATAGAATATCGAGGGGGGTCTACAGTGTAGTCAATAAACTCCAACTTAAAGTTATCCCGCGAATCAGAGATTGGGAAATTCTCCATAAAAACCTTATATAGGCCCTCGGAATCTCTGGATTCAGTCGGAGTGTCCAATTGAAAAAAGTCAACAAATGATTTTAATTGAACGTCTAAAAAGTCAGGATAATCTATCACAGACTTAATAGATGAGAAATTTATTCTCTTATTTATTTTTTTGATAGCCAAAGGTTAAATAGGTTATAGTTAAATTACATTACAATTTCGTAGTGCTTATCTACAAATAGGAAAAGACCTGACCAAATGGCCAGGCCTGTTCCGATATTTATATAAAACTCACTTTAATTCTACTTCTGCTCCAGCTTCCTCCAATTGCTTTTTAAGGCCTTCAGCCTCTTCTTTAGCAAGACCCTCTTTAACCGCCTTCGGAGCTGAATCTACAAGATCTTTAGCCTCTTTTAGACCTAATCCTGTCAATTCTTTGACCAGCTTCACTATTGCCAATTTGGCACCCCCTGGTGCTTTCAATATTACATCGAAAGCTGACTTTTCTTCAGCAGCTTCTCCGCCACCGGAACCCGTTACCATTGCTGGTGCTGCTGCTGCAGCAGGCTCTATACCATATTCATCCTTAAGGATTATTGCTAACTCACTTACCTCTTTTACCGAAAGATTAACAAGTTGTTCCGCAAATTCTTTTAAATCCGCCATTTTTATTAGTTATTTATTGATCAATTATTTACTTATTTCAGATAATGTCTTCATTATTCCACCTAATTTGCTACTACCACTCTGTAAAGCAGAAATAACGTTTTTCGCTGGAGACTGTAACAACGTAATGACCTCCCCAATAAGCTCTGTTTTTGATTTCAAAACGCTGAGCGCAGAAAGTTGATCTTCACCAATGAATATATCTGAATTAATGGAAGCTGCCTTAAAATAGGGTCTACCTTTAGCATCATCCTTTCGATATTTTTGAATGATTTTTGCTGGAGCGTTCCCATTTTCTTTTACAAACATAACCCCAGAAAACCCCTTAAGGATCGACTGCATGGATCTGTAATCATTATCCAAGTTGTCAAGTGCCCGTTTTATAAACGTATTTTTGAAAACTTTATACTCAACCCCTTCATTAAAACACATTCCTCTGAACTTGTTGATTTCGGCAACACTTAGCCCAGAAGTATCTGTGATGTAAAAGTGATTGTTATCTTTAAATTTTTCGGTCAAATCATTAATTTGCTGACCTTTATCATTTCGTGTCATATCAAGTACTTACAATACTACTTTTATCAATACTTATCCCACTTCCCATTGTTGAAGAAAGTGAAATAGAACGAAAATAAGTCCCCTTAGCCGATGCTGGCTTTAACTTATTAATCGTAGTTAACATCTTTAGTGCATTCTCACAAATCTTCTCTGCTTCAAAGGAAACTTTACCAATACTCGCATGAATAATTCCTGTTTTATCAACTTTAAAGTCAATTTTTCCGGCCTTGACCTCCGTGACAGCTTTACCAATCTCCATAGTTACCGTACCTGACTTTGGATTCGGCATTAAACTTCTAGGTCCTAATACTCTTCCAAGACGACCAACTTTTGCCATCACTGTAGGCATTGTTATTATAACATCGACTTCTGTCCAGCCTCCTTCAATCTTCTTGATATATTCATCTAATCCCACATAATCTGCACCAGCCGCTTTTGCTTCTTCTTCTTTATCTGGGGTACAGAGAACGAGTACTTTAACATTTTTACCCATGCCGTTGGGTAGCGTAACTACACCTCTTACCATTTGATCGGCTTTTTTGGGATCAACACCCAACCTTATATCTAAATCAACAGAACTGTCAAATTTGCTAAAGGTTATCTTTTTAACAATTTTAGAGGCTTCCTCAATTGAATATATCTTAGCTGGATCATAAATTTCCAGGGCCTTTTTCTGATTTTTTGTTAATTTTCCCATTCCAACAGCCAGATTACAATATTTTTATTTTGGGAAATTCTCCTTGCACCTGAACCCCCATACTTCTCGCAGTTCCTGCCACCATTTTCATTGCTGATTCTATCCTAAAGGCATTCAGGTCAGGCATTTTAACCTCTGCTATTTGCTTTATTTGATCCCAGCTAATAGAACCTACCTTATCTCTGTTTGGCTCTGATGAACCTTTCTTTTTTTTGATTGCCTCTAAAATCATCACAGGAGCCGGCGGTGTTTTTATGACAAAGTCGAAGCTCTTGTCTACATATATCGTTACCAAAACAGGTAATAATTGACCCATCTTTTCCTGACTTCTTGCATTAAATTGTTTGCAAAAATCCATTATATTAAGGCCTTTAGAGCCCAAAGCAGGTCCTACAGGGGGGGACGGATTGGCTTGCCCCCCCCGAACTTGCAACTTAAGATATCCTGAAATTTCTTTTGCCATCTTAATCTTCTTTTTCGACCTGTACATAGTTTAATTCTACAGGCGTATTTCTACCAAAAATTTTAACTGTTACATTAAGCTTCTTCCGATCCTCAAAAATCTCTTCAACGGTTCCTGTAAAACCACTAAAAGGTCCGTCCATAACTTTGACTCCTTCACCAATGATAAAAGGTGTTCCTAACATTTCTTCAGACTCCTCTACTTCATCAACCTTTCCTAGAATTCGGTTAACCTCATTTTGCCTTAAGGCAACTGGTTCTTTACTTGTACCCATGCCTCCGGCACCCAAGAAGCCAATAACACCGGGAATACTTGTTATTAAGTGTTGGGTCTCACCAAAACTTAAATCTGCTGAGACCAAAATGTAGCCTGGAAAAAAGTTGCGCTCTCTGACACGCTTTTTACCATTTCTCATTTCATAGACTTTTTCTGCGGGAATAAGAACCTGCGTAATAGTAGCCTCCATTTCATTTCGAGCTATTTCATTATCAAGGTAAGATTTAACTTTTCTTTCCTGACCACTTACCGCGCGAACTACATACCATTTCAAATCAGACATTGTCAAAACTCGTTATAAAACCAAGACACTAAATTGTCAAAAGATAAATCAATAAGGCCTATCAGCAAAGCAAAAATTAATGAGGATACCAAAACCAGAATAGAACTATTACTCAGTTCTCCATACTTTGGCCAAGTCACCTTATGGACAAGCTCATCATAGGAATCTATAAAAAAAGTTTTTATCTGCCACATATTTTTTTAGCACGGGAGGAGGGACTCGAACCCCCAACCAATGGTTTTGGAGACCACTACTCTGCCAATTGAGCTACACCCGTATAACCATGCGCTCAAAAGGATTGCAAAGTTAGATGAATTAAAATTGAAAACAAATGTGATGCTGATAATATTTCAGGATCACATTTGTTTTAATGGGTTTTAGTCTAATATTTCAGTTACCTGACCTGATCCGACAGTTCGACCACCCTCTCTAATAGCGAATCTTAGTCCTTTCTCCATGGCAATCTTGTTGATCAAAGACACTTCAATGCTTACATTATCACCAGGCATGACCATTTCAATATTTTCAGGAAGAATTATTTCTCCAGTAACATCGGTTGTTCTGCAATAGAATTGAGGTCTGTACTTGTTAAAAAAAGGAGTGTGTCTTCCTCCTTCTTCTTTCGACAGTACATAAACTTCAGCTTTAAATTTTTGATGAGGTGTTACTGATGCCGGCTTGCAGATAATCATACCTCTTTTAATTTGATCTTTTTCAATACCTCTTAATAACAGTCCAACATTATCGCCTGCTTCTCCTCGGTCTAGAATTTTTCTAAACATTTCAACCCCAGTAATGGTCGATTTCAAATCTTCTGCACCCATACCAATGATATCGACCGGGTCTCCCGAGTTAATCACACCTCTTTCTACTCTTCCCGTAGCTACCGTTCCTCTTCCTGTGATTGAAAAAACATCTTCAACTGGCATCAAAAAATCTTTATCAGTAAGTCTGGTTGGGATCGGAATGAATTCATCAACCGCAGTCATAAGTTCTTCGATCTTTTCAACCCACTTTGTATCGCCATTGAGAGCCCCAAGTGCCGAACCTTGAATTATCGGTATGTCATCTCCAGGAAAATCATAGAAAGACAATAATTCTCTAACCTCCATCTCGACAAGCTCAAGTAATTCAGGATCATCAACCAAATCAACCTTATTCATAAATACCACAAGGGCAGGGACCCCCACCTGACGCGATAAAAGAATGTGCTCGCGTGTCTGGGGCATCGGTCCATCTGTAGCAGCTACTACAATTATTGCGCCATCCATTTGGGCAGCTCCTGTAACCATATTTTTAACATAATCAGCGTGACCCGGACAGTCAACGTGAGCATAATGACGATTTGCAGTCTCATACTCAATATGAGAAGTATTAATTGTGATACCCCTTTCTTTTTCCTCAGGCGCATTATCAATGGATGAAAAATCCCTTTGTTCTGCCAATCCTTTTCCGGAAAGAACGGCAGATATAGCAGCGGTTAGGGTTGTTTTTCCATGGTCAACGTGACCAATAGTTCCAATATTTACGTGCGCTTTTGAGCGATCAAAGTTTTGTTTTGCCATTTTTGATAATCCTCAGGTTTATAATTTAATTCTTGTTTGTAAAAATATTTAATTATTCTAATTCCAATTAACTTTATTCATTTAACTTATTTCCATTCATTTCGTTATAACTCAGTTGCGTGTAATATAAATTAAATACAACAATTATTTACATCAAAATAAGAGTAGAGCCAACGATGGGAGTTGAACCCATGACCTTTTCCTTACCAAGGAAACGCTCTGCCCCTGAGCTACGTCGGCTGATTGCTTGTAAAGGCGAAAGCCCCAAAATTAGAACAATCAACTCCAGAAACTCAAACTTACTAACTATTAATCTGAGCGGGTGACCAGGTTCGAACCGGCGACCTACAGCTTGGAAGGCTGTCGCTCTACCAACTGAGCTACACCCGCTTGAGATTTTTTTAAAAATACGTGGGGGGAGAAGGATTCGAACCTTCGAAGACATAAGTCAACGGATTTACAGTCCGTCCCAGTTGGCCGCTTTGGTATCCCCCCTAAGAACTTTCTTAAACACAATAATCTTGTGAAAAAGGATTGCAAAAGTATACGTATTTTCCTTTTTTTCAAATATTTAAATTAATTTAATTTGAAAATACCTCGATCCCCAGTCCAAATTATATTTTAGCGATGAAAGGCAGCTCAAAAATCTCTTTTCTTCCTCCTTACCTTGATTTTATATATTAAAAACAAAATTTTTATGCCATTTATGCGACGTAATAATTACTCCATTTCAATCCAAATTCAAACAAAAAATTTTTCAATAAAAACCACTTAGAGACTCTTTTCAATTGGTAAAAAGTATTTATTTCTATTGATTTTTTTGTCAGGAAATTTGAGGTTAACTAGGAAAAGCCAACTTAAAATATCAGATAGTGGAGGATCTTTTTGCTTAGAAAATCTGCTTTAACTTCTAACAATTTCATATAAATCAAAATTAAGTTTAATATCAATATGAATTGATGAAATTTTAATCCTAGACTCAACAATAAATAAAGAAATAAATTGATATTCAAATTAAAGAGAAAAAAGTTAGATTAGGTGTAAAATGTACTCTTATATTTAATACTAGATAATTGGATATCGCTTCAAAAAATACCCTAAACAATAAATTATTATACCACAATACAAGTTAATAATTTCGATATTTTAATTAGCTAGGTAAAAAAAGGTTTTTTAAAAGAGGTCCGATGGTTTTAATAACAACTCTAATAATGGAAAATATCATCAAAGTTAGTTAAGATGCGATCATCAAAAGAATAAATACTTTGATCGTGATAATGTGAAAAAAAATCAACATTAATTGAATTCAAAATATATCAGTTAAAGAGAAACGTTATATTTGCTAGGTTTAAAATATTAAATGAAGTATAAACGAGTTTTAGTCAAGGTCAGCGGTGAATCTTTAATGGGAAATCAAAACTATGGTATTGATCCAGAAAAGCTTGATCAGTATGCCTTAGAAATTTTAGAAACTAAAAAAACTGGGATTGAGTTGGCTATTGTGATAGGTGGAGGTAACATATATAGAGGCGTTCAGGCAGAGCATGCGGGAATTGATCGAGCGCAAGGCGATTATATGGGTATGCTTGCCACTATGATCAATGCGATGGCCCTTCAAAGTGCTTTGGAAAAATATGGCGTTTATACTCGGCTTATGAGTGGTTTAAATATAGAACAAGTGTGTGAACCTTTTATTCGACGCAAAGCCATTCGACATCTAGAAAAAGGTAGAATTGTGATTTTTGGAGCGGGGTTAGGAAAACCCTATTTCACCACTGACTCTACTGCAAGTTTAAGGGCCATTGAAATTGAAGCAGATGTTGTACTCAAGGGAACGCGTGTAGATGGTGTTTATTCTGCCGATCCAGAGAAAGACCCCAATGCAATTAAATTTTCCAAAATTACGTTTAACGAGGTCTTTGAGCGAAATCTCAATGTTATGGACATGACTGCCTTTACCTTATGCCAAGAAAATAACCTTCCAATAATAGTTTTTGATTTGAATGAAAAAGGCAATTTAAAGAAGATTTTAGAGGGTCAAGAATTAGGTACTTTAATCAACTAATGACATGGAGGAAGTAGACTTTTTTCTAAAGCATGCACTAGAGACTATGGAAAAGTCTCTTGCTCGATTGTCAAAAGAATTATCGAAAATTAAAGCAGGCAAAGCAATGCCTAGTATGTTGGATTCACTTAATGTGGACTATTATGGTAATTCAACTCCCATTAATCAAGTGGCTTCTATTACTACTCCAGATGCGCGTACTTTGATAATAAAACCTTGGGAAAAATCAATTATTGGGGAAATTGAAAAAGTAATAATCAACAGTGATTTAGGTTTTAACCCACAAAATGATGGTGAAATCGTCTCTATTAACATTCCTGTACTCACCGAAGAACGAAGAATCATCTTGGTTAAGCAAGCGAAAGCTGCTACTGAAAATGGGAAAATTTCTATTCGAAATATCAGAAAAGAAACAAACGAACAATTGAGAAAATTATTGAAGGAGGGTTTTTCGGAAGATCTAATCAAAAATGCTGAAACAAATGTTCAAAAGTATACAGATGAACATGTGAAAAAAATTGACAGTGTCTTCGAAGTGAAGAAAAAAGAAATAATGATACTTTAAGTATAATACTTTTTTAATTCAATTAGCTTCAAAACTTCTTCAGGAACTAAATATTTGGGAACTTTCCCTGCTCGCAACATTTGTCTTATTTGGGAAGCAGAAATATCAAGTCGCGGAGCAGATATCAACTCGACGTTTTCATGATTGATCAAAGGAGTTTCAAGATTAACTTTTCTAGGATAAATGATGATGCCATATTGGTTCAATATTTCTTGATAATTTTTCCACTTTTTGAATTGAACTAAATTATCCTCTCCCACAATCAACTTAAACTCATGGTCTAGATAACGCGACTTGATATACGTCATGGTGTCAATGGTATAGTTAGGCCGCGGTAAATTAAACTCTACATCACGGGATCTAAAATGATCATGATCTCGAATGGCAAGGTTAACGAGGTCAAATCGATCAAATTCATCTAATAAAGTTTTATTTTCTTTAAATGGATTTTGTGGGGAAACAATAAACCAAATTTGATCCATGACTGACATTTCATACACCATATTAGCCACGATTAGATGTCCTATATGAATGGGATCAAAAGAGCCAAAAAAAAGTCCAATTTTCATATGTCCTCCTTTAAAAATTGATTTATTACCTCTTCGGCTTTTTGGAGTGCCTTATCCAAGTCATTGTTAATTATTGATACATCAAATTTTGATTCAAACGCGGTCTCCTCAGACGCTTTGGCTAATCTTAAGGTAATTTGATCTAAATTTTCAGTACCCCGTGCAATTAATCGATTTTTTAATGTAGACAAATCTCCTACTTTTATAAAAATAGCTAGCGCTCTAATTTTAAGAATTTCATTAAGTTTTATACCTCCCTTAACATCAAGATCAAAAATAACATGATTACCGGCTTTCCATATCTGATCTAGTTCTGATTGTAAAGTTCCATAATAAATGCCTGGATAGACCTCCTCATATTCTAAGAAAGAACCATTATCTACTTTGCCAAGAAAATCTTTCTTCGTGAGAAAGTGGTAGTCCTTGCCACCTACCTCGTCAGGCCTGCGAGCACGAGTAGTCGCCGAAATTGAAAATTCCAAATCTCTGCGTTTATTCAAAAGATGTTTTACAATGGTGGATTTTCCTGATCCTGAAGGTGCCGAGAAGATCACCGCCTTTCCCACTATCATTTATTTTTTGAGGCTACACTATTTTTTATTCGTTGGTAAAGTTAGTAGGAATAAATTTTTTTTTCAATTTTGTGCTAATTAAAATACAAATGTGATATCCTGGCCCATATTACTCGTGGCACCAGGACAACCATTTATGAGTTGAATTGGCGAAGAGTTTTCAAGCTTTAGACATTTACCATGGAGTATTAGCAAACATTAGTATGTTCTGGTTAGCTTGCTTGCATTAAAATGTTCGGTTTCTCTTTGGTGTTCAAAGCACCCACTAGTTGTCAGTAACCCATACTTGACGCATAAACGCTAAGTTTTTCCTTTAATAAATTTCGTGCTCTATGCAATCTGGATCGAACTGTTCCAATCGGAATATCTAATATTTTTGACAATTCGTCGTAAGTAAAACCTTCCAAGTCACACAAAATGATGACCGTTCTAAAGTCAACGGCCAATGAAGAAAGCGCTAAACTAACTTCGTCACCAATCATGTCGCGCACAGCATCTATTCTTAGATCAATTGTTTTCTCTTCGTCTACGTTTTCCGAGTTGTAAAAGTTCTCAACTTCTTGGTAATCTACTTTGGCAGGCTCCTTACTTTTCTTCCTGAAATCATTTATAAAACTGTTTTTTAAAATTCTATATAACCAAGCCTTTGCGTTAGTGCCTTCTTGAAAAGATTCAGCAAATCGATATGCTTTTAGGTAAGTATCCTGTACCAAGTCTTTCGCATTATCTTCGTCATACGTCAGGCGGAAAGCAAAATTGTACATTGCATCGCGATGAGGCATAAATTCATTATCAAAAATTGCTGTTCTCTC
>CAJWQD010000005.1 GCA_913045135.1 uncultured Flammeovirgaceae bacterium | reverse complement strand
GTTCGCTTAAAATGAGACTCCACCAAATCCCCATAAGTCCCCGCAACTACTACAATGACCGCTACAATTAACCATTCAAATAAAGATAGTTGCCCAAAATAAATCGTTGATAAGTAGGAAAATCCCACAGCAAATAAGGTGCCTCCAACACTTCCTTCCCAAGATTTTTTCGGAGAAATTCTTTCAAATAATTTGGTCTTTCCGAATGCAGTCCCCGCAAAGTAGGCCCCCGTATCACTTGACCAAATAATCAGCATCAGACCTAAAAGTATTTTATAGGCATATTCTCCTCCATCAAAAACAATTACATTTATCAGGGAAAAAGGCAATGCCACGTAGGTAATTCCCAAGTAATATAAAGCAATGTTTACGAAAGGGTTCTGATCTTTTCTTTTATATAGTTTAAAAATAAATATTATTGAAGCCAAAGGAAAAATTAGAAACAGATATTTCTCATCGAGATCACCTCTTTCAATAAAGAATGTCAATACGAACAAAAATCCTCCCATAAACACTCCAAAAAAGCGAAGAGGTAGATAATCTTGCATTCTCACCAATCTATAAAATTCCCATTGTGCTGAAATGCAAATAAAAAAGAAGATTAAAAAATAACTCCATTCACTCCATAAAATAGAAGATATAATTACAGCTGCACCTATAAAAGCAGAAAAAAGTCTTCTTTTTAATTCAAAAAATTTATTCAAAATTTATCTCTTTTTCAATAACCTTTAAGGCCTCCATCACGTAAATGGAATTTACCCTTACTTCAAATTTCCCAAAATGATAGGAACTGTCTTTTAAGTCAACAATTACTGGATTGAAGCCCTCACTTTCAAGAATAGCTTTTACAATTTCTGCCCGATGGACAGAAGTATCTTCAAAAACTTTTTGCCAGACCTTTCTCATTGATTGAATAAATTTTTCGAAGTATGAAAAGCAAACAGATTGTGAAAATAAAGAAAATTAAAAGAATGTAGTTGCTAAAGTTGATCTCTCCCCCCGATAAATCAAATGAAATCAGATTTTTTTGAAATAAAAAAATTAAAACTAAAGAAAGACCGTTATTGATAAAATGACCTAAAATAGGCAAAAATAAACTGCCAGACCAATAGTACAAATAACCAAAAATAGCCCCCAACAACATTCGGGGAACCAAACCATAAAATTGATTGTGAAATATGGAAAATATTAAAGCTGAAGCCCAAATGGCGATATGCGGATTTTTAACAGAGATTCTTAATATATTTTGTAAAACTCCCCTGAATAAAAATTCTTCCCCCACAGCAGGAATAATAGCAATCACTAAAATACATAACAAAAAATGACCTGTATTCTCAAAGTCTGTGAGGAATTTAGTTAGCTCAGCTAATTTCATCTCCTGCTCTTGGGCATAATGCTCAAATTCACTCAAAAAAGTCGGTAATTCAAGGGCCTTATTCCACTCAATAATCACTGTATTGACTCCCGCAAATGAAATAATCAACATAATAGTTATAAATGCTGCTTTAACATAAAATTTGGGAGTTCTAATGAATTTTTTAAGCTCAATCTTTGCATGCTTATACACCACCCATGCTGGTGTAATAATAAAAGTTCCTACAGCTGAAACTCCTAGAAGGATTAACATCGGGATTTTAGCCTCAGGATAAGCCATGGGTGTTCCCATAATAATTGTTATCATTTGAAGGTCAAAATCATAAAAAGCAAGGACCATAATTAGTCCCAAAAAATTGAATATAAAAACAGCTGCCAACTCATATCCTATCAAAATAATTAGAAGCCAACCTATTGATTTTTTATTTTGACTCGTCTCAGAAAACATATTTTCCATAATTGGTCTAAATTTACAAAATAATTGATCGTATTTGGTAAAAATTGGTAATATAGAATTAGGAAACTTTCCCCTATTATTGGCCCCTATGGAAGATGTCAGTGACCCCCCTTTTAGGGCATTATGCAAAGAGCATGGAGCTGATATGATGTATACTGAGTTCATTTCAGCAGAGGGATTGATTAGAGACGCGAAAAAAAGTGTTCAAAAACTAGATATTTATGATTATGAACGCCCCATTGGTATTCAAATATTTGGTGATAAGATTGAATCTATGCGAGAAGCAGCAGTCATCGCTGAAAATGCCGATCCTGAAATTATTGATATTAATTATGGGTGTCCTGTTAAGAAAGTAGCATGTAAAGGTGCAGGTGCAGGAATTTTACTGGACTTACCCAAGATGCAAACCATGACCTCAGAAATTGTTAAAAAGGTAAATAAGCCGGTTACTGTCAAAACAAGACTTGGCTGGGATGAGAACAGTATTAAAATAGAAGAGGTCGCTATGCGTCTTCAAGATGTAGGAGTTCAGGCGTTAACAATTCATGGGCGTACAAGAAAACAGATGTATAAAGGTGAGGCCGATTGGTCTCTGATTGCAAAAGTTAAAGAAAATCCTAATATCAATATCCCTATATTTGGTAATGGAGATATTGATTCCCCACAGAAGGCACTCTCCTTCAAAAACAAATATGGTATCGACGGCATCATGATAGGAAGAGCAGCCATTGGATATCCATGGATTTTTAATGAAATAAAACATTTTATGGACACTGGAAATGAACTAGATCCGCCATCAATTTCCGAAAGAGTTGAAGTCGCTAAAAGACATCTGAAGTTTTCCTTAGAATGGAAAGGGGAAAAATTAGGTTTATTCGAAATGAGGCGTCATTATACTAACTACTTCAAGAGAATACCTGATTTCAAAGCTTATCGAACGCGCTTGGTAGAAACGGAAGAACCCGAACTTCTAATAGCTGTTTTAGATGAAATCAAGTCTCAATTTTCTGAAATTGCCCTGGTTTAGCTTATGACTAAAAAATATCCGGCCCTTGCTTGGATTCTTTTCCTGGTTTTATCTATGATATGGGGGAGTTCCTTCATACTGATTAAAAAGGGACTAACCTCTTTGAATCCCGAGGAAGTAGCTACATTGAGAATCGCATCAGCCTCATTAGTACTGCTTCCCTTTGCAGCGAAGCGAATCAAGCAAATAAACAAAAAAAACATATTCACTTTGATATTAGTAGGCTTTATGGGTAGTTTCCTTCCTTCATTCTTTTTTGCATTGGCTCAAACTAAATTATCAAGCTCTTTGACAGGGATTATGAATGCAATCACCCCTTTTTTTACCATCATTATATCGGTTTTATTTTTCAAAGAAAAACCTGAAAAAAAAATTTATATTGGAGTAATATTGGGGTTCTTAGGCACCCTTTTCCTTATTTCATCAAGAGAAAATGGAGATTTTTCATTCAATTATTATGCTTTATTCGTAGTGGCAGCCACTATCTTTTATAGCATCAACGCCAATCTTATAAAACATTATTTGAACATGATGAAATCTCTAAGTATTGCCAGTATTTCTTTAACTACAGTAGGGCCATTAGCCATCATTTATCTCTTATTTCTTACCCCATTTTTAGAACATATTCATGAGCCAAAAGTATTGGTGGCATCAGGTTACATTGTGATTTTAGGTGTGTTTGGGACAGCTTTTGCCCTAATTTTATTTAATAAAATGGTCCAACTTACCAATCCTGTCTTCTCTACCTCTGTAACTTATCTGATCCCTATAATTTCTGTTTTTTGGGGTGTTATTGATGGTGAACAATTGAGCCTTTTACAACTTATCAGTATGCTAACAATTATGATAGGTATATCTATCTCCAACAAAGGAAAAAGATAAAAAACGTGAATAAACAGGTTTTTCGTGAACAAATCAGTTTCCAGATGGTGGATCAATTCCTAACTTTTGAAGAACTAATTCAGAGACATCGTGTTTTTCACTTGCATAAAGTAAGACATCAAAACCTGGACTTCCCGCGCTCAAAACCATTGAATATGAATTTTCTTCGGCAACAGCTTGTATCGCTGTCCCTATTTTCTCAACCGCAGGCTGCAATAATTGATTCCTTTTGGTCACCAGCGATTGCTCAGCATCTGTTTGAAATTGTTGCAGAGACTCCTGCAAACTCGTCAACTCACGTTGCTTATCTGCCTTTATCAACTCATTATAACTTGCCTCATTAGCTTGATAATCACCTATTTTAGTCTGCAAATCTTGATACTTTGCTTTAAGTTGATTTTGTAACTGCGTTTCATAAGCCCTCAAATCAGCCTCTATTTGTTTTGCCTCAGGTAATAACCCTAACAAATACTCTGCATTTGTATAGCCAATTTTCAATTCCTGTGCAATCGTCACACCCATTGAGGACATTGCGAAAACACACATTAATAACTTGATTTTCATAATATATAAATAATTAAAATTTAATTTGAGGTTGCTTCATTGCTCAGCAAACCTAACTCTTCTAAAACAAAATCAGTATAATCATGAATAGGATCCGTGTAAATCATCACCATTTCACCTGATTTATCAAAAACAATAGCCAATCTATTGCTCTTTGCAACTCGCTCCGAAGCCTCAAAAACAAGGTCTTGAACAGGTTTTATAAGCTCCTTTTTCTTTAAAAAATACAAACCTTCAGATCCAAAAATTTTTTTCTGATATTCCTTCAATTTTTGTTTCTCAATATCTATTTCATAGATCCGATCTTCCTTCATCCCCACAGTCAATAATACCTCCTCAGCCTTATACTTCGTTTCTAGATTTTGTACTTCTTCATACATTTCTCTAATTTCTTGCTCCCAACTTTTAGCCAAAGTATTTATTTCATTTTGTGCTTCAGCGTAAGCGGGCATTTTTCCTAAAATATAATTCAAGTCAATATAACCAAATTTTTGTGCATTCCCCTTTGGTGAAATTGAAAAGAATAATAGTGTAAATATAATGGATCTAAGCATTATCTAATTTGTTGCCCAATTGAAAAGTGAAATTGCCCCCCTGCACGTTCATTAGATCCAGGTATGGAATCAAATCCATATCCATAATCAATACCCAACAATCCAAAAGCAGGCATAAAAATTCTAGCTCCAATTCCCGCAGATCTATAAAGCTGGTATGGATTGTAAGCCTCAGAGTTATTCCAAGTATTCCCTCCTTCCACAAAAGTTAGTAGATAAATAGTAGCCGTTGGATTCAAAGAGACCGGATATCTCAATTCCAAAATATATTTGGTGAAGGCAATTCCCCCCAAAATGTTAGTTTCACTGTCAAAAGGTGTTAATGATGTTGCCCTGCGCGCACTTTGCTGAGGATTGGGATAACCACGTAATCCAATAACATCCGTGCCTAAAATGAAATTTTGGCCCGTTAAACCATCTCCTCCCAAAACGAACCTTTCAAAAGGACCCACAGTTGCTTTTTCAGAATAAGAACCAATAAATCCAAAATGAATTCTTGGTGCTAAGATAAGCTTAGGAAAAAGAGGTAAATAATATCTAAAGTCTAAATTCCATTTGTGGTATTCAACCCATTTATATCTCTCTTCCGGAAGTGCTGCTTCATAATCCAACTCATTGAATATAGAATAAGGAGGGGTTATATTAACACTCAATGAAACATCAGAACCTCTTTGAGGATACATTGGATTATCAGATGATCTTCGCGAAACCGTTGTATTAAATACAAAACTATTGGCATCACCTGTAGCAAAGCCTAAACTGAAGCCCTGGTAGTTATACAAGGAATATTTTGAAAAAGACAGCGCATTGCTGATTACGAAAAAATCATCCGGCCAATTTACCCTTCTACCTAATGAAACAGAAAAACTATTAACACTCAATGAACCAATAGTTGTATTGTCTCGAAAATTTAAGTAACGTTGAACAGAATGATTGTAACTGATCCCAAAACTATTTGGCTTTTTACCTCCCAACCAGGGTTCTTGAAAGCTTGCAGTATAACTCTGGAAGCGTCTCCCATTAGCCTGGGCTCTAACGGATAACCGCTGACCATCTCCCATCGGTGGAAACTTATTAAGCTTTAAAGCTTCTTTGATCGAAAAATTATTAAAACTGACTCCAAGGGTGCCAACAAAGCCATAAAAACCTCCCCATCCCCCTGACAATTCTATCTGATCACTTGGTTGTTCAACCAGCTCCCATTCAATATTGACAGTTTCATCTACCATATTAGGTATAGGTATTGGATTCACTTTTTGAGGATCAAAATAACCCAATTGGGACAGTTCTCTCTGAGTTCTTATTAACAATTCTCTACTAAATTTTTGTCCAGGAATCGTCCGAAGTTCCCTTCGTACTACATAATCTTTAGTCTTTTCATTTCCAGAAATCAAAACTTTTTTGATGGTGGCTTGTCCTCCTTCAAAAACACGCATTTCTAAGTCTATAGAGTCTCCCGAAACACCGATTTCAACAGGATTAATATTAAAAAATAGATAACCATCATCCATATACAAAGAGCTGACGTCAATTCCTGTTGGATCATAATTCAACTTTGTCTGAATCAATTCTAAATCATAGATATCTCCTTTTTCTACACCCAACACATTCGATAATGTTGCATCATCGTAGATAAAATTTCCTTCCCATTTGATGTCCCTAAAATAATACTTACTCCCCTCAATAATATCAATATCAATATTCATGTGTTTATCGCTGATCGCATAATTAGTATCAGACATAATGACGGCATCTCTATAACCTTTTGAATTGAGAAAAGTAATCAATGCCGCTTTGTCATTTTCAAATTCTTCTTTAACAAATTTTGATGACTTAAAAAAATTGAGCTTAGCCACATCAGTCAATTGATCTCTGAATTGCTGAGCTGTAATAGTATCTTTATGCGTCATGAAATAAAAGAAGTTTTTGGGATTAATTAGTTTAACAGCGCTTACCAAAAGTTCAGATGGGAGACTAAATCTAGGGGTTTCTCCAGTCTTTTTAAACTTGCTCCTCAGCTTGGTATCACTGAAGCTCTTATTACCATAAAAGTTGATATCATAAATTTTAACTTTTCTCCCCTTTTCAACCTCAATCGTCAGAATAGCACTATTTCTTAGAACAGTATCTATCCTTTGGCTGAGGGTTACATCGGCATTAAAAAATCCTTTTGCTTCATAAAATTTTCGAACTGCTAATTCTGTATTTTTAATCACCACATCAGTAATGATTTTGCCCTTTGTGAGCTCAAGCTCATCCTCTATTTCTGTGCGATGACTTTTACTTACTCCCTCAAACTCATATTTTACCAATCTAGGTCTTTCGGAGAGCTCTATGACCAACCAAACTTGATCACCTTGAATTTTAGATGCAAAGATGGAAATATTGCCAATAATTCCTTGCTTCCATAGTTTCTTTATTGCTAAACTAATTTCATCTCCTGGAATTTTGATTTTATCACCTATTTTAAGACCTGAAAGAGAGGTCAATGCATTATTATCTAGAAACTGAAGTCCTCTTATCTCGATGTCTGCGATCTCTAATTCACGCGGGCTCGCGTAATTTATCTCAATGGCAGCAGTCGACTTTTTGCGATTTTTCCCAAAAATTAATTGTGAGTAGCTCTTCACCGAAAGCAGAAAAAGAAATATAAAAATATTTATTAACTTCATTTTAAATCTAGTTGTTCACTCGTTTTACCGAATCGACGTTCACGTCTATTATAAGAATCTATCGCTTGATTTAAATGCTTTTTTCTAAAATCTGGCCAAAGTATCTCAGTGAAAAAAAACTCCGTATATGCCAATTGCCATAATAAAAAGTTACTGATCCTCATTTCTCCACTCGTTCTAATCAGTAATGCAGGATCAGGAATATGCTTGGTTGATAAATAGTCGGATAATAAATTTTCATCTATTGCTTCAGGTTTAATGGTGCCCTTAATTGCTGCACCACAGATGGATTTACAAGCTTGAGTTAGATCCCACTTACCACTATAATTCAAAGCCAATATCAAATTTAACCCATTATTTTTACTCGTTATATCAATAGCCCCCAACAATTTTTTATGAACACCCGTCGAAAGACCTTTTAAATCTCCTATTGCTGACAAACGTATCTTATTTTTCATCAATGTAGGCAATTCGCCTTCAATCGACTTAATCAGTAGACTCATCAATCCATCAACCTCTTTTTGAGGACGTGACCAATTTTCTGTAGAGAAGGCATAAAGGGTCAAATAATCTACTCCTAATTCTGTGCAGCCCTCAGTTATTTCACGCACCGCCTGGACCCCACTTCTGTGACCAAAACTACGCATTGCACCTTTTTTTTTGGCCCAGCGACCATTTCCATCCATAATTACGGCAATATGATTGGGTATTTCACGCCCACCTTGTTTCGCACTCATAAGAAAAGGTTCTCTTAAAAAGCGTACAAAAATGCCACTTTTTTCAAGAACATAACAATTGATCGCAAGTATTTAAATTTTTTAATTAATTTCTCCTCCATTCATTGGGATCATAAGGAAAAGGACAAGGAATTTTATAAATAATAAAACTCAAGGAAATACCTACAAAACTATACCAATCTGTATCATTTGGATTTCCAAATTGAAAATCTTTTTGTGACAAATCTGTCTCTGAAATATCATCAATCCCATCAGAAGACAACCTTCTGACGCCTACCTCAAATCCCGCCATAAAACGTCTCCAAATCAAATGTTTAATGCCGATACCAATAGGAATTGTTAACTGGGCAGTACCTAAATCTTTTTTAGTAATTGACGATGACACAATGGTAAGGAATCCTAAACCAAAATAGGCATATGGACTCCATCTAATGATAGATTTTTTTTCCTTAAAATTTAAAAAATCATATTCAATTACGGAGGAAAAATCAGCTACACTATGATGAAAATAGGCAGATCTAATCGCTGCAGCAGGATCCAATGGATTTTGATCTGATCCTTTTAATCCCCCAAAACCTAAGGTTGTTTTGAGTGAAACATGGTTTGAAAAATTCATTCTATTAAAAATAGTACTCCCAAATTGAATCGTGGAAAATTTGTATCCTCGGGTCATATCACCACTATAATTAAAAAGACCCATTCCTGTTCCAAATTCCAAAAACTGGGCTTGTGTCAAACTCACATTCAGTATTAATATAATGATGATCCCTTTTTTCAAAACTTGATATTTTCCCCCTTTGATTTATATTCAATATTATTTAAACGAGCCAAAAAAAATTTAATTGCGTTTGTCTAAGCCCCAAGATAATTTATTTCTCAAAGTTTCTATAAAACTCATACCTTCTACCTTAATCAAATGTGCTTTAAATGGGGCTTTTTTAACCTTCATCTGAATATTATCATTTACGGTCTGAGATCTTGAGTCTAACGATATTAAGAAATTATTGGTTCTACTCTCTACCTCAAAGGAAAATTCAGAAGTATCTGGAACAATTAAGGGTCTGATATTCAAATTGTGTGGACTTACCGGTGAAATAATGAAATTTTCATTCTCAGGCAATAATATAGGACCTCCGCAACTTAAAGAATAGCCTGTAGAACCTGTAGGGGTCGAGACCATTAGCCCATCTGCCCAATAGCTATTTAAAAAATCTCCATTTAAATAACTCTTAATGAGAATCATTACTGAAGAATCTTTCCTTAAAATAGAAAATTCATTTAAGCCGTAATTAACCCCATTGAATAGCTTTTGGTTACTAGTAAGAAAAACTAATGACCTCTTTTCAACCTCATAATTCCCTTTCAATAATTTATCAATAGCATCACTTATTTGATCTTGTGCAATAGAAGCCAAAAAACCTAATCTACCAGTATTAATACCTAAAATAGGTATTTCCAAAGATCCAACATGCGTCAATGTCTCTAAGAATGTACCATCACCTCCTATACTAATAAATGCATCAAATTTTTTTCGTCCCCTCTCTGGGGTATATACTTCAAACAAAAAATTGGACAATAATACTTCATTGAGACTCAAAAAATCTGATGAAACAGATAATTGAATCTTTCTCGAAGTTAGTTGGTGAAGCAAGGCCTGTACCTCCTTAAAAGAATTAAACTTAATTTTTCTACCATGAATGGCGATATTTTTCACTAATTATATTTTTAAATAATTCATCAGACTATCGTATCGCTCTTTAATATTTTCATGATTTACATGAGTACTAAAATATCTATCTATTTTATAGCCACTAAATTTCAAAATTGAAATTAAATGTGAAATATCCTCTTTATTAAGTTTAAGAGTAAGCCATATTTTATCGTTGTTGTTTGGATCTATCGAAATCTGACTGTTGATGATTTGAGCATCACTATTTTCAATGATTCTGCCGATCTCCGAAAAAGAATAATCTTTGTTGTTAAGGGATAATACAATGATCCCCCCTGGTGTAAGCAGTGCGGAGCAAGAAGCAAACGTTTCAAATGCCGAAACGGTGGGTACCACTCCCAAATAAAGCCCCTGATCATCTTTTATGGAAATCAAGGGTAAGTCAAATTCTAAAGCACATTTTATAATACCATAATAATGGCTACCTTGATCAATTTGTCCATTTTCTCCCATCAATCTATAATCGCTTATCTTCTTACCATCACAATTAATAATGATTTTTTCCTCTAAGAAGCCGGCGTAATAACCCTCAGAGACCACAACAGGTAATCGAGTACATTCAAATTCTTCCATCAATTCTAATGCTTTTGAGACCTTATCTTCTTTATTTAAAAGAGGAATATCATAATCAATTAAGTCTTTCGCAATCATACTTTATACCTTTTTCAAAAACGATGCAACCAATTGATTAAATTTGTTCGGCTGCTCCATCATGGGCGCATGACAGCATTCATCGATAAACCTCAAAGTTGCATTGGGAATCAATCTATCAAATTCATGTGCGACATAAGGCGGGGTAATGGTATCATTTAGCCCCCACACCAGCAGTGTAGGCACAGTCACTGCATGAAGTTCTCTAGACATATTGTTGCGTTGTGCTGATTTTGCTATAGCCACAATACTTAAGCAGTTTTGGATACTTTTCATAGTATCAAAAACGTGATCTACCAATGCTTTCGTTGCTGTTTTAGGATCATAAAAGGTATACTCCGTTCGTTCTTTTATGTACTCATAATTTCCCCTTTTTGGATAGGATCCCCCCATAGAGTTTTCGAACAATCCTGAACTACCAGTTAAAATTAAACGTTTTACTTTTTCTCTTCTTCGTAATGCATAAATGAGCCCAATATGCCCTCCCAACGAATTCCCCATAAGATTAATATCATCTAACGCTAAAAAATCAACAAAGGATTCCAAAAAGTCAGTGAGAGTTTCTAGTCCTAACTTTCTCACAGGAATAGAATAAATGGGTAACGCTGGGATAATTACCCTATATCCCTCTGAGAAATAATCTGATACCGCATCCCAATTACTCAGTTCTCCAATGAGCCCATGAAGTAAAATTAGCGGCTCTCCTTCCCCTTTATCTAAAAACTTAAACCCATTTTTGTCCTTTAACATAGTAAATCGATTATTCAATGACGGTTAGATTAATTTTAATTATTCTTGAACAAATCCTTCATGTCGAATATTTCCTTAAAATGTGGAATAAAAAATCCCATTACCTCAAAACTCTTTGGAGCGATAGGTATAATATATGCCAAAACTATTGAATTATTTATATATTCATTTGAAAAATCAATACCGAGGGAAACACTTACCGAAAATAATATACTTAAAACAAATGCAATTTTAAAAATATTTAACCCCGCGCCCAAAATATTATCTAAAATTCCAAAAGGAGTAAAATCTAAAATCATCTTCAATGCTCTCGATAATAAATGAATCCCAAAAATTAAAAGGGAAAAAATCACAATAAAAATAGCAATCGCAATCCATTCAAAATAAATGCTTTCGGAAAAAAAACTTACACTTATGGGTACTGTAAACTTAATAGCCATGAAAAGCCCTAAAAAAAATGCAATCAAAGAGAAAATGGCAATCAAGAGCCCTTTTTGATAGCCCTTATAAGCCGAAAATAATAATATTAAAATCAAAAATAGATCAAGATAATTCATTCCATCAATAATTTCTTTACCAATGTTGAGAGTACTTTACCATCTACTTTACCAGAAAGTTCATGGCTAGCCCTTCCCATAACTTTACCTATATCTTTGGGAGACGTAGCCCCTACTTTTGCCATGATTTCTCTTACTGCCATTTTAAGCTCGTCTGCATTGAGTTGACGAGGAAGAAAGTCCTCAATTACCTGTAGCTCATCTCGCTCAATATCTGCTAAATCTTTCCTTCCTTGATCTTGATAGACCTCCAATGAATCTCTCCTTTGTTTGGCAGCCCGAGATAAAATCTTAATTTCAGCTTCCTCATTTAACCTAGCAGCCGCCCCTTTTTCAGTTTCTGCAATTAAAATCATCGATTTTATTGCTCTAAGTGCTCTCAGACGGTCTTTATTTTTTTGGAGCATAGCCGTTTTAATTTCCTGCTCTATTCTTAATTTTAAGCTCATATAAAAAACCTATTTTTATAATTCAATTAATTATTGTTTCAATGACCAAACTTAGTGTAAACATTAACAAAATTGCAACATTACGCAATGCAAGAGGATTAAGTAATCCAAATGTCATCAAGATGGCTAAAGACTGCGAACGATTTGGGGCGGATGGTATTACCATTCATCCCCGCCCTGATGAAAGACACATTACTACAAAAGATGCATATGAATTATCCAAAGTAGTAACCACTGAATACAATATTGAGGGCTATCCAGATGCCCGATTTATGAAACTCATTACAGACCTCAAGCCTAATCAAGTAACTTTAGTCCCTGATCCCCCAGATGTCCTCACTTCAAATATGGGTTGGGATACGATTAAAAACAAAGACTTTCTGATTGAAATTATTCAGGAACTCCGCTTATCCGGTACAAGGATTTCCATTTTTTGTAACCCCGACATCTTTATGGTGGAAGGTGCTGCACAAACCACCGCTGACAGAATTGAGCTTTATACCGGACCATATGCCAATGATTTCATCCAAAATCCAACAAAAGCCCTAAGCTCATTTATTACTGCCGCAGAGGTCGCAAAAAAAATGGGGCTTGATGTCAATGCTGGTCATGATTTGAATTTACACAATCTAAAATATCTCAAAACGGGTATCCCCTTTTTAGCGGAGGTTTCTATTGGACACGCCTTAATTTGCGACTCTCTATATTATGGGATCGAAAATACAATTCAAATGTACAAGCGACAACTTCAATGAAGCTTCATTTTAAAAAATTTGGAACAGGTCCACCACTGATAATTTTACATGGCGTATTTGGGTCTTCGGACAACTGGAAAACCTTTGCCAACCAA
The DNA here is from genome assembly GCA_913045135.1 of uncultured Flammeovirgaceae bacterium. Classification (GTDB taxonomy): domain Bacteria; phylum Bacteroidota; class Bacteroidia; order Cytophagales; family Cyclobacteriaceae; genus UBA4465. Next base: position 59,038 of record CAJWQD010000005.1, on the reverse strand, counting down.
TTGAAAAATAAGTTCGAGGTTTATTTAGTAGACCAAAGAAATCATGGCTTATCTCCGCACAGTGATGAATTCAATTATCAAGTCATGGCCGATGATCTCAAGGAATTGTTGTATGATGAACAGATAGAAAAATGCATCCTATTGGGACATTCTATGGGTGGTAAAACGGCCATGAACTTTGCCGTTCAATTCCCTGAGAAAATTATAAAACTCATCATTGTAGATATTGCGCCTAAAAAGTACGTCCCACATCATCAAAATATTTTAAATGGGATTCGTTCTCTAATCCTGCCTGATTTAAATACCCGAAAACAGGCTGATGATTTGCTTTCGAAAACCATAAAGGAACCCGGTATCAGACAATTTATTTTAAAAAATTTAATTCGAAACCCTAAGAACTTGTTTTATTGGAAAATAAATTGGAAAGCTATCGAAGATAACATGGAAGCCATCGGGGCCCCCCTTTTATCAAATACACTCTTCGCTGGTGAAGTATTGTTTATTCGAGGTGCTAAATCGGACTATATATTAAATGAAGATGAGTCATTGTTAAAAAAACATTTCCCAAAGGCTAATTTAATTACCATTCAAAATGCAGGACATTGGGTTCACGCCGAACAACCAGCAGTACTCTTAATCCTCATCAATAAATTTCTAAAATATGGAAAAAGGTAAACTATATTTAATCCCTACCTATTTATCAAGTACCAATAATGAAGATAACATCACTAATAATGTCAAAAATACAATCCGAAAGACATCTTATTACTTAGTTGAAAACGCCCGAACGGCGCGCAGATATATTGCTTCTCTTAAATTAGGCTTAGATATAGAAAAACTCCATTTTGATCTTATAGATAAACGTTTTAATAATAATGATTTACCTGCACTACTGAATCCTTTATTAATGGGAGAAAACATAGGTGTTCTATCAGAAGCAGGTCTACCCGCAATCGCTGATCCTGGCAATCTTGCTGTGAGATATGCACATCAGCAAGAAATTGAAGTCGTTTGCTTAGAAGGTGCCTCATCGATTATTTTGGGGCTCGTTTCCAGTGGTCTCAATGGGCAACAATTTACATTTCATGGATATCTCCCTGTAGATCCTATACTTCTCGAAAAAAAGATCAGAACTATGGAGCAGACTGCACTAAGAAGTAACTATAGCCAAATCTTTATAGAAACCCCTTATCGCAATCAACAACTATTGACTGTGTTATGCAAAATTCTCAAGCAAGATACGGTTTTGGCTATCGGAGCAGATCTGACAGGTCAAGAACAATACATATGCTCCAAAAGGATAAGTGCCTGGAAAAAGGCAAATTTTAAAATAGATAAAATTCCCTGTATTTTTTCAATAGGGGTTTATTAAACAGTTAACTCCTTATTTCAAAAAAAAAAACTACTTTCGCACTAGTAAACTAACTTTAAGTTTAACCTATTAAACTATGCCTTATTTATTTACCTCCGAATCTGTATCAGAGGGACATCCAGATAAAATAGCGGATCAAATATCAGATGCGTTAATTGATCATTTTCTTGCTTTTGATAAAGATTCTAAAGTAGCCTGTGAAACCCTGGTCACCACAGGTCTGGTAATACTAGCCGGAGAAGTTAAATCTAACGCTTACCTCGACTTTCAAGAAATAGCCAGAAACGTTATTGAAAGAGTTGGGTATACTAAAAGTGAATATCAATTTGACTCCAAGTCTTGTGCAGTTATTTCTTCTATTCATGAGCAATCGGAAGACATAAACCGTGGAATAGATCGCGCAACTCCTGAAGAACAAGGTGCAGGAGATCAAGGGATGATGTTTGGATATGCAACCAAAGAAACAGAAAATTTAATGCCTTTGGCATTAGAACTTTCTAATAGGATTCTAATTGAACTTGCTGCTTTACGACGGGAGAATAATGAAATAAAATATTTGCGCCCAGATGCCAAATCACAGGTGACTATTGAATATAACGATGACAATAAGCCACAAAAGATAACGACCATTGTCGTTTCTACCCAACATGATGAATTTGATGCTGATGATACCGCAATGTTGGTAAAAATAAAAACCGATATTATTAATATTCTAATCCCTAGAGTCAAAAGAAAATTGAATGCTAACCTTCAAAGTTTATTCAATGATGAGATTTTTTATCACATCAACCCTACCGGTAAGTTTGTAATTGGAGGTCCTCACGGAGATACTGGATTGACTGGAAGAAAAATTATTGTGGATACTTATGGGGGTAAAGGCGCACATGGGGGAGGTGCTTTCTCTGGAAAAGACCCCTCTAAAGTTGATCGATCTGCAGCGTACGCTACCCGACATATTGCTAAAAATTTAGTCGCAGCGGGGATTTGCGATGAAGCGTTGGTGCAAGTTTCATATGCCATTGGGGTAGTAGAGCCCATGGGCATATATGTAAATACCTATGAAACTGCCAATGTAGATTTTACAGATGGAGAAATTGCCAATAAAATTGAAAAATTATTCGATATGCGCCCTATGGCGATAGAGAGAAGACTAAAACTCAGGACACCAATTTACTCAGAGACTGCGGCCTATGGTCATATGGGTAGGACATCAGAAATAAAAACTATAACCTTCAAATCTGCAAATCAGGAGGTAATACATGAGGTAGAGACATTTACATGGGAAAAACTAGATTATGTTAAAAAGATCAAAGAAGTTTTTAGACTTTAAGAAGTTTCAAAAACGTAAAAAAACAAATTAATACTCCCTTTTTTAAAATTACAGTGTTCGCTTAATTTCACGCTCTTCAAAACCCTCTATTATATCTCCAACCTTGATGTCATTAAAATTGTTGATACTTATTCCGCATTCATAGTTTTTCTTTACCTCTTGTACATCTTCTTTGAAACGTTTTAATTGATTAATGTTGCCTGAATAAGTAACAATCCCTTCTCGAATAACTCTTACCTGATTGCTTCGCTTAACGAATCCTTCGGTCACATAGCATCCCGCTACCATTCCTACCTTTGAAATCTTAAACACCTCACGAATTTCAATATTTCCTGTAATAAATTCCTCAACAGTCGGTGCCAACATTCCTTCCATGGCATCTTTAACATCGTTAATGGCATCATAAATAATTGAATACAATCTAATCTCAATCTCCTCATTCTCAGCAGTTTTTCTCGCTGAACTAGAAGGACGTACTTGGAAACCAACAATCACTGCGTCAGAGGCAGTAGCTAAAAGTACATCCGATTCAGAGATTTGTCCCACACCTTTGTGGATAATATTCACCTGTACTTCATCTGTAGATAACTTTAATAGAGAATCTGCCAATGCCTCGATGGAGCCATCCACATCCCCTTTTACAATTATGTTAAGTTCTTTGAAAGAACCAATCGCCAATCTTCTTCCTATTTCATCTAGGGTAATGTGCTTTTTAGCTCTAACAGATTGCTCACGCTGAATAACTTCTCGCTTGTTGGCAATTTCTCTGGCCTCACGGTCTGACTCCATGACATTGAATCTATCTCCAGCTTGGGGTGCTCCATCCAATCCAAGTACAACCGTTGGAGTCGCCGGGTGCACTTCTTTTAACTTCTTCCCTCGGTGATCAAACATTGCCTTAACCTTTCCAAAATAAGAACCTGCAAGCATTACGTCACCGATGCGCAAGGTACCCGCCTGAACCATCAATGTGGTCACATAACCTCGCCCTTTATCCAAACTTGCCTCAATTACACTGCCAACAGCAGCCTTATCAGGATTAGCTGTTAACTCTAGTAACTCTGCCTCTAGTAATACTTTTTCCAATAATTCATCAATACCTTCTCCTGTTTTGGCTGATAATGATTGACATTGATATTTTCCTCCCCAATCTTCCACCAGAATGTTGATCGCCGAAAGCTCCTCTTTAATCTTATCCACATTCGCCGTAGGTCTATCAATCTTGTTTATCGCAATTACAATTGGTACACCCGCAACCTGAGCATGATTTAAAGCTTCTTTAGTTTGAGGCATGACTGCATCGTCAGCCGCAATTACTACAATTACAATATCTGTAATTTTTGCTCCCCGGGCACGCATAGCAGTAAAGGCTTCGTGTCCAGGTGTGTCTAGAAATGCAATTTTTTTTCCCTGATTGGTCATTACATCATAGGCCCCAATGTGCTGTGTGATACCTCCCGCTTCACCCTCAGTAACCTTGGACTCTCTGATGTAATCAAGCAAGGAAGTCTTTCCATGATCGACATGTCCCATTATAGTTACAATAGGAGCGCGTTCTATCAAGTTTTCAGCGATATCTTCCTCTTCAACAATATCAATACCTTCCTCTGTCGAAGTGAAAGTCACGTCAAATCCGAATTCATCAGCAATGACTGTAATGGTCTCTGCATCCAAACGTTGATTGATCGAAACAAACAGTCCTAAATTCATACAAGATGAAATCACATCATTGACTGAAACATCCATCAACGAAGCCAAATCATTGGCAGATATAAACTCAGTTAACTTGAGTGTCTTGGCATCTTCTGCCTCTTGAATGATCTGTTCTTCCACTGCCTCAGCTTTGGCAGATCTCTTATCCTTTCTATATTTCGAGCGATTAGCCGTAGCAGCTTTGTTTCCACCACCACTAAGTTTGGCAAGCGTTGCTTTAATCTTATCTTGAATCTCCTTGTCAGTAAGCTCCTCGGTCTTTTTAATGTCTTTACCCCTCGTTCGACTAGTATCCAATGCTACCTTCGATTTTTGTCCAAGGGGGGGACGTTGACTTGATGGGGTATTTGACTGAATCCTTTTTCGAGGTCTTTTCTTTCTATCTTTATGCTCATCTGAAGAAGCAATAGGTTTTTTCTTTTCGGCTGGCAATTCAATTTTACCCAAGACTTTAAGCCCTTTTAGAGCATTTGCTTTGGCTTTTATAGTCCCTCCTTTTGGAAGCATTCCCTCTCCAGAAGTCTCAGTTTCTGAGGTAACTTGATTTGTTAGATTTCCAAATTCATCCTCTGGCGTAGTCGGATCATCGGGTACCGCTGTATCGTCGGAAATGTAATCGGAAGCTTGATCGACATCTTGGTGTCCAGCAGTCTCTTCTGACGCTGCCAACTCTGTGGAAGATTCAACCCCAGGTGTTTCTACATCCACATTTAAGTTTTCTTTTACCTCTTGAACCTCCTTTTCAGGTTGTGACTCTTGAACTTCTTGAGTTTTTTCAAAATTCTTAGCCTCACTTTTGTTCGCCTCGAGATCAATTTTTCCTATTACTTTAGTACCTTCTAACTTAGGTTTTGGGATAAGCTCATCCTTCTTTTTTAGTACTTCTTCATCATTAGGCTTTACGATATTATCTGTAATTAAAACAAGATCTTCTTCTTTTGTCGAAGACTCCATCGATAGGCTCGGCTCCTTTATAACCAGATCATCTGAATGTTTACTGCCAATGGTCAAACTGGAAGCCTCCTCCTTATCCATTACCGAGGAAGCATATTCCTTGGATAAAAGCTCAAATTGTTCATTTGTTATTTTAGAATTAGGGCTACTGTCCACTTCGTGACCCTTGCCCTTAAGGAAATCGCGTATAGTAATACTACCTACGTTTAGTTTTCTTGCAACTTGACTGAGTCTATGCATCTATCGTCTGCTTCTTAATTTTTTTATTCAAATTCTTGGGTCAGTACGCTCAATACATTATCAACCGTTTCCTCTTCAAGATCCGTTCTTCTGACCATATCTTCACGACCCAATCTCAATACACTCTTTGCAGTATCTAAGCCTATTTTTTTCAACTCGTCAATCACCCAGCTTTCAATTTCGTCTGAAAATTCATCTAGATCAACATCCTCCTCCTCTACCGCATCAAGTTCTCTGAAAACATCTATTTCATATTCCACCAAACGACTGGCTAATTTAATATTTTGACCTCCTTTTCCTATGGCTAAAGATACCTGATCTGGCTTGAGATAAACAGAAACACGCTTTTGAGGCTCATCTATTTTCATACTCAAAATTTTGGCCGGACTTAAAGCTCTTGAAATATACAATTCAAGATTATCCGTGAAATTAATAACATCAATATTTTCATTTTGTAATTCTCTTACAATGGAGTGGATACGTGAGCCTTTCATACCTACACAAGCACCTACCGGATCTATTCGGTCGTCATAAGATTCTACAGAAACCTTTGCTCTTTCTCCTGGCTCTCTTACGACTTTTTTTATCGTAATCAATCCGTCATAAACCTCTGGTACTTCACTCTCAAACAACCTTTCCAAAAACGTGGGAGAAGTCCTAGATAAGATAATCCTTGGATTTCCATTATGCATTTCAACACGATGCACAATAGCGCGGGCTGAGTCACCTTTTCGGTAACGATCTTTGGGAATTTGGTCTGACTTGGGGATGTTGAGTTCATTCCCCTCACCATCGATAAGCAATACTTCTCTGCTCATGGTTTGATAAACTTCACCAGTAATTATTTCCCCAACCAACTCCTTGTATTTTTGAAATAAAATGTCCTTTTCTAAGTCTTTGATTTTTTGTATCAATGTTTGACGTGCGGTCATTACCGCTCTTCTACCAAAATCTATAAGTTTTATCTCTTCAGCCACCTCTTCTCCAATTTCAAAATCTGGTTCAATCTTTATTGCATCGGAGAAGCAGATTTTATCATGATCCCAAATATCCTCAGAATTATCATCAACAATTTCTCTAAATCTCCAAATTTCAAGATCACCTTTATCGGTATTGATAATAATATCAAAATTATCATCATCTTTATATTTTTTCCTGATCATCGTCCTAAATACATCTTCTAGGATTCTAATCATAGTTGGCCGATCTATGTTTTTATTTCTGGCAAAATCGGCAAATGAGTCAATTAATATTCCTGCTTCCATTTTCTAGTTAAATGATATTAAAACTTTCGCTTTTTTTATTTTGTCTAAAAATATAATTTCCACTCGCTCCCTCAAATAAAGGGCAATCTTTTGATCTTCAATTTTTTTTAACTTCCCTTTAAATGTTTCCCCATCTAAAGTTTCTATTTCCAATTTCCGGCCAATATTCTTTTTAAATTGCCGCGGCAAGGAAATTGGTCTATCGATCCCTGGTGAAGATACCTCAAGATTAAATGCCCCTTCAATAAGACTTTTTTCTTCAATCTTACTTAAAAGTTTTCTACTGATCAATGAACACATCTCGATTGATAAACCTACTTCGCTATCAATTAAAACCAAAACGATTTGCTTTCCTGAAACTCTCGTCACGATTAAGTCCACGAAAAACAATTCTGGAAACTCATCAATTATTAGCTCCAATTCAGCGATTAATTTTTGAACAAGTGATACCATCAATTTCTTAGTAATAAAAAGAGGGGACTTGTGTCCCCTCTTTTCAATTCCCTATTTACATATACAAAAGTAATTCAAAAAAAACTCAATTCAAATTCGATTGTTATAAAAGCATCATGCATTTTTGCACCTAGCAAAAAATTTGTTAACAGCGATGATCGGAAAACTTAGACTAACCAACTCTTTGACTCGAAAGAAAGAGCTTTTCGAGCCTATTAACCCTCCCGAAGTAGGAATGTATGTGTGTGGCCCTACCGTTTACAGTGATGTACACCTGGGCAATGTAAGAACTTTCATCAGCTTTGATATCATAAATAGATACCTAAAATTTCTGGGTTACAAAGTACGATATGTAAGAAATATCACGGATGTTGGTCACTTACTTGATAACGGTGAAGACAAAATTTCTAAAAAAGCCCGACTAAACAAGCTGGAACCTATGGAAATTGTACAAAAATATACCAATGATTTTCATAGTGTAATGAAAATCTTCAATGTATTGCCTCCAGACATTGAACCTTCTGCTATCGGACACTTATTCGAGCAAGTAGAAATGATTGAAACCCTTCTATCCAAGGGATTTGCCTATCAAGCCAATGGATCCGTTTATTTCGATCTCACAAGATACAATAAGTTATACGCATATGGCAAATTAAGTGGTAGAAAAATTGAAGATCTAATTAATCAAAGTCGAACTTTAGAGGGTCAAGATGATAAAAAAAATCCGCTCGATTTTGCATTATGGAAAAAAGCCGCTCCCAATCATATCATGAAGTGGAAAACAAAATGGAGTGATGGATTCCCAGGTTGGCATCTTGAATGCTCAGTGATGAGCACAAAGTATTTAGGAACACAATTTGATATACATGGCGGCGGATTAGATCTTAAATTTCCACATCATGACTGTGAAATTGCACAATGCTTGGGTGCCTCGGATAAAGAACCTGCTAAATATTGGATGCATACCAATATGCTTACAGTCAATGGACAAAAAATGTCTAAATCTTTGGGTAATGCTTTTTTACCATGGCAACTTATTTCTGGTAATCATGGGATGCTTGATCGGGGCTACTCTCCCATGGCTATCCGTTTTTTTATGCTCCAATCTCATTATGCAAGTAATTTAGATTTTTCAAATGAAGCTCTAAATGGGTCCGTGAAAGGCTACACAAAATTAGCCAATGGCATCCGTATACTTAAAGAAATAATTTATCCAAAGCATGATTCATTAAATGTCAATGCAGCACTAATCAATCAAATTAATAAAATATGTGATGATTGTCATAGCGCCATGGACGATGATTTTAATACCGCTTTGACCATTGGTCACCTTTTTAACTTACTCAAAAAAGTCAATTCATTATATTCAAAACAAATAGCCTTCACAGATATAAATAAAGCAACATTTAATCGCATGAAGACCACCTTGCTAACTTTCACGGAAGAAATACTAGGAATAAAACCAGAGAAAGAGATTAATGGTCATAATCTTCTTAATATTTTATTGGAAAATTATGTGGAGGCAAAAGAATCGAAAAACTATAAAAAAGTAGACTCTCTTAGACAGCGGCTCGCGGAAGAAGGTATTACTGTAAAAGATATGAAAGATTCCGTAGGGTGGGCTTATAATGAATAGTCTATCAGCTTCGTTCTTTCAACAAATAATTGTTTCTCCTTAACCTTTTTGATCTGTCTTCTCAGAGCTTCGGCAGCTTCATCCACACCTATTTCAAAGGTCCTAGCACGTTCTTTGGCAAATAATTGATCTCCAGGGATATTTAACTTTATCTCTATAATTTTATTGATTCTAGATTCATCATTTTCTATTCTCAAAAAAACTTCTCCATCTATTATCCGATTATAAAACGTTTCTAGCTTAACGAGCTTTTTCTTGATTACCTGAATGAGTTTGTAATCTGAATCGAACCTTATAGAATGTATTTGAAGTTTCATAGCTTTGCTTGTTTAAGTTGATAATTATGCTTTTGGATGAGCTTGGTCAAATGTTTTTTTAAGTTTCTCCATGGAATTATGAGTATATATCTGAGTCGCTGCCAAACTGGTATGACCCAGAAGTTCTTTAACTGCATTCAATTCGGCTCCCTTATCTAACATATGCGTAGCAAAAGTATGCCTGAGTATATGGGGACTGCGCTTTTTCAAGGTCGTAATTTGGCTTAAATATTTCTGAACCAAGCGATATACAAACATGGGATACATTTGTCTTTTCTTATCGGTAAGTAACAAATAAGCTTTTGATTTCTCTTCGGACTTATATGCTCGGAGATAAGACTTGATAGTCTTGATCAAAAACTCATTAATAGGAATCAACCTTTCCTTATTCCTCTTTCCTAATACCTTCAAAGTCCCATTGTAAGTATTGACATCAGCTTCCTTCAGATTAATTAACTCAGAGAGCCTGATCCCTGAAGCATATAACAATTCAATGACCAATTGATCTCGCTTTCCTGAAAAAGAATTTTCATATTTGATATGATCGAGCAAAAAAGTTGTTTCACTCAATCTAAGAAAAGAAGGAAGCTTTTTTTCTATTTTAAGAGGTCTTATTCTAGAAGCAGGATTTTTTGTAATAAAACCTCTTAAGCTTAAGAACTTAAAATAAGATTTTAGACTTGCAATTTTCCTATTGACAGAAACACTATTAAGTTGGGCCTCGAGTAATGAAACGACCCATGCTCTCAAGTGATTATGTATGACTTCCTGTGCAGAATTAAGCTGAAATTGGGCTTTGAGAAACGTGAAGAATTGACATAAATCTTTTTTATAGGCCAGTGAAGTATGTTGACTAACCCTTTTTTCGTAAACGAGGTAATTAAGAAATTTGTCGACCATTCATGAAGATGATGAGAATAATATAATCTTTCTCTAAATTACCGACAAAAATTTAAAAAAAAGGATAAATTGAATTATTTTGATTCGAGGTCTCGTAAATTCTGAATATACGCCGCTTTTTTAATTTGTTCTCTACGTACAACGGAGGGCTTAGTGAAAAAAGTTCTAGATCTAAGCTCTCTTAAGGCACCTGTTTTTTCGAACTTTTTCTTAAATCTTTTAAGAGCGCGATCAATAGATTCATTATCTTTTATATTAATAACAATCATTTTTTTAATTAGTAAAAGGACCGCAAGTATAGGAAATATAATTTACCTGCAAAAGAAAGTTTTAAAAAAAGGGGTTTTGGAAACTAACAATTTTTATAATTGTTTTGTGAAGCTTCTCAAATGACCCACAATAAAAAGCTTCATATTCCCAAACTTTTTTTAAATTGGAAAAACTTAAATCAAGAATCAATTTATTCTGACAATAATTTTATTTTAAATTATTCATTCTATTAAACTTGCATTATTAAATTCTATATTATGAAGATTGCTGTAATTGGAACAGGATATGTCGGCCTAGTCACAGGAACTTGTTTTGCTGAAACAGGTAATCTCGTATCTTGTATCGATATAGATGCCAATAAAATAAAAAAATTAAATGCGGGGACAATTACGATTTATGAGCCCGGATTAGAACCTCTCTTTCAACGAAACCTCAATCAAAATCGTCTTTTTTTTACCACAGATTTAGCAGAAAGTATCAAGGAGGCAGAAATCATTTTTCTAGCCCTTCCCACACCTCCTGGAGAAGACGGGTCCGCAGATTTACAATATGTCCTAAAGGTCGCCAATGAGCTTGGAGAATTATTAGATCGTTACGCCGTAGTTGTAGACAAGAGTACTGTTCCAGTTGGGACAGCAGCTAAAGTCAGTCAAGCCATTGCCAAAAAAGCAAAAGTCCCTTTTGATGTGGTTTCTAATCCTGAATTTTTGCGTGAGGGAGTTGCTGTAAATGATTTTATGAAGCCAGATCGGGTGGTTATTGGATCCAATTCAAGCCAAGCTCAAGCGCTAATGCAGCAATTATATGCTCCATTTGTGAGACAAGGAAATCCTATCATCTTCATGAACGTAAAATCAGCAGAATTAACTAAATATGCTGCCAATGCTTTTTTAGCAACTAAAATCACCTTTATGAATGAAATTGCTAATCTGTGTTCGCTGCTAGATGCTGATGTAGATGCTGTAAGGCAGGGTATCGGCACGGATACTCGAATTGGAAAACGGTTTCTGTTTGCCGGTACCGGATATGGCGGAAGCTGTTTCCCAAAAGATGTGCAAGCCTTATCCAAATCGGCACAAGAAGTGGCTTATGATTTTGATATTCTTAAAGCCGTCATAAAAGTCAATAACGAACAGAAAATAAAGCTCATCGATCCTATTAAAGCCTATTTAGGCCCTTTAAAAAACAAAATTATTGCAATTTGGGGCCTTGCATTCAAACCCTACACAGATGATATAAGAGAGGCACCCGCCCTAGTCAATATTCAACTACTATTAGAAGAAGGAGTTACTCTCAAAGTCTATGATCCCGAAGCCATGAATAATGTTGAAAAATTAATAGGAAATAAAATTTATTATGCGAAAAATCAGTATGATGCTTTGGAAGGTGTTGATGCTTTGATGATCATAACTGAATGGCCTATTTTTCGTACCCCTGACTTCAATATTGTTGCCTCAAAAATGAAAAATAAAGCCATTTTTGATGGCCGAAATCTATACGATCTGAACCATATGAAAAAATTAAATTTTACCTATTATAGTATCGGTCGAAAATTCATTGAAAACTAAATGATTTCAAGGTCTAGGTTGTTCATTAAGTGACCAATCATATTCTAAAAATTGTGTAGTTGCAGAATTATTTATGGAAACTCCTGACCAAATCGAAAGATTTTCATAAAGGGTTTGATTTGTATTAAAATCTCCTGAGAACCATTGAAAAATTCTAGATAGATACAATGCCTTGGAAGTAATGATGTTTTTAGAAGAATCTTTTAAAAATTTTTGGGTCTGGTCCGTGAGTTGTGCATCAATTTTAGAGGCTACATAAGCTTTGTTCCTTAAATTAGGGCAAGATATCGAGGCACAATTGATGGCAAAGTGAATTCTTGGTTCATCAAAGGATTTTCTAAGAATTTGATGCTCCACGTAATTAAGGGATATTTTTTCATCGCCAAAATCGATGCACTCAATATCCCAAGGTGAATTTATAAATGGTATTTGAACCATACTTCCAATTTTTTTTATGCTTTTTAATGGATAATGATCAATGATAAGTTTTAAGGTAAACGCATTGTAAAGATTAATCCAATAAGCCAAACTTTCTTTCTTATTCCAGCACTCTTTATTGGGTCTGTTACTGCGCAAAAGCTCTAAATAATCTAAGAGAATTTTATGATCCTCTTTTAGGCCTCGATAATTTACTCTTCCCGATGTGTCGACATAGTTTATCAGCACCTGATTCCAAAGTTCATGACTTATCGGTTCAGTTCCTGTTTGGTTTGTTTGTTTTGATTCGCAACTTAATAATGCCGTAAGGATAAGTAAGAATTTGAAAATTCTTACCGAATATACTACTTGGGATAACTTCATTATTTTATATTTAGATTTACGTATTACAAATATGCTTGAATTATTTACTAAATATCAGGAGGTATTCACTCTACCTATTGGATTTGTCATCGTTGCCATTTCTGCAAATCAACTTGCCCGCTTATTCCAAAAAATACATTTACCATTGATTAGCGGTCTAATCGTAATGGGTATCTTGGCGGGGCCTTACTTATTAAACTTAATTCCCATTGCCGCCCCTTTTCAACTCAAATATATAAACGATGTCTCTTTGGGCTTTATTGCCTTTGCGGCAGGGGCAGAATTATATCTGAATGAACTAAAAAAACAAATTAACAGCATTAAATGGAATTCGTTTGGGCAATTGTTTATTACTTTCATCATTGGCGTTGGGCTCCTTTGGTTGGCCGCAGACCATATCCCTTTTTTAGCAAATCAAGAAACTAAAGTGGTATTGGCTATTTCTTCATTAATGGCCACTATTTTCATCGCCAGCTCCCCCGCTTCAGCCATTGCCATTATCAATGAGCTTCGCTCTAAAGGACCTTTTACCCAAACGGTTATGGGTGTTACTGTGGTGAAAGATTTCCTAGTAGTCATCATGTTTTCGATCTGTCTTTCTTTCACTCAATCGGTCTTAAAAGAAAGTGCTTTTAATTTTTTTCAAATAATCATTGTTTTGGCAGAGTTTGCCACCTCATTCGTCTTAGGATTTTTCGTTTTGGGTTACGTCCTAAAAATTGCATTATCATTAAGAATTCATAAAAGGACAAAATCTTTATTAATCCTTTTAATTGGTTATAGTGCTTACTGGACAAGTGACTGGTTAGCTGTATTTAGTTTAGAAAAGTGGGGTCATACATTATTTTTAGAGCCCCTACTTATTTGCATATTAGGCAGTTTTTATGTGACTAATTATTCTAAATTTAGAGCAGAATTTCTTAATCAAATCAGGAGTTTAGAATTATACATATTTGTAGCTTTTTTTACCTTAACGGGTGCCTCTTTGAATATGCTGGTATTTATCGAAGTCCTCTCCATTGCCCTGTTACTATTTAGTTTGAGATTGATTGCATTGATTTTTGGCTCTGTGTGCGGTGGGCTCATCGCTGGAGATCCCATAAAACATGTCGGCATTGGATGGATGTCTTATATCACCCAGGCTGGAGTTACTCTAGGATTAGCCACAGTTGTAAGTAGTCAATTCCCCGAATGGGGAAGCATTTTTTCAACAGTTGTGCTCGCATTGATATTGATCAATCAATTTGTCGGACCCCCACTCTTCAAATGGGCTATTAATCAAGTAAATGAGGCACGAACAAGGGGAAATCAAAATAATGAAATTACAAGAGAAGTATTAATCTTTGGTTATGAACCTTTATCTATTTCTCTGGCGCAACAACTAATTAAAAAAAATTATCGGGTCCAACTTGCTACTATGAAAGGCAAAGACTCTTTTGATGATCCTACCGATATAAGTATTCTTTATTTAAAGTCTCTGGCTATAGATGAGCTTGCCAAAATTGATTTCGGTAATGTAGAAATAGTTGTGACCTTACTTTCAGATGCTGATAATTTGTTAATATGTGAATACGCTTATCATGAATTTGGGACCAGAGAATTAGTAGTCCGCCTAAATCATCGTTACAATTCGAAAAATTTCTTGGCCCTTGAAGCTAAAGTAATTGATCCATCAACAGCAATGGTCAGTCTATTAGACCATTTTGTAAGATCTCCTCAAGCCACGTCCTTACTCTTGGGCATGGATCAGAATCAAGACACAAGGGATATAGAAATACTAAATCCTAATCTTCATGGCATTCATTTAAGAGATCTACGACTCCCATCTGATGTTATTATTTTATCTGTTATCAGGGGAGGACAAACAATCATTTCCCATGGTTATACCCGTCTGCGAAAACATGACACGGTCACAGTAGTTGGACTGAACAAAAGTCTTGATGATCTCGAATTTAAATTTATTAAATAAATCTTCTTTTTTTAATTTATCTCAATGAAATGGATTGAATTATTCAAAAGTAAAAGTTTTATTTTAACCGCTGAATATAATTGTCAAGTTTAATTTGTAATTATTTCATTTTCTCATCTAATCCCTTTCTCTTTACCGACATGTCTATAAAAGAAAACGAAATAACCTTAAAAAAAATCACGGCACATTGTAAAGAATATGGTTTTATTTTCGGATCAAGTGAAATTTATGATGGCTTAAGTGCTTCTTATGATTATGGTCCTAATGGGGTTTTATTAAAAAATAATATTTCAGAATTTTGGTGGAAATCAATGGTTCAAATGAACGAAAATATTGTGGGCTTAGACGCCTCTATTTTTATGCACCCCAAAACTTGGAAGGCTTCAGGACACGTAGACGCATTTAATGACCCTCTCATTGATAACAAAGATTCCAAAAAACGCTACCGTGCAGATGTACTGGTTGAAGATCACATAGCCAAAATTCATCTGAAGATAAATAAAGAAGTAATCAAAGCTCGAAAACAATTCGGAGAGAGCTTTGATGAGACTCATTTTATCAGTACCCACCCTAGGGTTATTAACTACCGCAACCAAATTCAGTCTATAGAGAATAGAATGAAAACTATAATCGCAGAAAATAATCTTGAATCTTTTAAAAAATTAATTATTGATCTAAAAATTTCAGATCCTGTTTCTGGTACTAAAAACTGGACAGACGTAAGACAATTTAATTTAATGTTTTCTACCGAAATAGGGTCCGTTTCGGAAGATGCCCATACTATTTACTTACGCCCTGAAACCGCTCAAGGTATTTTTGTTAATTTTTCTAATATTCAGAAATCCAGCAGAATGAAACCCCCTTTTGGAATTGCCCAAATAGGTAAAGCTTTCAGAAATGAAATCATTGCACGACAATTTATCTTTCGAATGCGTGAATTTGAACAAATGGAAATGCAATTCTTTGTCAAACCTGGTGAAGAAATGCAATGGTATGAGCATTGGAAGCTAAAGCGTATGCGCTGGCACAATGCATTAGGACTCGGACCTAAGAAATACCGATTCCATGAACATCTTAACCCTGCGCATTATGCCAATGCCGCCTGTGATATTGAATTTGAATTCCCAATGGGATTCAAAGAACTTGAAGGAATTCATTCGAGGACAGATTTCGATCTGACCGCTCATGAGAAACTCTCTGGAAAGAAACTTCGCTATTTTGATCCACAAGAAAATGAGTCTTATATTCCTTATGTAGTAGAAACCTCTATCGGCTTGGACCGTATGTTTTTGGCATTATTATCCGCAGCGTATCAAGAAGAGGTCCTTGAGGATAATTCTAAGCGTATTGTTTTAAAATTACCCGCGGCTCTAGCCCCTTCAAAAGTAGCTGTACTTCCTTTGATGAATAAAGATGGACTCCCCGAAAAAGCACAAGAAATTTTCAAAGAGCTCAAATTCGATATTACAGCACAATATGATGCAAAAGATGCCATTGGGCGAAGATATAGAAGGCAAGATGCGGTAGGGACTCCTTTTTGTATCACTGTTGACCATCAATCTCTTAAAGATGATACCGTCACCATCAGAGAACGAGATTCCATGAAACAAAAACGCATCCCCAAAACAGATATTCAACGTATTTTAGAGGAAAATATAAATCTAAAAGGATTATTGAAATCAATATAGAAAATGGCTACCATTTCGATTATTTTATTAGTTATAACAGGGTATTTAATTTTTAACCATGCCCCAAAATTTCTTGGTTTACAGTGGAATGTAAATAGTAAAAATACTTATTTGACATCTTTCGTAGTACCTGACTGTGGAGCATTTTTTTACCTAGGTGTAAAGTCTTTTTTTGACTCCTCTGAAAAAATGTTTCTATTTAACTATAGATCACTACGAACGTCTGTTTTAAGGTTAAACCAAAAAATTTTCTAGAGCTTATCTATGAATTGGCTTAATTTATTTTCTGGAAAACGATTTGGGTTATCCAAATCGGTACCTCTCTCCGAAACAAGAAGTCGATTTGAGCAGGACTATGATAGAATTGTTTTTTCACATCCATTTCGAAAACTTCAAGACAAAACGCAAGTTTTCCCCATGCCAGAGGATGACTTTGTCCATAGCAGGCTTACCCATAGTTTAGAAGTAGCTAGCGTAGGAAGATCCCTGGCAAAAGAAGTGGGTAAAATCATTTTGTCCAAAAATAAAGCATTAAAAGTCTCGGGTATTAAGTATCAAGATTTTGGCGATGTGGTCTCCGCTGCATGTTTAGCACACGACCTTGGGAATCCTCCTTTTGGGCACTCCGGAGAGCAAAGTATCTCCTTTTTCTTTTTAAATACCAAAGAAGGGCGATTTTTTAAATCAATGGTCAAACCCGCGGAATGGTCTGATTTAATAAATTTTGAAGGAAATGCTCAGGGATTTAGGATTCTGACCAATCCAAATCATGGTGGCCTTAGTTTGACCTACTCAACCTTGGCCACTTTCACTAAATATCCTTTAAGCAGTTCCTCAAAAAAAAACCACCCCAGACAAAGCCAACATAAATATGGTTTTTTTTACAATGATTTGACCTATATTAATACCATTGCTGAAGAGCTGCAACTCACAAAAACAGCTGAAGGAAATTGGTTAAGGCACCCCCTTGCTTTTTTAGTTGAAGCTGCTGATGACATTTGTTACAGCATAATAGACCTGGAGGATGCCACTCGTTTGGGCCTTATCTCGTTTGACCAAACAAAAAATTTGTTATCTGAGATTATTGGTAATAAATTTTCTGAAGAAAAGCTAAGTAAAATCATTGATTTAAACGAAAAATTAGGTGTTTTGAGAGCTATGGCTATTTACCAACTCATTCAAGAAGTAGTAAGCATTTTTATCGCAAAAGAAGCAGAACTGTTGACAGGTGAATTTGATCATGCTTTGACGGATAAAATTCCCGCATCCCCAATTTTAGAAAAAATCAATTTAATATCCGTTAAATATATCTATCAATCAAGACTAGTACTCGAGAGAGAAGTTGCAGGCTATGAAATTATAGAAAAATTAACTGCTTGTTTCTGTAAAGCGATATTTATAGTAAAAAATAATCCTAAATCCGTTTCACCCAAGGATAAAAAAATTTACAAACTTTTACCTGACTCGTTTAAATTACAGCTAGAAAATAATCAATTATCTGTCTATGAAAACCTTCGAATAGTTATTGACTTTATTTCAGGCCTAACTGACTCAAATGCCAGTCGTTTATATAAAATAATTTCTGGAAATATTAAAAACTAAATTTTAACTCTCACTTTTGAGGATCTAAATAAAACTTTAAGTCTTAAAATATTCCTCATGTGCAGAAATCAATAAAAGCAGTTATGATCAAACAGTATCATCCTCAATAAAATAATTAACTTTGTGGTCTATTATTATGTGGAAATTAATAGCTGAAATCATACTTAAATGCAGGCTTGGATTAGTCATCATCATTGCTGCGATAACGGCCTTCATGGGATATCATTTACAATTCATAGAAATCTCATATGATTTAGCCAGCGTTGTTCCAGAGGATGATACCGAAATGATAAATCTTCAGGCCTTCAAAGAACTCTTTGGGGAAGATGGAAATATAATGGCCATTGGTGTTCAAGATAGCTCCCTTTTTGAACTTAAAAATTTCAATAGATTTCTTACCCTCGCAGATGAACTTAAGGACTTAAATGGTGTAACTGCCGTTTTAGGAATTCCCACCTTGCAAAAGCTAGAAGCGGATAGGGTTGAAAAGAAATTTAACATTGTTCCGCTTTTTGGCGACATTTTAAAAAAACAAATGAGTTTAGATAGCTTACTTAAAGAGGCTTTAACTCTCAAATTTTACAGTGGACAATTGATCAACGAACGAACAGGTGCTACACTATTACTAGTAACCCTAGACAAAGAGGTCTTTAATTCAAAAAATAGAAATGATCTGATTTTTGATTTGGTGAGTGCAGGTCAGCGTTTTGAAGAAGTCTCTGGCATTAAAATTCATTTTGCTGGATTACCCTATGTTCGTTACTCCAATATGATTACCATCAAAAGTGAACTGACCCGATTTTTAATTTATTCCATTATTATTACAGGTATCGTACTTTTTATGTTTTTCCGTTCTTTAAAGGCAGTATTGTTCCCTTTGATTGTTATTTTAACTATGGTTATCTGGACACTTGGCTGCGTCTCTTTATTCGGATTCAAAATTACTGCGCTAACGGGCCTTTTACCCTCAATTATTGTCGTGATAGGCATTCCGAACAGCGTATACATGCTCAATAAATATCACCATGAATATGCACGCCATGGAGATCAAATTAGGGCGTTGACCAGTATTATAAGGAAAATTGGAATAGTAACCCTAATTACAAATTTCACTACTGCAGTTGGATTTTTTGTTTTAATAATGACGGATATTAAAATTTTAGCTGAATTTGGTATCGTAGCTGGACTCAATATCATGGCAACCTTTCTTGTTAGTATCATCCTTATCCCTTCCCTATTTTCCTACTTGAAGCCCCCTTCTAATAGAAATCTAAAGCATCTGGATTTCAAATTCATTGCTGAATTGTTAAGTTACCTTGATTTTCTAGTCCACAAAAAGCAAATTTTCATCTTTCTGACTACCCTCATTATAATTGGGATGTCAGTAATCGGTGTATCCAAGATTAATTCAGTATCTTTTATGGTCGATGATCTTGCTAAAGATAGCCCTTTGATTCAAGATTTGAATTTTTTTGAAGCTCAATTCAGTGGAATTATGCCACTGGAGATCATTGTGGATACAGGAACTAAAAAAGGAGTTCAAAATTTAAAAAATCTAAAAAAAATAAATGAGTTTGAAGCCTTTTTAGATGATATCCCTTACATCTCTCAACCCGTATCCCTAGTCAGCTTTATCAAGGCTGCCAGACAAGCTTTTTATAATCAAAATCCAAAATTTTACGCCCTACCCAATAAGCGAGATCTAGGTTTCATTTTTAAATACTTATCCTCAAATCCGGATCAAGATGACTTTTCCCATAATTTTATGGATGACAATAAACAAAAAATGAGGATTTCTCTAAAAGTGGCTGATATTGGATCAAACAAAATGGATTCTCTAATTTCATGTATTATTAGGCCTAAGATTGAATCTCTTTTTTCAGACACAAAAATGAACCTGGCAGTAACGGGGACCACAATTACCTTTATCAAAGGGAATAAATTTTTGATTGATAATTTGATTAGCTCGATGATTGTTGCCTTTTTAGTAATCGCAATAATCATGGGCTTATTGTTCAGGAATTTAAAAATGATTATCATTTCTTTGATTCCTAACGTTATCCCACTACTTATCACAGGTGCCATCATGGGTTATTTTGGTATCCCTTTAAAACCCAGTACGGCCTTAGTTTTTAGCATTGCCTTTGGCATCTCGGTGGATGACAGCATTCACTTTTTAGCAAAATATCGACAAGAACTTTTTAGTAATAAATTTAATGTTGATTTAGCCATCAGTAAAAGTCTTAAAGAAACGGGTGCTAGTATGGTTTACACTTCTATTATTCTTTTTTGTGGATTTGTGATTTTTTCTGTCTCAGGTTTTGGTGGTACAGTCGCTTTGGGCAAACTGACATCGATTACCCTATTGTTTGCTATGATTACGAATTTGACGGTGTTACCTGCCTTATTGCTACAATTTGATAGTGGCAAAAGGAACACAAACAAACATCCTCTTATTGAACAATTTCCAGAGTTTAGAGATAGGGAAAAAGAAATCTAAATAATGCCTTGCATGAATTTGAAATTAATAAAAAGCTTTTTTAATGGTCAAGTTTCCAGAATATAAAAAAACCAATTATCCAGAAGTGGGTAAAGAAATTCGTGCCTTTTGGGAAGAAAACAATATCTTTTCCAAAACTATTACTAATCGAGCAGACGCCCCTTCTTTTACATTTTTTGAAGGCCCTCCCTCAGCCAACGGTACCCCTGGTATCCACCATGTAATGGCAAGAGCTGTCAAAGATATTTTTTGTAGATATAAAACTCAAAAAGGATTTCAGGTCAAAAGAAAAGGAGGATGGGATACCCACGGTCTTCCTGTTGAACTTCAAGTTGAGAAGGAACTGGGGATTACTAAAGACGACATTGGTAAAAAAATTAGTATCGCTGACTACAATAAAAAATGTAAGGCGGCTGTAATGAAGTTTAAAAGTGAATGGGATGAATTGACACGTCAAATTGGCTATTGGGTCGACTTAGAAAGTCCCTACATGACCTTCGATACAAATTATATAGAAAGTATTTGGTATTTGTTAAAGAAACTTTATGAAAAGGATTTGCTATACAAGGGCTATACGGTCCAACCCTTTTCTCCCGCGGCAGGCACTGGCTTAAGCTCACACGAGCTGAATCAACCGGGAACCTATCAAAACATCAAAGATACTTCGGTAGTAGCCCAATTTAAGGTAAAGCCAAGTCAAAGGTCAGCCTTCTTGTTTGATAAAGAAAACGAAGATGTTCGAATCCTAGCCTGGACAACTACGCCTTGGACCTTGCCTTCAAACTGTGCTTTAGCTATTGGCGATAAAATTCAGTATGTAAAAATCGCTACCTTTAACCCCTATACTTATCAAGCCGTATCGGTCATATTAGCCAAAGAATTAATCAATAATTTTTTTTCAGAAAAAGCCAATCACATTGAGTTAAATGCCTATCAAGCAGGTGATAAACTCATTCCTTGGAAACTAATCAGTGAGTTCACAGGAAAAGACCTTTTAGAGATTCGCTACGAACAATTGATGCCTTATGTCACCAATGAATTGTTGAATGAAAATGGATTTAGAGTCATTTCTGGAGACTTTGTCTCAACAGAGGATGGGACTGGCGTGGTACATACGGCCTCAGTTTTTGGTGCCGATGACTTTAGAATCAGTCAGAAAAATAATGTACCCGCAGTAATGGTGCTTGATGATCAAGGAGTCGAAGTACCTCTAGTTGATCGAAAAGGATGTTTTGTTGCAGAGGTTACTGATTTTGCTGGAAAATACGTGCGAGAAGAATATTATTCAGATGCCGTTCGTAAAGATTCTAACTTCAAGTCAACCGACGTCCTGATCGCCATTAAACTCAAGAAAGAAAATCTAGCTTTCAAAGTGGAAAAATATGAGCACTCTTATCCTCATTGCTGGCGAACAGATAAACCCATCCTTTATTATCCTTTAGATTCTTGGTTTATAAAAACTACCGCCTTGAAAAGTCGCTTAGTTGATTTAAATAATACCATCAACTGGAAACCAAAATCTACAGGTAAGGGAAGGTTTGGAAATTGGTTGGAAAATCTGGTAGATTGGAATTTGAGTAGATCAAGATACTGGGGAACGCCCCTTCCTATATGGGTCACCGTTGATAAGAGTGAAAAAAAATGTATTGGCAGCATTGCTGAACTACGTACTGAGGTTGATCAAGCCGTTACCGCAGGCCTTATGTCAGAAAGCTTGCCGGAAAACCTTGACTTGCATCGCCCATTTGTTGATGAGATCATTTTAATCAGTCCTTCAGGTCAGCCCATGTACCGTGAACCTGATTTAATTGACGTATGGTTTGACTCAGGGGCCATGCCCTATGCTCAATGGCATTATCCTTTCGAAAATCAAAACCTTTTCAAATCTAATTATCCAGCTAATTTTATTGCTGAGGGAATAGATCAAACCCGAGGCTGGTTTTTTACCTTGCACGCTATTTCCTCCTTACTTTATGATAATGTAGCCTTCAAAAACGTCATCGCCAACGGACTGGTATTAGATAAAAATGGGAATAAGATGTCAAAGCGATTGGGTAATGCTGTAAATCCTTTCGAAGTAATAGAAAAGTATGGTCCTGATGCCACCCGATGGTACATGATTAGCAATGCAAACCCATGGGATAACCTGAAATTTGATGTCAAAGGCATCTTAGATGTACAAAGAAAGTTTTTTGGGACCCTTTCCAATACCTATTCCTTTTTTGCTCTTTATGCCAACTTGGATGCATTCAATTTCAAAGAAATAGGCCTTGCTTTTGCTGAAAAAACGGAGAGTGATTTATGGATCATCAGTCGACTCAATTCTATTGCCCGAGAAGTAGATCGATATTATGATGATTACGAACCCACAAAAGCCGCACGTGCAATTCAATCATTTACGGTCAATGATCTAAGTAATTGGTATGTTCGATTAAATAGAAAAAGGTTTTGGATAGGTGATTACAACTCTAACAAAGAAGGAGCTTACCAAACCCTTTACACTTGTCTTCACACGATCGCACAGCTCATGGCACCCATCGCGCCCTTCTATGCTGAAAAATTATTTTTAGACCTTAACTCTGTTACAAAGTTATCTAAGAATGATTCAGTACACTTGGAACATTTCCCATTAATCAATGAGGCAGCCATTGATACTGAATTAGAGGCCCGTATGAGATTGGCACAGCTCGCTTCCTCTTTAGTTCATTCATTAAGAAAAAAACAAAAAATTAAAGTCAGACAACCTCTTAGCAAAATTTTAATACCTGTCTTGAGTCAAACTGATAAAAGCAGATTGAAAAAAGTTGAAGATCTCATCATTAATGAAACTAATGTTAAAACCATTGACTATTTGGAAGATGATACCGGAATTTTAATTAAAAAAATTAAGCCTAATTTCAGAACCCTAGGTATAAAGTTTGGCCCTAAACTGAAATCAATAACGCCTAAAATAAATATCTTAAATCAAGAAGACATTGCTCAATTTGAAAGCAATGGATCCTTTAGCATTGAAGTTGAAGGTGAAATCATTGAATTAAAATTGAATGATGTAGAAATTAACTCTCAGGATATTCCTGGCTGGCTAGTAGCTTCTGAAGACGGACTGACGGTTGCGCTCGATATTAATTTAACAGATGCCCTGAAAAAAGAAGGT
This sequence comes from uncultured Flammeovirgaceae bacterium, assembly GCA_913045135.1. GTDB lineage: Bacteria > Bacteroidota > Bacteroidia > Cytophagales > Cyclobacteriaceae > UBA4465. The sequence continues at coordinate 35,306 of CAJWQD010000005.1, read as the reverse complement.
CTGTCAAGAGATCTTGTCAATAGAATTCAAAACCTCCGAAAAGATCAAAATTTAGAAGTAAAGGATAAAATTGATATCCTCTACACTACTCAGAATAAACTCGTACGAGAAGCCATGGAAGTGCATCAAGAATCAATTCAACAGGAAACTCAGGCAAAAACTATTCTATTTAATACCAATCTTCCTAATGGAATTTCTGTAGATATCGATGGTACTGAAATCATTATCCAATTGAATGTTATAACCTATGAAAAATAATTTAGGATTATTAAAGTATTACGGAGTAAGTTTAGTCGTGATAATCTTAGATCAAATAGTAAAAATGCTGGTCCACCAATATATGGTATTAGGCTCTAGTGGACAAATAAAAATCTTGGGGAATTTTTTTAAACTACATTATCTTACGAATCCTGGAATGGCCTTCGGAATGGAGCTACCTTTTGAACATGCCAAAGTCATTTTAACATTATTCAGACTTATTGCCATGGTCGCAATCGGATATTATTTATTCCTAATGTACAAGAAACCTATGAGTAATGGCTTACTCATCTGTATAGGCCTAATCTTGGGAGGTGCAATTGGTAATTTAATTGACTCCATCTTCTATGGATACTTTTTAGACAATGCCCCCTTTGATGCTCCCACCCCTTGGTTTTATGGTCAAGTTATTGATATGTTCTACATCGATATTTGGGAAGGTCATTTGCCTAATTGGCTCCCAATTCTTGGTGGAGAATATATGTCTTTATGGCCAGTATTCAATATTGCTGACGCCTCCATATTTATAAGTGTCTTCATCATACTGATTTACCAAAAATCATTTTTTGTTGAAGAAGATACGAACATAGAAGGAAAAGTACTCGATTGAAATCAAAAATAATGATAACCCGTCAAATCGTTATAGGATTAGGATTGACTGGAATTATCTTATTTTCAACCAAAGCCATATTTGCTAAGTTAGCCTATCAATATGAGGTAGATGCCATCAGTCTACTACTCTTAAGAATGACTTTTTCACTCCCCTTTTACTTATTCTTTGCCTTTTATAAGAATCAAGAAAAAGTAACTGCTACAAAAAATGATTACTTATGGACCCTTCTTTTCGGATTTCTTGGTTATTATTTAGCCAGCTATTTTGATTTTAAGGGGTTGGAATATATTAAAGCAAGTTTGGAGCGACTGATTTTATTTACCTACCCCACCTTTGTTGTTATTCTCTCCTTTATTTTTTTAAAAATAAAAATCAGTCGCTATCAATTGTACGCCATTCTTGTTACATATTTAGGTATCTGCATGGTTTTTTTGCCTGAAATCGAAATAAATAACCCCTCAACTGCACTGAGAGGATCCTTGTTAGTGCTGCTGAGTGCAGTTACTTATGCTTCTTATGTTTTTGGAAGCGGCTGGCTCATTCCAAAATTTGGGGCAATTAGATTCACTTCGTATGTAATGATTGTATCTTCGATCTTGATCATCACCCAATTCATGATAGAATCTAAAATGAATGTTAACGTGCTCATTTTCCCTAAAGAGGTATATATTTATGGTTTACTAATTGCTCTTTTTTCTACCGTAATTCCTTCTTTTTTGATATCATATGCCATAAAAGAGCTGGGTGCCAATCAGTACTCAATTTTTGGCAGTATAGGACCCATTTCTACCATCATGCTTGCTTATTTATTTTTAGAAGAAAGATTATCTTCTCTCCAGCTACTCGGTAGTATCATTGCAATGATGGGTGTTTTTACTGTTGAATACTTTAAAAAGGATCCTAAAACCTAACTTGAATACCTGGTCCAAGCATAAAAAATGGAATTTTTTCTTGTAAGAAATATCCGAAACCTGCATACAACGGAAAGGTTAATTTTTTTTCTCTTGAAATGGGATAAACTGAACCTAAAACGACCAAACCCACATCTCGCCCCCGAGAGTCATTCTCGTCAAAACTAAAAGCATTCAAGAAAATGAATCCTGCACCAATTTTATAGGGGCGATATTCTGCGAACTTACCCGGTTGATAAAAACTCATTTGGGCCATCATCGCCAAGCTGACACCACCAAAGTTGGCAAAATCTGATCGCTCATCAAATTTAAGCACCAACAAGCCAGCAGGAAAAGAAACATCAATATCATAACTATTTGCTCTTTTCAGTACAATAATAACTTTCCTATTTAATCTAATGGCCTCATATGCATTATTTTTGTGCTTGATGTCTAATTCTATTTGAGCCCATTCAGGCAGTTGGGAAGTTTTGTTCTTAATGAAATTATTCAAATTAATAGTATTCGCAGTACAGTCACTTTTATCATACCGATCCCCTCTTGGCGAGAATGTCCCCGGACAAACAATTATATCTTCAAATTCATACAACTCAATAATATTTCCAGACTTGTTTTTAATCTTTACATCTATTTCCAAAAACTGCTTTCCAAAAAGCTTATTAGAAAAATCAATCCTATTCTCGTCGAACTTAATAACTAAATCCGTAATAGTCTTTTCATAATAAATTGGCTTATCTAATATATTGACAGGATAATCACTCCCGTCAATATCTAAAATCACAAAATCTAACTCTTTTGGCTTTTGATACTCTTTTACATTTAGTTTTAAACCGGTACTACTACTATGATTATAAATTTCCACAGTATTTGATAAAACATCTAAGGGGACCTCTATCCTAAATTGAATATCATTTTCATTTTTCAGTAAAGAATCATATTGCTGCTGATAAATACCTTCAAAAGTAAATTCCCCTTTGTGCAATCCTTGTCCCTCAAGTCTAATATTAAATTTTTCTCCTGGATAAATCTTTTGGGTTTTTTCCCAATTTTTCCCAGGTCTTTGGATATAAATTGACTCAATTTTAGTTCGTGGTGTAATGTCAAAATTGGTTACAAATAAGGCCTTATCATTCTGTTTTAAATAAAGATACCCTTTAGACTTTTGATGGTAGGCATAGGTTCTCAGATTAGCCAATACTTTCCCATTGCTCAAACTTGACTGGGTATAAAGCTCTGCAATCAAGGCTCCTCCAGGTGCCTCTTGATCCTCTATGCGATAAGTTTTTTCCAAAGAAAGCCTTGCATTATTATCGATTTGAATGATGTTAGGTTTTTGGGCATCTTCAGACGGAGTAATTTCTAATTGATTGATGTTTAAAAAAGCAATGCGCCCGCTTTTAATCTCAAACCTTTTAATTAGAGGGGCAGATTCAAATACCATAGTTTCTCCCACTATTTCCGGCTTTCTAAGAGGAATTCTGACGTTCCAAGTATACAAACCTTTTTTTTTAGGAAGAAAGTGTACCCTCAATTGGTCATTATATTTGCGAATCAAATAATTTGCTTTATCATCAGTCACCCATTGATTGTTGATCTTCAAATTATCGATATTGCTGACCGATACATCGAGTATTTGCTCTTCCCCAATAAAAAATTCACTACCTGATGAGATCATTTGAAGACGGGTTTGCGTATGCGGAAAAAGACCAAGATCATAAAATTGAGTTGTAGCCGAATCCATTTGATCCTTGAAAACAAATTTTAAAAAATTCGAAGAAGTTAAATCTTTGAATTTAACCTTGAACCGGAGGTGATCATCAATGGCCAATAAAGAATCTACCAAGATATAATCATTAGAAACCTTTAATTGAATGGCAGCAGCATCAGCATACCCAGCCAATTTCATCTCCACCTCAGCTACCTCATTCTCTGAATCATAATAGAAAGGTAATTGCATTTCCCCATTAATCATCATTGCATTTTCCCCCCAAGTATAAACTGAGGTATCTATTTTGAAAATCATATCTACAAAAGGACTCTCTTCGAAAGTTCCTTGTCCAAAGCTGGGTATAATTAACCTCATAAATAAAATACTGAATAGAATATATTTCTTAGCCTTTATTACAAAAAATAAAAAATACAATTTTTGTCTTTTATACATCTAAAATTGAGGTTTATTATTAATGTAGTCTTATTCGTGTTTCACATTCAAAAATCTTAATCAAATTAAAACGATAAAAATCATACAATTTTCAAATTCATGGTATTTATCTCTCAACATTAAAATTATGTTCATAATATCTACAAAACTCGGTAAGAGGACAAATTTGACATTTTGGTTTTCGAGACAAACAAGTATATCTCCCATGTAGAATAAGCCAATGATGAGCTTTATAAATGTAATCATCAGGTATGTACTTAACCAACTGCCGCTCTACCTCTAAAGGAGTTTTAGCCTTAAGCGTGACCAAGCCCATACGCTTAGAAACACGGAAAACATGGGTGTCAACCGCCATAGCAGGTTGTTGATCCAAAACAGACACAATCACATTAGCCGTTTTCCTGCCCACCCCCGGCATTCGTTGTAAGTCATCTATATTTAATGGTACTTCCTCTCCAAAATCTGTGACTAACATACTACTAAGCCCAAGTAAGTGTTTCGTTTTATTACGGGGATACGAAATGCTTCGGATGTAAGGAAAAAGCACATCAAAATTTGATGCCGCCATGACCGAAGCCGTTGGAAACTCTTCAAATAAACTTTTTGTTACCATATTTACCCGTTTATCAGTACATTGAGCACTTAACACGACAGAAACTAACAATTCGAAGGGGTTTCTATACTTAAGCTCTGTCTTTGCCTCTGGCTGATTTTGTGAAAAATAAGAGATAAAAAATTGATACCTTTCTTTTCTAGTCATTGTCAAAAATAATAGAGTTTACTATTCAAAAAGTCTCCTCATAAAAATTAATTAGACTCAAATTTCTGTTTTTTAGAAACTGCTAAAATTTTTCCAATTGATCTAATACTAGGTTGAAATCTCAAATAATCCAATTTTAAACTCAACGATTCGGATTTCAACATTTCCTCGTTGAATGAATTATCTCTATTTCTAACCATTTTTATTTGAGATCTTAATTTACTTGATGCCTCATTATATATGTATTTGAGTACATCATAAGTTGTGAAGTTTGAGGTCATAAGTGTTGGTATTTTGCCTCCATTTTTTTCTTAAGTTAATTAAAGCATACCTCATTCTTCCTAGTGCTGTATTTATACTGACATTTGTAGCTACTGCTATCTCTTGGAAGCTCATTTGCATGTAGTGCCGCATTACCAATACTTCACGCTGTAAATCTGGAAGCCCCTCAATATGTGTTTTAAGCAACTCATGGGTATCTTGTTTAATCTGAATATCCTCTGTGGAAGTCTCTGAAAATGCTAGCGTATTAAAAATATTACTTCCATCTTCAGTGACAATTAAAGGTGATCTTTTGGTCTTTCTAAATTGATCAATGGCCATATTATGTGCGATCCTTAAGATCCAAGGGAGAAACTTTCCCTCATCGTTATAGCGACTAGATTTAATCATTGTAATGGCCTTTATAAATGCTTCTTGCAGTATATCTTCTGCAAGGTAGCTATCTTTAACAATTAAATATATGGTGGTGTAAACCCTGTCTTTATGACGGTTTAACAAAATGCTGAAGGCTTGTTCGTCGCCTTTGGCATAGTGGGACAGCAAATGGCTGTCACTCATTTCTACATTTTTCATTATTATCAACTATTAGTGAACGTAGAAGTCTATACCAAATTGTTTTGTTTGCGTGAAAAAAGATTTAATTACTTCTGCAAGTATATAGAATTTTAGTTTGCTACCAAAAATCAAGTACAATATCTATTTTTGCAGTCAGATCAATTTCTTTGGACTTAGCCTACTATAAACAAATGTCAATAGAACAAAAATTAGAACTTCTCGACACCAAAAAACACATCATCATCAAAGGAGCACGTGTCAATAATTTGAAAAATTTGGACATTGCTATTCCTAGGAATAAAATGGTCGTCATCACCGGACTGTCCGGATCTGGAAAATCTAGTTTGGCTTTTGATACGCTTTTTGCTGAAGGTCAGCGCAAATATGTTGAAAGTTTAAGCGCCTATGCCCGGCAGTTTCTTGGGCGTATTGAGAAACCAGAGGTAGATTATATCAAAGGTATATCTCCTGCGATCGCTATTGAGCAAAAAGTAAACACCCGAAATACAAGATCTACAGTAGGCACTACGACCGAAATCTATGACTACCTCAAACTTTTGTATACCAGAATAGGCAAAATATATTCACCAAAGTCAGGAAATGAGGTAAAAAAAGACACAGTAACCGATGTGGTTGATTATATCTTATCTCAACCTGAAAATCTTAAAATAATCATTTCGGCACCTCTCAATATTCATAAAAAAAGGACGGTAGAAGATGAGTTAAAAATATTGCTTAGCAAAGGCTATACCCGTATTATTTGTGACCAAAAAATGTTACTCATTGAAGAATTATCCATTAAAAAACTAAATAATAAATCCTTAGAAATATTAATAGACCGAGTCATTAGCAAAAAAGATGAAGAAGCTATATTCAGATTCAGTGACTCCATTCAAACAGCCTTTTTTGAAGGAGAAGGAGTTTGCAATATCGAAGTTGTTGGAATCGAAAAAGTTAAATTTTCCAATCGACTAGAACTGGACGAGATATCATTTGAACTCCCTACAGTCAATTTATTTAGCTTCAATAATCCTTATGGCGCATGCCGAAAATGCGATGGATTTGGAATGATTTTAGGTATCGATCCAGAACGTGTAATTCCTGACAAAAATCTATCTGTTTTTGAAAAAGCCTTGGTTCCTTGGCGGGGTGAAACCATGAAAAAGTGGGTTGAACCCTTACTTAAACATGGTATTAAATTTGATTTCCCCATTCACAGACCCGTCAGTGAATTAACCTCAGCACAATATCAATTATTGTGGGATGGCAATGAATATTTCGAAGGTTTAAATGCCTTTTTCTCTTTTTTAGCATCCAAACCTCATAAAATTCAATACCGAGTAATGCTCGCTCGCTATCGAGGGAAAACTAAATGCCCCGATTGTAAAGGTACCCGTATTAGAAAAGATGCTCATTATGTCAAAATAGGAGGCATGTCCATAACTGAAATGGTATTGATTCCCGTAGCTGATTTAATCCCTAAACTTCGTGAAATCAATTTATCTGATCATGATACCAAAATCAGTCAGCGATTATTTACCGAAATATTTAATAGGCTCAACTATCTTGAACAAGTAGGGTTAGGCTATCTAACGCTTAATAGGCTCACCTCAAGCCTTTCGGGGGGAGAATTTCAAAGAATCAAACTTTCCACTTCACTTGGAAGTGCCTTGGTTGGATCCATGTATATTCTTGACGAGCCTAGCATTGGACTGCATCCAAGAGATACAGATAAACTGATAGAAGTGTTGATTAGTTTAAAAAATCTTGGAAATACCGTTATTGTAGTGGAACATGAGGAAAAAATAATGTTAGCTGCAGATCAGATTATTGACATTGGACCCGGTGCGGGAAGGCATGGGGGAAATCTTATTTTTCAAGGTCATTACCAAGACGCAAAAACACAACATGAATCTTCTTTGACACTAGATTATTTGCTTAAAAAAGAGGAAATTCCTATTCCAAGCTCAAGAAGAAGTTGGAATCAATCCATTCTTATCAAGAAAGCCAAAGAAAACAATCTCAAGAATATTGATGTCAAGATTCCATTGGGGATAATGACCGTAGTCACAGGTGTAAGTGGTTCTGGAAAGTCAACATTAATTAAAAAAATTCTTTATCCCTCCCTAGGGAAAATACTCGGATTGAATACTGGAGCTACTGGTAAGTTTGATAAACTAGATGGAGATTATCAAAAAGTAAATCATATCGAGTTTATAGATCAAAACCCTATTGGCAAAAGCTCCAGATCTAATCCCGTTACTTACGTGAAAGCCTATGACCATATAAGACAACTATTTTCTGAGCAACCCATCTCCATTAAGAACCGATTCAAGCCTGCTTTTTTTTCATTTAATGTGATCGGGGGTCGATGTGATACTTGCGAAGGAGAGGGTACGGTAAAAATAGAAATGCAATTCATGGCAGATCTACATTTAACCTGTGATAGTTGTAAAGGTCAAAGGTTTAAAAAAGAAATTCTTGAAGTTTGTTATCAACAAAAAAATATCAATGAAATTTTAAATCTAACAGTATCAGAAGCACTGGTTTTTTTCTCAGATAAAAAAAATATCTACAATAAAATTAAACCTTTAGATGATGTCGGACTAGGTTATGTAAAATTGGGTCAATCATCAAGCTCCCTAAGTGGAGGGGAGGCCCAGCGAGTTAAACTGGCCTCTTTCCTCGGTAAAAAAGGAGGGAATAAAAATGATCATACATTATTTTTATTTGATGAGCCCACCACTGGCTTACATTTTCACGACATCGAAAAATTACTCAACTCAATCAATGCATTAATAAACAAACGAAATTCAGCAGTGCTCATAGAGCACAATATTGAGGTCATCAAAAATGCAGATTGGATTATTGATTTGGGACCGGAAGGTGGTGAGAATGGAGGATTTATTAATTTTGCGGGGCTTCCCGAAGATATGATTAAATTGAAGAAAAGAAATTATACTGCTCGTTATTTAAAGGAAAAAATATAATCATGAGAAAAAAAATTGCTGCTGGAAATTGGAAAATGAATACTACACCCGAGGAAGGACTAAAGCTAGCTTCCCAAGTGATTCATATGGCTCAAGATGAATCATTGTCAGATACGACGATTATTATGTCTGTTCCTTTCACACACATAGAAAGTATTAAAAAAATAATACCCCCAACAAAAAATATATTGATCGCTGCTCAAAATTGTCATAAAGAAGTATCAGGAGCATATACTGGTGAGATTTCTGCTCCAATGCTTCAATACTTAGGGGTAGATTGTGTGGTATTAGGCCACAGCGAACGTAGGGAATACTACAAAGAATCCTATGCTGAACTCGAAACTAAAACGCGAATTGTACTAAAACATCAAATGACCCCGATTTTTTGTTGTGGAGAAAAACTAGCAAAGAGACAAGAAAATGCCCACTTCGATCTTGTCAAAGAACAACTATCCTCTAGCTTATTTGAACTCAATGTTATTGAATTCGCTAAACTGGTCATTGCCTATGAACCTGTTTGGGCCATCGGAACAGGTGTCACCGCTTCAAGCGAGGAAGCACAAGAAATGCATCATTTCATTCGTGACATAATCACAAAAAAATACGGTGACAGTATCGCCAAAAAGATCCCTATATTGTATGGAGGAAGTGTCAAGCCGGAAAATGCCCAAAGTCTTTTTTCATGCCCTGATGTTGATGGTGGGTTGATCGGTGGTGCGAGCTTAGATGCTGAGGGGTTTATTGACATCGCTAAGTCATTCTAAAATGTGGATCCTAGTTAGTGCGATACATCTCTTTTTTGCTCCTAATCAATCTTTAATCTGTCAAGCCTACGGGAGCGTATATGAAGTAAATGAACCCTACCTCGCAGATTTAATTATCTTTGAAGAATTGTCAGAGGTTACGGCCGATCTTCTCGTTTACGAACAACAAAATCGACTTTACGCAAACAAACCTGGAATGTGGTATTTTGAAGATAAAAAAGACTTTGCCCGTTTCAAAATTTACTTTACCCATAATAGAAGCGAAGCTGACTTTATCGTCTATTTCACGGAATTTGAATCTTTTGCAGGCTGCTCAAGATGAGCTTTAAGGGTGTTCATTTTATTTGTGATCCCTCCTTAAATGACTTTCTGGTTGCAGAATTATCTATGCTGAGCTACGATTCATTTGAGGAACATCAAACAGGTTTTAGTGCCTACTGCGAAGAAGTGAATTTTAACCAATCTATCCTTAATAGCCTCGTAAAGAAGTATCAAAAATCAGGAACCATTTCCTACACCACTGAAGCCATTGCTCGTATCAATTGGAATAAAGATTGGGAAAAAAATTATGAACCCGTTGTTATCGCTGATAAAATCATAATTCGTGCTATTTTCCATAAACCCCAAGATAATTATAAACATCAAATTGTGATACATCCCAAAATGTCTTTTGGTACAGGGCATCATGCCACAACCTCATTGATACTTGAAATACAATTATCAATCAATCATCATCAAAAAAAAATTTATGACTTTGGCACAGGCACCGGAATCTTATCCATTTTAGCCCATCAACTAGGAGCCTCGCATATAATTGCGACAGACGTTGATGATTGGTGTATTGAAAATGCCGAAAAAAACTTTAATCTCAATGATTGCTCAGGGAAAGTATTCAAAGGTGTGGTTCGAGATTTAGCCCTCAAAGACCAAGCAGATATTATCATTGCCAACATAAATAAAAACGTGCTTTTGAGTGAGATGCCAGAATATGTACGTCTACTTAACTTAGACGGTATTTTAGTCTTAAGTGGTTTTCATGAAAAAGATGCTCCTGAAATTTGTACTAAAGCCGAAAAACTGGGTCTCAAACAAATACAGCAAAAATGCAAGAATCTTTGGGTCGTCATCGTTTTAAGGAAAAGAAAGTGATTATCGTGAGTGATTTATTTAGATTTAAGCAATGAAAAACATCTTTTTTGCTTTCTCCCTCTTACTTTTTACCTGGAAGGTATCAGCACAAAGTTTCTCAAATGATCTTGAAACTTTTAAAAAACAAGCACTTCAATTTCTCGAAACCACAAATACCAAAAGATCGTTAAAAATAATAGACTCCTTTGACGATTCATGGAGGGAGCAATTTAATCAAAGGCAAAAAGAAAAACTTATTGTCATCATACAAGGAATGGGAAATAAACGCTTTAGTAGGACCAATTACATCTTATTATTTGAGTTCATTACAGGCCTACCTTTAATACAAAAACTGCCTGCCACACAAATTGATGCTATTTTAGCGATATCATTTTCTTCCTTAGAAACGCTTAGCAAACAAGAATATACTAATTTTCAAAAGGGGCTTAATGAATTTATCAAAAGTCATAATCTTTATAAGAGTAAATTTTTCATCTCTAAAACCATAAATCCCGAATATTCCTTTGATTTCCTCGGAGAAGCCACGACGCTCATTGAGGATCAGATTCTAGAGATCTCTCAACCAACAGACCCCTCCGAAAACAATGACTGGTCAAATAATGAGGAGAGTTGGAATGATGATGCAAATGATTGGCCAAGTGATGAGGAGAATTGGGACGATGAAACCAATAATAACTTGGCCCAAACCAATAGTGATCCCACTCCAAGAAGAACAGCTACTTACAGTTATGAAATAGATTATGTTGCCTTAAAAAAAGCCAAATATCGTCCTGCGATTATTTCCGGACCCTTCCTTCATCTAAATCAAGCATCATTAATGCTTTCCTCCCCATTTGATTCTTTAAAAATTGATAACATAATAGGAAATCATATCTTCAAAGATCGCCGATTTGCAGGATCTTCAGCAACTATTAATTGGCCAAAAAGATATAAAAAAATGACAGGTGCTAAAGTAAAGCTGGGAGACTTTAATTTTCGAGTGGATCAAGGGGATTTTTGGACGCCTAATGCCACACTAATTTTTCCAGATCTTTTCTCTGATTCCATATCAGGAACATTCAAGTACAAACCAAAAAAAAGTATTCAACAAAATACAAAAAATTCAATTGAATTTACCTCATATGAAAATAATATAAAACTCTCCTTTTTTGATGGAAAAGTTCAATATCAGGGCGGTATTCAACTTAAAGGAAATAGGTTCATTGGAACGGCAATCAACAAGGCCCGGGGTGAGTTAATTATTCTTGATGGCAATGGTAGAAAAGCTATCATTAAGTCAGAAACATTTCATTTTAAAGATTCTGTTATTTCAGCTCATGACAGTGAAATTTCAATTATTGTAAATTCAGATTCACTTTTTCATCCAGGTATATCCATGCGTTACAATAGCAGAGAAAACCAACTGATCGTTTGGCGAGAAAAAAAATATGATGTCACGCCCTTTTATGATTCCTATCACGATATACTAATAAGTGCGGACCAATTAATCTGGCCATTAAATTATGACTCTATTAATTTTAAAATGGCCAATGGTGCCGGAATTTTACCCGCAACTTTTGAGTCCTCTGACTTTTTTAACTTAAACCGTTATCAAGGACTAAACGGGCCTTATAGTTTTCATCCTATTGGCCTTTCAGTCTTTTATGCACATAAATATAGACTAACAGAGTTCAACGAATTCGAGCTGAGCAGTGAATATGATCTCGATATTCGGCTAGTCAAAGGTGCTATGAAAATATTGAGTACTTATGGGTTTGCAAGCTATAATACCAAAACAGGTCATGTTAAATTATTACCGCGGGCTTTCCTTTATTACGAAGCTGCTGCGAAAAAAAGGGACTTTGATAATGTTTTTATTTCATCTAAAATGGCCAAAGGATTCAATACTTCATTCAATCTAGACTCCATGTATTTAAATGTAAATGGCGTTAAAAAGTTTTGGGTAACTGCGGATTACAAAGGCTCTATTACACCCGAAAATGGGAAAATTTCAATAAGAGAGAATCGTGAAATCATTTTCAATGGTGGTGTTACTTTAGGTCAATTTGATTACAAAGGCCGTAGTTTTCAATTTGATTATGACAAATTTCTCATAAACTTAAGACATATTGATTCTGTTGATTTAAGATTGTCTAATTCCGATGGCTCTTACGGTGCTCTGTCAAATCACATTGAACAAACAAGTGGAATCGTATATTTAAATATGCCCAATAATCGATCTGGACGAGAAGAAAGTAATAAATACCCTTATTTTGTCTCCAATACTGATGGCTTAGTTTTTTTCAATCAACCTGAAATACTCAACGGCGCTTATGATTCATCAATTGTATTTATAGTCAGGCCTAAAAAGTTTGATGATATTGACAGTGATAGCACTGAAAATTTAATTTTCCCAGGTTCATTTAACTCCGGAGGAATTTTTCCAGTTTTCGAGGATTCATTAATTATTATGGAAGATCAATCCTTAGGATTTAATCATGAAATTCCAAAAGAAGGCTACAATCTATATGGAACCCCCGCCAAAACTTATGAAACCATCAGGTTAAGTAACAATGGAATTAGAGGAACTGGAAAAATTGACTTTATACATAGCCATCTTTTTTCTGATGATTTTATTTATTATTCCGATTCTGTAACTACAGATGGATATAAAGGATATATTGATCCCGGCCAGGTAAAATCCTTAAACTTCCCTCAAGCTGATCTTGGAAATTTTAGAATGAGTTGGTATCCAAGAAAAGATAGTATGTATCTAATTACCATTGGTGAGCCCTTTAATTTTTATACGAAATCAGCCCAATTGGTAGGTAGCGTTAACCTCACCCAAGCAGGTGTTTACGGTGCAGGACGCTTTTTTACTCGTGGTTCAATTACAGAATCAAAACAAATGACATTCGAAGAAAAAAATTTTGAAGCACGGAACAGTAAATTTCAAATCCTTTCAAACCAAATTGATCAACCCGCCATGGTTGGAGAGGATACTTATGTAAAATTTAACCTTGAAAAAAATATAGCCTCCATAAATATCGAACAGGCTCGTGATGCTGCTTTTACTTTTCCCTATGCCGCTATGAAGACATCTATTGTCAATGCAACGTGGTTTTTGGAAGATTCAGTAGTAACAATGAAAAAACCAGATAATGTTGATTTAATAGATTCTTATTTTTATTCAACACGCCCTGATCTAGATTCATTAGTCTTCAATGGGACAAATGCCATTTACGATATCAAGACATCCGAATTAATTGTTCAAGGTATACCCTACATACTTGTAGCCGATGCGAAAATTGTTCCTGAAAATAATGAAACAACCATAAAATTTAATTCGGAGTTAGAAACCTTTCAAAATGCAAAAATCATCTTTGAATCGACCGATTTATACCACTTTCTCACAGATGCTAAAATAAACATTGTTTCGAAAAATAATTTCAATGCACAAGCCAATTATGTAGCATCTACAAAAGGTGATACGAGCAAAATCCCAATGTATGATTTAAGTGTTAAAAAACGCTATTTTACAACGGATACCACCGAAAAGAATACACAAATACGTCGATTTAGTCGTAAAAAAAATTCAGAAACTCAGGAATTAAAGTACTATACTCAAGCTACGGGAATAACTAAGAGCGGAGACATTGAAATTGCCCCAGGATTCGCCTATAAAGGTAAGGTAACCCTTAAAACATATAAACAAGCTTTAGAATTAGATGGATTTATTCAGCCTGAATTTACTAATATCCCTGCATATAACCTTTGGGTTACTTATGAACAAGATGAAGAGATCGCTGAAGTAGTTTTTGACCTCAATAAAGAAACTTTTGAAGATGGCGCCCCATTAATAGCAGGGCTTCACGAGGATATGAGAGGACGTTTATACCCAACCTTTATTGAAAATAAAAAAAATAAAAAAAACCACGATTATTTTCTAGCCAAAGGGATGGTAAAATATGATATTAATTCAAGAAACTACATCATTGAAGAGCCTTTGAAGTCAATAGGTAAAGCCTATGATGGGCAAACATTTATCTACAATGATTCAACTCAATCTTACAGTTTTGAAGGCAAAATGAAATTCTTCAATGTTAAGGAAAATAAACTAAATCTATCTGCTTCAGTAATAGGAACCTTAGATGCAGCATCAAGTATTTGCACACTTGATGCTGCTTTAATAATTGATGTCAATCTAAAAAATGCACTTGCTGAATTAATATCTGTCGATTTACTTGACATTTTAGCTCGATTGGGTGGAGAGCTTGCCAATGAGCTTAACACAAAAAATTTACTAAAAATAAGTAATCTCATTGGTGATGAAAGTACAAAAAAATACCAAGAAGACAACCAAAAAGAATATACTCCTTTGGTTGGAATCTCTGAACTGCTAAACAAATTTTTAGTGATCTCCGGAGTGAAAATGAATTGGAACCCTGATGAAAACGCATGGTATAATACTTCTAAAATAGCTATTTCTAACATATTTGGTGATGATATAAATACACAAGTGGATGGTTTTCTAGAAATTAAAAAAGACGATTTCGGTAATGATATATTAAATTTATTTATCCAAGCTGCTCCGGGTAGCTGGTATTATTTTAATTATCAGGATAATAGTCTCATGGCTTATTCTTCAAATTCTGAATTTAATGCTGGAATAAAAAGAAATGAAAGTAGTGGTAAGGTTAAGCCTGGACAGCTCATTTTAGTTGCAGGTGAAGAAACTGAAACCCTAAAATATATAAATACTTTTCGAAAAGTTTACCTAGACATAGAAGCCCCATTCAAACTTACCTACCCTGATGCATTTGATGAGTTTTTAGATATCACAGAAGATGATGATGACGACGGTTTTTAGGTTTTACCACTAAATTAAAAATTCTTGTAAGTAAATTTGTTTAGTGTTTTTAATAACCCTTTTCTATGAATCCTTTAGCATACTTAAATGACCACAAAGATAGATTTCTTGATGAGTTACTTGATTTATTACGAATTCCATCTGTTAGTGCCGATAAAAAATTTGATGATGAGGTTAGAAATGCTGCCAACTTTATCAAAGACAAATTAGCCAGCTCGGGCGCAGACCATACCGAATTATGTGAAACGAAAGGCCATCCTATTGTATATGCTGAAAAGATTATTGATCCCACCTTTCCTACAGTATTAGTCTATGGTCATTATGACGTTCAACCTGCAGATCCCTATGAGCTATGGGATCATCCCCCCTTCGAACCCATAGTAAAAAATGATCGTATTTATGCCCGCGGTGCCTGTGATGATAAGGGCCAAATGTATATGCATGTCAAAGCTTTTGAAATGATGATGGCAACTGATACATTAACCTGCAATGTCAAATTCATGATCGAAGGAGAGGAAGAAGTAGGTTCCAAAAATTTAGAAGCTTTTATAAAAGAAGAAAAACAAAAATTATTAGCAGATATAATTTTAATTTCAGATACCTCCATCATAAATAATGATACCCCATCGATTACCGTTGGTCTGAGGGGTTTAAGCTATCTTGAAGTAGAGATTACAGGTCCTAATAAGGACCTTCATTCCGGTGTTTACGGTGGTGCAGTGGCCAATCCCATCAATATTCTTACCAAACTTATCGCAGAAATGCAGGATGAATATGGACGCGTCACACTTCCTGGTTTTTATGATGACGTTTTAGAATATTCTGATAGAGAAAGAGCTGAAATGGCAAAAGCCCCTTTTGACCTTAACCATTATAAAAAAGAACTCGACATTGAGGAAGTTAAAGGTGAAAAAGGATTTTCAACAATTGAACGCATAGGCATACGTCCTTGTTTAGATGTAAATGGTATTTGGGGTGGATATACAGGTCCCGGATCTAAAACTGTACTCCCATCAAAAGCATTTGCTAAAATTTCTACTCGATTGGTCTCCAATCAAAATAGCGATAAAATCACAAAAATGATCATCAGATATTTCGAAAAAAAAGCACCAAAGTCTGTAAAGGTAAAGGTAACTCCTCATCACGGAGGAACACCCGCCGTAATCTCTACCTATTCAAACGGATATCAAGCAGCCAGTAGGGCATTCGAACAATCTTGGGGGAAAAAACCCATCCCGACGATGGAAGGCGGCAGCATCCCAATAGTTGCTTTGTTTATACAAGAGCTAAAAACAGAACCCATATTAATGGGATTTGGCCTTGACTCAGATGATATCCATTCCCCCAATGAAAGTTATGGCTTATTTAATTATTTTAAAGGAATCGAAACCATCGCTTATTTTTATGATCATTTTTCCCAAATATCAAAAAAGAGTAAGGGATACAACCTATAACTGATGTATTATGCGCGTTCAATTAATCCTATTGTTACTTGGAGCAAGCCTTTGGTGTTCAAGCCAAGTAATAAAGCCTATAGAATGGCATCAAAGTATCTCTATTTCAGATGATCAAACAACGGCAGAAATTTTCTTTACGGCTAGAATAGATTCAAATTGGTACTTATATTCCTCTGATTTTGATTCAGAACTAGGCCCTAATGTTACTACATTCGTATTTACTCCAGATAAGAGTTTTGAGCTATTAGGATTAGTTCAACCTCAAAACCCATCGAGTGCCTATGATTCGATATTTATGGGCACTTACACTTATTTTAAAAAAACAGGTACATTCATCCAAAATATTCAATTAAATGAACCTAATTATCGAGTTAAAGGGTTTTATAGCTATCAAGTTTGTTCAGATGTTACAGGACTTTGCATACCCTTTGAGGATGATTTCTCTTTTGTCAAAAAAACAGATAATACAACAGCATTCGGCAAAGAAGACCCCATATATAATAAAAGCGTTTTTGATCTACGATCAGCAAATGACCCTTATACTCTCCTAACCTTTATCCTGATTGCCTTTCTCGGTGGACTAACGGCCCTCCTTACTCCTTGCGTCTTTCCTATGATTCCCATGACCATTACTTACTTTACGGGAAGAAGCAAAAGTAAGGCAGTACGAATTAAGAACAGTCTTTTTTACGGCATATCAATCATTGGAATTCATGTCCTGTTTGGTGCTATCATAGCCCCATTTATGGGTCCAGAAATCGCAAATGATTTGGCTACAGGATGGTTCCCTAATATTTTATTTTTCATTGTATTTGTCTTTTTTTCACTATCATTTTTCGGACTTTATGAAATCACTCTTCCACATAAATGGGTAAATAAAGTAGATAGAATGGGCGATCAAGGTGGCCTAGTTGGTGTTTTTTTTATGGCATTAACTTTAGTGCTAGTTTCCTTCAGTTGCACTGGCCCCATTGTAGGTACTATTTTAGTTGAATCGGCCGGCGGACTAGTACTTAAGCCCATATTGGGAATGTTGGCTTTTTCTACAGCTTTTGCCATTCCATTCATGCTTTTTGCTTTATCCCCTGGCTGGCTCGCATCTCTACCAAAATCAGGAAGCTGGCTTAACTCCGTAAAAGTGGTACTAGGATTTCTAGAATTAGCTTTTGCCTTTAAGTTTCTAAGTATTGCTGACCAAGCCTATCATTGGGGCATTTTAGACCGAGATGTTTACTTATCCATATGGATAGCCATCTTCACCTTATTAAGCCTTTATCTGCTCGGTACCTTTCGGATGCCCGGAGATTCTGAAGCAAAAAATACTTCCGTTTTAAGATTAATCTTAGCCCTCATCAGTATCACGTTTGTATATTATCTTGTCCCGGGACTTTTCGGCGCTCCTCTAAAAGGAATGTCCGGCTACCTACCCCCTATTTCAGGGCAAGACTTCAATATGAGCAGTTACCGCCATACAGTTCCCAATAATGATTTATTTGGTTTGTGTGAGACCCCAAAATATAATAATTTCCTCAAGCTCCCTCATGGACTAAATGGCTATTTTGATTTAACGCAAGCGAAAGAATGTGCCAGGGCAACTGGAAAGCCTATATTTATAGATTTCACAGGTCATGGCTGTGTCAACTGCCGTGAAATGGAGGCACGCGTTTGGTCAGATTCAAGAATTCTCAAACATTTATCCGAAAACTTCATTTTAGTTGCTTTATATGTAGATGACAAAACATATTTACCTAAAGATCAATGGTATAAATCCTCTTACGATGGTAAAATAAAAAAAACAATTGGTAAGCAAAATGCAGACTTACAAATTACCAAGTTTAAAAATAATGCACAACCCCTATACATCATCATGAACGCTGATGGTGAATTACTTACCGAACCTATCGCATATAATTTAGACATTCCATCGTTCCTCTCATTTTTAGACCTTGGACATACCAATTTCAAAAAATAAAGTTATGTCCTTAAATGTGCCTTATTTAATCTCCTTTATACTTTTGATTCTATTGTATTCTTGTCATTCAGTGATCAAGCAAACACCCAAAAAACAGAATGTTGACTCACTGTTATATGAAAATCCACAACCGAAATTATTATTTGGCCTCCCAATAGATTCGTCCAAAGTCATTGAAGGAAAAATAAAACGAAACCAAACACTTTCTACTATTCTTCAAAGCTTTGGTGTAAGCAATACCAAAATTTATGCTCTTGCTCAAGCGTCGAAGAATATTTATGACCTTCGTAAACTAATCATAGGCAAAAAATACTCTATTATTCATAAAATGGATACCACTAAGACGGTGGAATATTTTATTTTTGAACCCGATCTACAGTCTTTTGTCGTTTTTTCCTTAGGCGATTCCGTCTATACTCGTCTTCATCAAAAAAAGATTGATCTAATTGAAAGAAGTATTTCAGCAACTATTCATTCATCCTTATATGAAACAGTAATAGATATCGGAGCGCCTCGTGTACTAGTAAGCAAGCTAATCGATATACTTGCTTGGCAAGTTGACTTTTTTAGAATACAAGAGGGAGATAAGTTCAAAGTCATTTATGAGGAAGAAAGTATTGAAGGAAACCCAATTGGAATAAAGCAAATTACGGGTGTCTATTTTGAACATTTTAATAAGATATTTTATGGTTTTCGCTACATTGCTGATCAAAAAGAAGATTATTTTGATGAGGAAGGTAACAGTTTGAGAAAGACTTTTTTAAGAGCCCCGTTGAACTACAGAAGAATAAGTTCTAGATACTCAGGTCGTCGCTATCATCCTATTCAAAAAAGATATAAGGCACATTTAGGAACAGATTATGCCGCATCCGTAGGCACACCCATCCATTCGGTTGGTGAGGGTATAGTAGTTGAGGCAAAATATGGCCGATACAATGGGAATTATGTCAAAATCAAGCATAATAGTACCTATTCAACCCAATACTTACACATGCAAAAAATTAAGCGGGGTATCAGACCAGGGGTTCAAGTCGAGCAAGGTCAAACTATTGGATTTGTTGGAAGTACAGGACTGGCTACCGGTCCACATCTATGCTTTCGCTTTTGGAAAAATAATAGTCAGGTAGATGCATTAAAAGTAGATTTACCTCCTTCAGATCCAATCAATCCCAACGCACTCAATGATTTTTTACATGAAAAAAATAGAATTATAAAAAAATTAGAATTGTTAACTTTTGAGTCTCCTCAGGATAAAAAAGAAACCCCAATGAGCCCTTAACTATAGTATTAATCTCGCCCGATTTTTACTCTCCGATTGGGATTTTGTATATCAGTGCACTAAATAATGACTTAATGAATAAAATAATTTCAAACTTCGTTTCATCCAATCCATTTTTAATATCTTCGACGTAGTAAAAACTATACCTTATGAAAAAAATTATTCCCTTATCTTTGATGATATTTTCATTATTCTCATGCAGCGATGAACTTAAACTAGAAGGAGCATGGGATGCTATTTGGGAGACTTCACCTGAATCCTTTGGGAAGATCAACGGTATTGAAAATTTTACCATGAATGGCAAGTTTATTTTTCACGGTGATTCCATAACCATCATTGCCCATGGCTATAAAGGCTGTATTTTCGGAGTTGATACCATTAAGCATTCCCAAAAATGGAAGGTACAAAATGACACCCTTTATCTTCTCAATAAAACCAACCTAAGAGGAATTTCTTATTTTATAAGATCAAAAAATGAAGACTTCATTGAATTACAACTCATGGAAGACATTTTTATTCACCTCAAAAAATAAACATGAAAAATTATCTTGCTATACTCCTATTAACATCCACCTCATTTGGCCTATTTGGTCAAAATTTATATGACTATGACATAGATGATAAGTTAGTGGCATTAGGGATTATCTTAAATGAAGATAGTACTCCTGTCGGAAATTATGTCAACAGCGTTCAAACTGGAAATCTTATCTATATGGCAGGATTAGGTCCACTTGGCCCCAACGGATACATAAAAGGTAAACTTGGAGAAAACTTAAGTATCGCAGAGGGTTATGAGGCAGCTAGATATACAGCTATTTCTCAACTAGCTGCTTTAAAGGCCAAAATAGGTGATCTCAACAAGGTAAAAAGAATCATAAAAGTATTTGGTATGGTCAACTCCACACCAACTTTTACAAAACAACCTGATGTAATCAATGGCTTCTCAGATTTGATGGTAGAAGTTTTCGGAGATCGAGGAAAGCACGCCCGTGCCGCGGTAGGTATGGTTGCCTTGCCAATGAATATCTGTGTAGAGATAGAGATGATTGTTGAAGTAGAGCCCTAATTAATGTAGACTCAAATAATCCTCAAGAAGATCTGAGTAACAACTGTTTTCGTAAAAAAACCATACTTTCATCGAAACTGTGTGGATTATAATTTAATTTAGCGATAGCTTTATCTAAAATAAATCCTGTCCTCGCGGGTCGCTGGGCTTGCTGAGTAAATATACTTCCATCCACCTCTTCGATCAAGGAAGTATCTAAATTGAAAAATTGAGCCGTTTTTGTTGCCATCTCATGGGGAGTGAGTAGATCCTTACCTGATAAATTAAAAATACCCTCTGCCCTTTTTTGAGCAATTGCCATGCAACCAGCAGCCAAATCTTCAGCTAAAGTGGGAGTCCTCCATTGATCATTAATTACTTGTATTTTTTCCCCTCGTTCTAGACTATTTTTAACCCATAAAATTATATTTAACTTTGAAATATTATTTGTGACTCCATAAACCAAAACTGTTCGGGCAATCGCACTTTTAATAGGTGAGGCTTTTAATAGACCTTCTGAAGCCAACTTACTTTGTCCATAATAACTAAGGGGATGGGCTACAGCCAATTCATCATAAGGACCAGACAAGCCATCAAAAATAAAATCTGTAGAGAGATGTATGAGAAAAGCCTTTAAATCAATACAAATGGCTATCAAATATTCCACAGCTATTACATTTTGTGCCCAGCATGCTTCTTTGTGAGTTTCGCATTGATCAACATCCGTCATTGCTGCACAATTGATCACTACATCTGGATTAATTTCCTTAAGGACCCTCGATACCTCATCTTGAGAGGTAACATCTAATTGCCTATATTCATAATTTCCAGGTGGATTCCGATTTAATCCCTTACCTGTAGCTACAAAAGATATCTCCTGTAATGACTCTGATAAGCTTATTAATTTCTGCCCTAAAAGACCGTTGGATCCCGTAACTAACAGCTTCATAATTATTCTTCTGGATAAATGTAACCGTATTGTTCAGTAATTTGTTTTTTTGGTATCTCTTCAATGTTCATGGTCATAAAAAGATCCTCAATCGGTCGATTAGCTCGTCCTACCGATACACTTGCGATTTGATCTACAACCTCCAATCCCACAACCACACGACCAAAAATTGTATATTCGTTATCCAAATGGGGAGCGCCTCCCAAAGTCGTATAGGCTCCTATTCGATCCTGTGAAATGTCTTTCCGAAGAGATATCCCTTGTACAGACTCCACTAAATCTACATATCTCAAGGCCAATTGATTCATTTCTTTATTTTTATTCTCCCTTTGCAAATTGATAAATTGTTGGGCAATGGTATCATAACTGGAATCTCTCATTAACTCACTCAACCCCTGATTTAAAGCATATTGGTCAATCGTCAACTCCTCTTCACTAAATATTTTCCCATGAACAATATAAAATTGACTCGCTGAGGACATTTTTGTTGGATTGATATTGTCAGGTTGCCTAGCTGCCGCTAACGAACCTTTAGTATGCATGAAATCATCGATAATTTCAGCAGGAATGCGGTCCTCTTCAGATTCCTGTGTCCCTTCTTTTTCGTAGACATTTCCCCCCTGAACCATAAAATTTTTGATAACACGATGCCACTGAGTGCTGTCATATTTTCCCTCCTTAACCAACTCAATAAAGTTTTTTTTATGGAGAGGGGTTTCATCGTATAAAAGGACTTTTATCGTTCCAAATTGGGTATTAATATTGACTAAAATATCTTTATCAGAATTACAACTCGGCAGAGCCATCAGTATCCATATGATAATTACTAACTGTTTCATGTTTCTTTTCTACTTTTCAAATTAAATTTTATTTCTTTTAATATTTTTTGTCCCCCCGCCTCTAAAACCTCTGATGCCAAGACTCCTCCAAGACCTTTGGGATTATCACCTGATCGCTCTCTTAAGATCTTTTTTTTACCATCCAAGCTGATAATCCCCCCCCTTAACAAAATATTATTTTGATCAGAAGTAGCATGCGCAAAAATAGGAATACTACAACCCCCTTCAAACTTTTCAAGAAATGCTCGTTCCGCAATTAGCTCGAACGCCGTCTTTGCATGACTTAAATTCAATCTGATTCTCGCTCTTAAAGCAGAGTCCAATGAGCTATGAGCTTCAACGGCAATACTTCCTTGACCCACCGCCGGAATCCAAACTTTTTCATCAAAAACATGTTGAATCATACTTTCATAATTAAGCCTTTGCACTCCAGCATAAGCCAATATCAAGGCATCGCAAGCTCCCGACTTCATTTTCTCAATTCTTGTTTGCAAGTTCCCTCTCATATCAATCGTTTCTACATGAGGATAAAAATGTCTCAGGCAGGCCACACGGCGAGTTGATGAGGTTCCAATAACAAGCGGATTTGATAGATTAACTTTATTTGTACTAATCAAAACATCATTGGCCCGAGTTCTTGGACCAAAAGCAATAATTTCAAATGAATCAGGCAATACCGACGGCATATCTTTTGCACTGTGTACGGCAATATCAATTTCTCCATTTTGAAGTTTCTTCTCTAGTTCTTCCGTGAAAACTCCTTTGGCGCCTATTTTAGAAATGGATACATCCAGAATACGATCCCCTTTGGTTGAAACCGGGGCAAGCTCTGAGGCAATGCCGATACTAGCCAACTGAGTTCTTACCCACTGGGCTTGCCATAAAGCCAGCTTACTTTTACGGGTTCCTATGACAATTGGCCTATTCACGATGGATTCTTATGATTTGAGAAAGCCTAATGCTTAAGGCCAGTTGGGCCATTTGAGAATGAGCATGACGTTCTAGATAATACAAGGTTTCAGAAAGATCTTCATATATGAGTTCAAGTCCTTTAAGATTAATAGCACGACTAAATTTTAATATAAACGCACGCTCAGACCCTTGTGAAGAAATTAAATCTTCTGCCCCCTTTGCCAAAATAGCATTGCGTATCATCTCAAGTGACCAACGCATCTTAATATGCTGTTTTGACCTTGGTATTTTCTTGAATTGTTCGCTTATCTGAGATAATAAATCATATTTAGCACTTATGCAATTTCGCATCCAATCAACAAACCAATTGAGCTCATCTTCATTGCCCTCTCTCATGTCTGCTACTGCGTTCGGTAAGCTCCCATTTGAAAACCGATATGCCTTGATCGCATCCTCTGCAGTAGCTCCATGATTTTTTACCAAGTACCCCTTGAGTTCGTCCTCTGAAAAAGAGGGAATGACAATCAACTGTAAGCGAGAGATAATCGTCGGTAGTAAATCTTCATAATGATAAGTAACCATTAAATACAATGTATTTGCTGGAGGTTCTTCCAATACTTTCAAAATAGCATTGGCTGCCGCCCCATTCATTTTTTCGGGATACCAAATAATCAAGATTTTAAGTCCTCCCTCAAAGGACTTCATACTTACCTCCTGTACAATTTTTTTTGCGTCTGCCTTACTTATCAGATTTTGCTTGTTTTCGGTATCCAGTGCACTAATAAGATCCCCCAAAGCAGCATAAGGCTGTTCAATAATTAATTCTCTCCAAACTTCATTCAATCTAGACTGTTGCATCCCTTCCTCTTTTTCTAATTTGGCTGATGGGAAAAAATAATGAACATCAGGGTGTATGTGCTTAGCCATTTTTTGACATGCCGAACAGCTTCCACAAGCATCTGCAAAAGTTTTATCCTCACAAAGCAAATAAGTTGCATAGGCAATAGCCAAAGGTAGAGCTGCCCCGCCTTCCTGTCCACTGAACAGTTGAGCATGAGCAAAATGGTTCCTTTGATTCGATAAAACCAAAGTTTCCTTTAAGGCAATTAGTCCCGGAATTTCCTCAAATCTCATCTTTTTATAGCCCGTTTAGTCATTACTTAGTTTCTGTTTCCCCAATCTTATCCATTTTTTTTTGTTATAAATACTCTTAAATATTCCTCTTTGCTGATCCTCTAAATTTTTACCCCTTCTCTTCATGACGAGGTCCGTTGTCTCAAGCATTTTATTAATTCGATTGGTGATAAAAAATTGTCTAACTCCCCATGAAAAAAAGGAATTAATTTTTTTGTACTCCATAACCTAAAATATTTACTCCAATACCGATCGTCCTAGTATTGAACTGAGAAGCAATACTGAATTTAATATAATCCCCCATGGTCGGTCCATAAAATTGTAATCCAATATTCATAAATTTTTTACTATTAAAATACCATATTATATTAGTAGAATAATTGCGCATCAAATTTGAATTATTAGTTCCCACAACTAAGTTACACCATTCTCCATTTAATGAATGCCGCAAAAGTCCGTCTTGCACCTTGTTAGAAAATCCGTGAGTAACTGTTTCAGAGATTTTTCCACCAACCTTTGAGCAAGGTTTCATGGTCACCCCTTCTCTGAAAGGATCTCCCATTTTGATTTCAATATGCTCGTTCGTTGCAAATGGCCCTCTAGTGACTAATAACAACTCACAAGAAAGTTTTGTTTAAGTTAGCGGCCATAATTGTTAGTGGCGCTCGGGGTCATCCCCAAATGCTCTTTTACGTATACCCTAAAAATAAAAAAGTCTTCAGGAATGACCTTGAAGACTTTTTAGAAATCCTACTTTCTTTTTATTTTTCGTATCTCTTCTTGAATTTCTCAACACGTCCTGCCGTATCAACAAATAATTTTTTCCCTGTATAAAAGGGATGTGAAGCCGAGCTTACTTCAATTTTGATCAGCGGATATTCATTTCCGTCCTCCCATTTTATAGTGTCTGAAGATTTCATTGTTGACTTGGTCAAGAATTTAAAATCACTCGAAGTATCAAGGAAAACAACTTCTTTGTATTCTGGATGTAACTCTTTTTTCATCAAATCATGTATATTGTTCCAAAAAGAAGTGCAATTATAGTGATAAATCTATTAAGTTAAAAAAAAGATTTTTAATTTTTTTAAAGTTTATTCGCATAATTTACGCAAATGAATTTATCTATCTTTATTGAATTACTTTTGTATCAAGCACATGTATTGGCTCTTGCACAAACAGGTTACTTTACGATGTAATATATTTATATGGGGTTATTTATTGAATGTAAATATGAAAATCCCCTTTTCACTCTGTTCGGTTGTAACCAATAAGTTATCCAAATGAATACATATTTTAGACTGCTTAAATATGCCAAACCTTACAAGTGGTTAATCCCCCAATACTTTATTTATACTTTATTATTTGTTCTATTCAGTGTCGTTAACCTAGCTATTTTAGCCCCATTACTCAATTTACTGTTCAAACCTGAGCAAGCTTTACTCGAGACAACTGCAGTTGAGCATGATGCTTTATCACTAGAAAATTTTTATACTTTTTTAAATGAATTTATAACTACACAAACCAAAGAAGATGCGCTTTATACCATTTGCCTAATTCTGATTATTTCCGTAGGTTTAGCTAATCTCTTTAATTATCTAACCCTCATGCTTCAGGCAAAAGCACGAATTAATGCGGTCACAAACCTCAGAAACTCTGTTTTTAATCAGATCACCGAATTAGATATGGGCTATTTTACTGATGCTCGGAAAGGGGATGTCATGACCAAAGTAAGCAACGATGTTCAAAACATAGAGGCTACCATAGTAAATTCACTAACAGTCCTTTTCAAAGAACCTTTCCTGATTCTAGGCTATTTCTTTATATTATTTTTTATCTCTACTGAGCTTACTTTGTACACGCTACTTTTAGTTCCTATCGCCGGATCAGCCATCTCCTACATTGCCAAAAGGTTAAAAAGAAGAGCTCAATTTACCCAAGAATCTATCAGCCGACTTAACAATATTCTGGAAGAAACTTTGTCAGGAATTAGGATTATCAAAGCATTTAATGCGCAATGGTACACAAAAAAAAAATTCATAAACGAAGCTGATATTTATGCAAAACAAAGTATGAAAATGGCCACAAAATCAAATCTGTCTGCACCCCTAGCTCAAGTACTCGGAACCTCAATGCTCTGCTTAATCTTATTGATCGGGGGGCATATGGTATTAAGTGATATGCATCAATTAGATCCATCAAAATTTATTCTGTTTTTAATTACTTTTGGACAACTCATTGTCCCTGCCAAGAACATTGCCAATGCATTTACTAATATTCAGAAAGGTTTGGTTTCAAGTGAACGCGTGTTTAAATTAATCGATACACCTGTGAAAGTAATCGACAATGAGAATGCACAAGATTTAATAAACTTCAAATCACACATCTCCTTTAATAGAATTAATTTTGCATATGAAAATCGAACGGTGCTCAATGACATCAGCTTCGATATTGTCAAGGGGAGTACCGTGGCCATAGTAGGTCAGTCTGGAGGTGGAAAATCAACCATTGCTGACCTTTTGGCTCGATTTTATGACCCCGTAGAAGGCTCGATTACTATAGATGGGAAAGATATCAAAGACATTACTATCTCATCGTTAAGAAAAAAAATGGGTATTGTCACCCAAGAATCGATTTTATTTAATGATACCATACATCAAAATATTTCTTTTGGTAAAGAAGAGGCCCTCTTAGAAGAAATTATTAATGCTTCGAAAATCGCAAATGCACATGAGTTTATCATGCGACTTGAAAAGGGTTACGAAACCATCATTGGTGAGCGAGGATCTAAATTATCGGGAGGACAAAAACAAAGAATGAGTATTGCCCGTGCACTTCTCAAAAATCCTGAAATTCTCATTTTAGACGAAGCCACTTCTGCCCTCGATTCTGAATCTGAGAAACTAGTACAAGATGCCATTCTTAATCTCACGAAAAATAGAACCACCTTAGTAATTGCTCATCGCTTGAGTACCATCCAAAATGCAGACCTAATTTTGGTCCTCAAGGAGGGAAAAATTATTCAGTCAGGTACGCATCTAGAATTGATTAGAAAAGCTGGAATTTATAAAAATCTGCTAGAAATTCAAAATATTTCTCATTCAAAAACATTACCAAATTCACCATAATATTTCCATTTATCTTTTTTGTATTAACTTCAAAGATTTCATTTGAACTAAAATGACAAAGTTTAAAACCACTTTTTTAATTATTTACCTCGCAGCTGCTATTTCATCTGTTACGATAATTTATTATGAGGCAATCCTACTCGAAATGGTTCAAAAGGTGGGATTTTGGTTGGATTTAAAACGCCTCCCAATTATTGGGTCCCATCTGATTTTACTGTTGTCAGCTCTGATGTTAGCAGAGGCCATTGTTCAAAAGCTCACAATCAACAAGCTTAAAAATAAAATCAGTGAACAAAAGGAGGAGGTTATGTCCATAAAATCAAAGTTATATGATCAAATAACCCATGATGACGCTGTAATTGACAAATCAAACGATGATCTAAGCCAACCCTCCTTAAAAAAAAATGAAGAATACTAATCCAATTACAATAATACAACAAGAGCTGCAAGAAGCCCATCAATTATTATTAAGCTTCATGGGCGATTCTAAGCTTTTAAAAACTATCTCCAAAATGGCAGATGTCATAACCCAAGTTATAGAAAATGGAGGCAAAATGATCACATGTGGGAATGGGGGTTCGCATTGCGATGCGATGCATTTTGCCGAAGAACTTACAGGGCGATATAGAAATGACCGCCCATCTCTTCCTGCTATAGCTATTTCTGATGCAGCGCATCTCACTTGTGTAGGCAATGATTATGGTTTTGAATTTATATTTTCAAGGTTTATTGAAGGCATGGGTAATAATGGAGATGTGCTTGTAGCCATCAGTACAAGTGGTAACTCTATTAATATTATAAATGCTGTAAAAGCCGCAAAAGAAAAAAAAATGAAGACCATCGTACTTACTGGAAAAGATGGGGGCGAATTGGTAAATATGGCGGATATCATATTAATTGTGCCATATTTTGGATTTGCTGATAGAATTCAGGAAATACACATTAAGATCATTCATATTATTATCTTATTGATCGAACAAAAGATAACCGATCAATGAGCAAATGATAAGAATAATCTTAAATAATATTTCCGTAGCGAGCCTATATAAACCTTATTATGAAATATTCCGATCCAAAATTACTTCGACACACTAAAGTACGATTAAAAATAATGCAATGATGCCTACGCAAATCACAATAAAGATCTAGTCAATCAATACTTTTTTAGATATTGATAAAACCAGCCATGGATGAATTAACTCATTGGACCCAAATAGATATGATAAAATTTTGAAAATCGCGATTAACATCGCCGATTTTACCGGAAAAGATGATGCTAAAACTGAGCCTCAAGTCGTAGCAATCCAATGTAGAAGTATCCATCGCGAGAATGAGGTGGTTTATCAGAGCCTATTTCCTCTATTCCCGTTCAAATAATGAGTTTGAGCTTAAAGAAATAATTGGTCTCCCTTTGAAGTAACAAATATTACCCTAAATTTAATTTTATTACATGTGCCCTAAATTAACCAATGAAAAAAAGTGCCCCAGAACAAATAATCTCAGCATGTTTAAAAAAATACTCCTACTCACTTCCGTTGTCATAATTATTTTTCTTTCCTTAACCCTTACACGTGTAGATCGTACTCCTTACAAGAAGCTTGATTTTTATAAAAAAAGCATCCACGAAATCAATCAGTATCTAACAGAAAATTGTAATGCATCGATCGGAGATACCCTATTAATAGGTTTTGCAAAGGTCAACTTGACACCTTCCGATTTGGCTCCTTTGGCCGGTTATGGGAATCGAAGACCAAAAGAAATGACGCGAGTACATGACTCCATCTATGTTAATACTACCGTGATAAATAATGGCAAAAATAAAATCGCCATAGTCTCAGCAGATCTTTTGATTATTCCGCCAGAGGTAACCCTAATTTTAAAAGAAAAGCTGATCAATATAGATTGGTCTCTACCAGAAATTTTTCTTTCAGCCACTCATACGCATTCAAGTTTGGGTGGATGGGCTCCTGGTTTAGTGGGTAATATGATTGCGGGACCCTATAATGCTAAATACCCCGAATTAATTGCTAGTAGAATCTTAAAGAGTATTCAAATGGCTGAAAAAAAAATGAAAATAGGTGCCTGGAGTTTTAATGAATTATCAATGCCTTCATTGATAAGGAATCGACTGGTCGGAACTCAAGGTGTTACCGATCCCTACTTAAAACTCATTGCCTTAAAATCAGGAATCCAAGAAGGAATTCATGTATTTTATGGTGCCCATGCCACTTGCCTTTCTAGTGAAAATAAACAAATGTCAAGAGATTATCCTGGCGTTTTCTCAGATTGGATGGTGAGCCATACATCTCTAGATTTTGCCATTTACAGCGCGGGTGCTGTCGCAAGCATGGGTCCAGAAATAGACACGCGACAAGAATTTGACCGCAGTCAATTCATAGGTGAGGAAATTGCTAAGCAAGTCGCCTTAATTCACGAATTCGGATTCCCTTATGGAGATCAATTAAATCTAAAATTTTTCAGGATACCTCTTTTTTTAAGGCGCCCCATGGTTAAAATTTCTGAAAACTGGGCATTTCGCCCTTGGATATTTAATTGGGCATTCGGCCACTACTCATTGGAAGTATCAATGGTTCAGCTCAATGATTTGGTGATGATTGGGTTACCTTGTGACTTCTCTGGCGAACTAGCAGTAGAGTTATATGAATATGCTAAATCCAAAAATCTAAATCTAATTATCTCGTCGTTTAACGGTGGCTATGCAGGATATGTCCCTGATGACCAATGGTACGATTTAGAAAAATACGAGCCACGCTCAATGAGTTGGTATGGCCATGATAACGGTGCCTATTTTGTGGAGATTGTCAAACTTTTAATCGATTACGCCCAATCATGAAAATCAATCGCCCTACTTTAATCATCGATGAAAAGAAAGCGAGAAGAAACATTGCCTTCATGGCTGAAAAAGCCAAAAAATCAAATCTGATTTTTAGGCCTCATTTTAAAACTCACCAATCTGCGACCGTAGCACAGTGGTTTCGCGATGAAGGAGTAAACCACTGTGCTGTATCTTCTCTCGCCATGGCCCATTATTTTTACCAATATGGTTGGAATGATATCCATATTGCCTTCCCTTATAACATATTGGAACATCAAGGAATCAATGAATTAGCCAAAAACATGAAGCTAAAGGTATCAATTGAATCTCAAAAAGCCTTAAATCATCTTAAATCCCATATAAAAAATCCCATTCAATATATGATTAAAACAGATGTAGGTTATGGAAGGACAGGCATTGATGCCAGTAATTGGAAATCTATTTTGTCTTTAGCTAATCAAGGAAATTCAATATGTCAATTTTCTGGATTAATGGCACATGCTGGTCACACCTATAATGCTCGTGGTCTACATGATATTGAAAAAACACATAACAGAAGTCTCCAAAAATTGGAAAACTTGATAGAGAGATTTGCAGATCCCCCCTTTGTAAGCTATGGTGATACTCCTTCTTGTTCTGTCTCTGAAAATTTCAAATTGATCTCTGAAGTTCGCTGTGGAAACTTCGTTTATTATGACCTGACACAAACGAAGATAGGCTCGTGTACGTTAGATGAAATCGCTGTAGCTATGGCTTGTCCAATTGTGGCAGAACATTATGATCGAAATGAAGTGGTCATCTATGGTGGAGCGATACATTTTTCTAAAGATTTTGTCATGACCCCTCATAAGAATTTTGGACAAATTGTTATTTTTACCCAAAATGGTTGGGAAATTTTAGAGGGTGTTTACCTTAAAAAAATATCTCAAGAGCATGGTATCATTCATCTACCCAGAAATATTGATAAAAATAAATTCTCAATCGGCCATATTATTGGAATCTTACCAGTCCATTCTTGTCTTACAGCAGATCTCATGATGGGTCAACAAACACTCAGTGGCCTTCCTATAGAAAAAATGATCCGAATATAAAAAAGTGAGCATTTCGGCCCTTTCTATACTCTTCCTCTATCATGCACTAAATAAATCAAAAAATTCCTTAGACAGCCTGATTGGTCAAATGATTAAATAGGAATTACTGATTTTAATGATATTTAAGTGCCCAATGGATTAAGTAAACCCATCAAAAATGGTAAAATTTGTGGTGTAATTCTATTTGAAAAAAATTTACAAAAAGACCATTAAGAAAAATAATTGAAATCCCTCAAAAGGATGAATAGATCCCATTGTTTATCGCCATTGATGAAGAAGAGGGCAATGTAATCAATTGAAACCTAAATATGGTTCCCCAGAATCTGTTTCAGCTACCTATTTCGGAACTTTGAACAATCTGAATTGATCAAAATTTTATAGTAAAAACAACTCAAAAACTTAGTAATCAGGGATTTAATGTAAACTATGCTCCCTCAGTAAATATGGCCATCAATCCAAATAATCCATTGATTATAAAAAAATGAAAAAAGCTATTTAAACGACTCCAAAAACTCATTCAAAACATACGGCCGCTTAAATTGAAGGGTACAAAGCTCATGATGTGGCTATTGTACTGAAACATTTTCCAGGTCATGGGTACTCCCAAGTATATTCGCATTTAGGAGTCCAGAATGTATCTAGTAGTCGGAAAAAAAAGAATTGGACCCTTATTTTGACTTGATCAAAATAGGATCCGTTCAAGCCATAATGACAGGACAAATTATTAACCAAAATCTGGACAAAGACCTATTTCCAACTACACTTAACAAGCAAACAATTACATATTTGCTTCGAAAAGAATTAGGATATGAAGGGGTCATTTTTAGTAATGATATACGCATGGCAGGATTATTAAAAACTACGACCCCAAATA
Organism: uncultured Flammeovirgaceae bacterium; assembly: GCA_913045135.1. Classification (GTDB taxonomy): domain Bacteria; phylum Bacteroidota; class Bacteroidia; order Cytophagales; family Cyclobacteriaceae; genus UBA4465. Next base: position 2,501 of record CAJWQD010000005.1, on the reverse strand, counting down.
GTTATAAAAGGCATCAAGTTTAGAAAGGAGCGCTAGATGCAAACAGCATCACTGAATCTTACCGCGGACTAATCAAGCCAAAATCTATAATCGCCCTAAACTAATTAAATCCATGACCCTTTATGCTAATAGGGGAATAGAAATCTGAATTGCAAAAAAATGTAGTTAAGCTGTCTTTAAAGGATCAACAACAAATTTGCTAATTAATAGTAATACTATTATTATTGCATATAAAAATTATCAAATTAAATTATTTAAGACTAATAGTATTTGCCAAATTAAACCTGTTCAAAAGACTCATATTAAGATAACACTAAAGTCCTAAAAATTGATATCAACTGGCTTTTTTTAAAAAGCCACATGAATTGCGAATCTTAAAATTATGATAAAATATAATCCTAAATCCTGGGCGTCACTCATTTTTGATGTCTACAGTAGATATGTTTTTAAATCATTATTACCCCTCATTTCATTTGTAGGGATATTTTCAACAGCTTATGTAGCTATCGTAGTTGATCTTGCTCAGCTCCAATATGAAAGTACTATACAATTTCATTCCATTATTGGAGTGATGCTTGGCCTCTTTCTTGTTTTTCGAATTAATACTGCTTATGATCGTTGGTGGGAGGGAAGAAAATTGTGGGGAAAATTAGTAAATGATACACGAAATCTTGCCATAAAGTTTAATAATATTCTCCCATTAGATAGAACAGATGAGCGAGATTTTTTTCGTAAAATGATTGCAAACATCCCTTTTGCAACTAAGGAACATCTTCGAGACAGCACTCTCATCAGTGAACTGTCTTTACCTGACGAATCATTAAGAGAAGATATTATCACGAGCACACACAGACCAAACAAATTAGCCAATACATTGTTTGAGAAAACTAATAATCTTTATAAAAATGGGGTAATTGATGGCTACCAATTTTTTCTTTTAGACAAGGAATTAAAAGGTTTTCTAGATATGATAGGTGGTTGCGAGCGAATTAAAACAACTCCAATCCCATTTTCATTTAGCATGTTTTGCAAGAAATTTTTATTTATATATACCTTAACATTACCAATAAGCCTTACTATGCAATTTGGGTATTGGACAGTCCCTATTGTCATGCTCGTCTTTTATTTTTTAGTGAGCATCGAACTAATTTCAGAAGAAATTGAAGACCCCTTTGGAGAAGATATTAACGACTTACCCCTTGATGAGATTTGCTTTAAAATTAAAAAGAACATTGAAGAGATAATCGAAACAAAATAAATTGACTTGTTAGTAACTTTACTGAAAATAGGATCAAGTAATTAGATAACATATTTAGTTAATATTAACATTTACATGCCTTTCAGCATGATAAGACGAGCGTACTAAAGGACCCGACTCAACATACTTTAATCCCCTTCTTAAACCTTCCTCTTTATACTTTTCAAATTGATCAGGATGGATGAATTCTGCTACCTCAATATGCATTTTGGTGGGTTGTAAATATTGTCCCAATGTCAAAATATGTAAACCAGCTTCTACCAGGTCATCCATGGCCTTAAAAACTTCTTCTTCATTTTCTCCAAGGCCCAGCATGATACCTGACTTGGTTCGCTTGCCCATTTGATAAGTACGTAAAGTTTGCTCTAAGCTTCTAGAATACTTTGCTTGAGGCCTGACCCTCCTGTATAGTCTTTCTACCGTTTCAATATTATGTGAAACTACCTCTTGTCCACCCTCAACCATCCGTCGTAAAGCATCCCAATTATTCTTGACATCTGGTATTAAAGTTTCGATAGTCGTTGTTGGACTTAATTCTTTTACCAATTTTACCGTTTGATACCATATTTCAGCACCCCGATCTTTAAGCTCATCTCGATTAACTGAAGTAAGTACTGCATGTTTTACACCCATGGTTGCAATGGCTTTTGCAACGCGTAGAGGCTCAGCTTCATCATACTCAGTAGGTCTTCCTGTGGCTACCGCACAAAAAGTACAACTTCGTGTACAAACATTCCCTAAAATCATAAAGGTGGCCGTTCCAGCACCCCAGCATTCTCCCATATTTGGACAATTCCCACTCTCGCAAATGGTGTTCAACTTATTTTCATCGACAATTTTACGAACGTTCGCATAAGCTTCACCTACCGGGAGTTTTACACGCAGCCAGTTTGGTTTTTTATTATGCTCACTGGGCGCTGTTGAAATTACAGGTAATTCTATCATACAAATTTATAGTATTGACTCAAAATTAATAAATTCTCTTCCCCCAAAAAAAACTAAAAAAAGCGGAAGTATACAAAGCCTTATTGGTCTTAGTGGGCACAATAATTATTTTTTTGACATATCCTTCAGCCATCACACCAAACTCTATTCCAATTACATTTCTCATAAAACTACCAAACTCAAAATTTAGAGCAGCTTTAATATTGACTCCTGGTATTATTTTCGAATCTCCTAAACCTTGTAGAAATTTACCTGAACCTTGGATGGATTGTAAATTGGTATGCCTAGTGGGATCATA
>CAJWQD010000004.1 GCA_913045135.1 uncultured Flammeovirgaceae bacterium | reverse complement strand
AGCTAAAAAAGTGGCCCAACAAAAGAATCTTGAAGCAGAATTTGATGGAATGCTTTTAGCTGATAACTTAGATGAGTGGATGAAATTCATGTCTGCAGAACCTCATTACGTGGGGACAGCATATGGGCGAAAAAATGCTGAATGGATGGTTAAGCAATTTAAATCATGGGGTTATGATGCTAAAATTGAGACCTATCAGGTATTGTTCCCTTATCCAAAAGTTCGCTTACTTGAGTTGATAGCTCCTGAAAAATATAAGGCAAAATTGACTGCTGTTCCCGTTGCAGGTGATACTTACACGGATCAAGGGGATGCCTTGTTGCCGAGTTATAATGCCTTTTCGGCTGATGGAGATGTGACTTCAGAGCTCGTTTTTGTTAATTACGGAATTCCTGAAGATTATGATGAATTGGAGAAGTTAGGGGTAGATGTCAAAGGGAAAATTGTAATCGCCAAATACTATGGCTCATGGAGGGGGATCAAACCTAAATTGGCAGCAGAGAAAGGAGCCATTGGATGCATCATTTATTCAGATCCCAAGGATGATGGATTTTATGCTGGGGATGTATACCCCAAGGGAGCTTTTAAAAATGCTACAGGTGTACAAAGGGGATCCGTAATGGATATGCCGCTGTATCCGGGTGATGTCCTCACTCCAGGTTATGGAGCGACTAAAAATGCCAAAAGGCTTGATCGAAAGGATGCTCCTACTATCACAAAAATTCCAGTATTACCCATTTCATATGAGGATGCCTTACCGTTGTTGGCCGCCCTTGAAGGGGAAGTGGCTCCCCCCTCATGGCGAGGTGCGCTACCTATTACTTATCACATTGGACCTGGACCGGCTAAGGTTCATTTAAAGTTAACTTTTGATTGGCAGTTAAAGCCTGCCCATAACGTAATTGCCAAGCTCGAGGGGAAAGATTTTCCTGATCAATGGGTCATCAGAGGAAATCATCACGATGCTTGGGTTCATGGGGCTGCCGATCCTGTGAGTGGCATGGTCGCCTTGTTGGAGGAGGCTAGGGCAGTAGGAATGCTGGCAAAAGCAGGAAAAAAACCAAAAAGAACCCTTATCTACTGTGCATGGGATGCTGAAGAGCCAGGTTTGATTGGCTCTACCGAATGGGTGGAGGATCATCTCGAAGAGCTACAACAAAAAACGGTGGTCTACATCAATACAGATGGTAATGGCCGCGGATTTTTAGGGGCAGGGGGATCCCACTCCTTGCAGGCGATGGTAAAAGAGGTAGCGGCGGATGTGATGGATCCCCAAAAAGGCGTATCCGTGGCAGAACGACTTGGGGCTAGAGATTTATTGAATGGGGGCGATGGTAATCCGGGTTTGTCTGCCTTAGGATCCGGTTCTGACTATACGCCTTTTATTCAGCATGCAGGTATTGCAGCGATCAATATTGGATTTGGAGGGGAAAACTTAGGAGGAGAATACCATACGATTTATGATACTTATGGGCATTATAAAAGGTTCAAGGATCCGGACATGGCTTATGGAATTGCGTTGGCGAAAATAGCGGGACGCATAGTTTTGAGATTGGCAAATGCTGAAGTATTGCCTTTTGAGTTTGGTGCATGGCATACGACCGTACAGGGTTATCTAACAGAAATTAATGCCTTGACAACCAACATGCGCGAGGCAGTTGAGCAACACAATGCGTTTATTGACAAAAAGGTATTTTCTTTGACTGCAGATCCAAAAAAACCTTTCAATCAGCCCATTAAGAAAGCAATCATACCTTATGTTGATTTTTCGCCGCTTTATAATGCGTTGGCCAGTATCAAAGTTACAGTAGATGCTTTAGATCAAAAGTCCCTTATTTCCTTGACCTCAAAGGATATCCTCAATGATAAACTGATGCATGCTGAAGAGGTTTTAACTTTTGCCTCAGGTTTACCGCGCAGGAGTTGGTACCGGCATCAGATTTATGCACCGGGCTTTTACACGGGATATGGCGTTAAAACGCTTCCAGGCGTAAGAGAGGCGATCGAACAAGAAAATTGGGAGGAATGCCAGTCCCAGGTGACTATTTTGGCAACGACACTTCAAAATTTTGATGCCCACTTGCAGAGCATATTGGTTCTGAATTAATGTCCATACATCGCGCCAAAACATCCACCCTCAAGCTTGGGGATATTGCCCTTATAGGTATCCCCTTTGATGATCATTCTTCTTTTCTCAAAGGGCCAGCCAAGGCCCCCCTATTGATCATCGAGGCCATTGAGAGTGACTCGGCCAATTATTTTACCGAGGACTTGATGGATTTAGCGGATCATTCGGATGTTTGTTGGTTGGGCAATGCCCCGCTCCAAGATTATTTTGATATTGAGTCCATCATTGCTGAGATTTTAAAGGGGGGGGCGATTCCTTTTTCGATAGGCGGTGATCATTCGATTACCTATCCGATTCTGCGGGCCATGTCAGCTTCTTACCCTAGTTTAAGTATTCTGCATTTTGATGCCCATGGAGATTTATATGATTCATTGGGAGGGAATCGGCATTCACATGCGAGCCCCTTTGCTCGAATTATGGAAGAGGGCTTGGCGCAATCATTGACACAGGTAGGTATTCGGACCTTGAATGATTATCAACAAACGCAAGTCAGTAAGTTTGGTGTAAAGGTCATAGACATGAGAAATTGGTCACCGGACATAGATTTAAATTTATCGGGACCCGTTTATTTAAGTTTTGATATGGATGTACTCGATCCTGCCTTTGCGCCTGGAGTTTCTCATCATGAGCCCGGAGGCTTCACTACCCGAGAGGTATTGCGGATGATACAAAAACTTGATTTAAATATTGTGGGCCTTGACCTAGTTGAGTACAATCCTGATCGTGACCTCAATGGGATTACCGCTATGACGGCGGCAAAAATCATTAAGGAGTTGCTGGCAAAGCTGCTTTCATTTCAAAAGTAATTTTAATCTATTAAGTTTCATTTCGCAAAATAGTTAAAGGCGATTGCCGGACGATGGTGCGACTGTTGAGCAGGCCAATAGATACGGTGAGGGCAGTGACACCAAAAAAGAATCCCATGATTTCTAATAAGTCGGGCACATAGGTAAATTCAAAAATGAAATAACCCAATAGACTGGTAAAAACGACAGCTAAAAAGAGGCCTGCCAATGCTCCTAAGCCCCCCAAAAAGAAATATTCAGCCGCGATGATCTTCCATAATTGGGCCTTAGAGGCCCCCATAGTCCTAAGCAAAACATTTTCACGTATGCGCTGAAATTTACTCAAGACAATGGCACTGATCATCACAATCAATCCCGTCCCAATACTAAATAGGGCCATGAATTGAATGACAAAAGCTACTTTTGACAGGAGATCTTCAAGGGTCTTCAAGATGAGTTCTAAGTCAATGATGGATACATTGGGATGTTGTCGTACAATGGCTTGCTGGTAGCGGGCAGAAACATCATTTTGATTAATGCGTGTGATGAGTACATGGAACTGGGGCGCTTGTTCTAAAACCCCAGTGGGAAATAAGACTAAAAAATTGGTTTGCACTCGACGCCAATCTACTTCACGAAAACTTCCTATATAGGTTTTTATCAATGCTCCTTGTACATTAAAAAGCAATTGATCACCAATGTTAAGGCCTAAGTTTTCGGCATATCCATCGGATATGGAAACAAATATAGAATCATCTGGATTTTTTAATTTTCCCTGCCATGTTCCTTGAGAGATCGTTTCTGAACTGATCAATGTGTCTCGATAGGTGACCCGGTACTCTCGATTAAATACCCATTTTGGAAGATCGACAGTGGAGTCGGCGTCGGCTTGATCGCGCGTCTGATTATTGATTTCTAACAATCGCATGGTGACGACAGGAACTTCTTGGAGGACCGGAAGGTCATATTCCTCAGTCAAGGTCCGAATCGCTTCTTTTTGGTTGGTTTGAATGTCAAAAAGTATGGTATTGGGTCGTTCATTCTTACCACTGATAGATACACGATCTACAAGTAATCCTTGCATGAAATACAACATCGCTAAAAACGCCGTACTCAAACCCAAAGTCGTCACCAAAATCACCGTTTGATTATTGGGTCGATAGAGGTTTGAAATGCCTTGATGCCACACAAACCCCATCTGCTCGGGCAGGAGTTTTTTAAGTAATGCATTCAATCCATGGGCAAGGGCGTACAACAAGGCCAACGCTGCCAAAAGAATTGATATATTGATCAAAGCATCCAACGCATCTTTAAGTTGCCAAAACATGATCAGATACAAGAAGATTAAAATACTCCCAACAATGGTGAAAAAGGGCAGATCTAATTTAAGTTTTAAAGATTCATATCCAAAACGAATGGCGGAGAGGGGACTTACTTTTCTCAATCCAATAAGTGACAGTAATCCAAAGAGAATAGAGGTAACCACACCAATAATCAACCCTGCGATAATCGCAGGCCAATAAATGGTTGGCTGAATATCAAAGGGGATAAATGATTTTGCGATTTCTGGCAAATATAGATGAATGACGACTCCCAAAAGGCAGCCAATTGATGCACCGATGAGGCCAAAGAAACCCACTTGAATTAAATAAATATTAATGGCTTCTTTGGCTTGCATACCCATGCAACGCAAGACAGCAACAATTTGCACTTTACTTTTTATGTATACATAAATTGAGCTTGAAACACCCAAACACCCCAACAACAAGGCAGCAAATGCGATTAATTCTAAAAATGAGGAAAGATCTCGAAAAGCCCTACCCGTTTGTGCTTTTCGATCTTCTACATTATCTACGTCATAACCCGCTTGCTCAAGAATATTTCTTGATTCTTCAAAAACATTGGTCGTATCTATATCAGGATGGAATTGAAAATAAGTGATGTAGTTGATGATACTTCCCTTCTGGATTAGACCCGTCTCATCTAAATACTTTAGGGGGATATACACTACTGGAGCAACCGATGAACCAACGTCACTTTGTCCAGGAATTTTTTGTATTTTTCCAACGATTTCAAAGCTGATGTTCCCGACCTTAATGGAATCACCCAATTGAATGCCAAATTGAAGCATCAATTTTTCATCTACTAAGGCTTTTTGCGCGATCCGAAAATCTTGTGCGGCCCTGCGGGGCTCTGTTTCTATGTCTCCATAATAAGGGTAGTTACCTTCTAAAGCGCGGATTTGTACCAAACGGGTACCATCTGTACTGGGAAACCGAACCATTGACGCAAAATAAACTTCATTAGATTCATCTTTGCTCAGTCGGGACATTTGGAAAAATAACGAATCAGGTAACTCAGCTTTACCACGAACAGAAACGTCTGCACCCAGCAAGTTTTTTGCTTGGCCGTCGATTTCATCCATTAGATTTTCTCTAAAAGATGTGATGCCCACTAGCGCACCAATACCCAATGAAATAGAAGCGATAAATAGTAATAATTTGCCACGACTTTTTCTACTATCTCTCCAGGCCATTTTCCAGGGCCAAGAGCGATCGTATCTAATTTTTTTTAATGGAGAATTTTTATACACGGTTTGAAGCCTGTCTTAATGAATGATGGTTCCCCCTTTGATTTTGATAATTTGATGGGTCTTTTGAGCAAGCTCTAAGTCATGGGTGACGATGATCAATGTCGTTCCTTTTTCTTTGTTAATTTCAAAAAGTAAGGCCTCAATAGATTTTCCTGTTTCTTCATCTAGGTTTCCCGTGGGCTCATCGGCAAAAAGGATTTCAGGATTGTTTGAAAAGGCTCTGGCAATGGCGACGCGTTGCTGTTCACCTCCAGATAGTTGAGAGGGGTAATGATTTTTACGGGCACCTAAACCGACTCTTTCGAGCAAGGCAATAGAGGGTCCCATGCTATTTTTTACACCGCGAAGCTCTAAGGGAACCTGGACATTTTCAAGGGCTGTTAAGGTAGGAATCAATTGAAAATTTTGGAAAACAAAACCAATGTTTTGATTGCGAACTTGGGCCAATTCATCTTCATTAAGCTCATTGAGTGAGGTATGGTTCAAGATAATTTCTCCTTCTGTGACCCGATCTAACCCGGCACAAAGACCAAGTAATGTCGTTTTCCCACTACCAGAGGGCCCAATAATGGCTACAGACTCACCTTTGAGGACAGAAAAATTAATATCCTTGAGTACTGTGAGAGCATTGGTTTTAGAGCCATATACTTTAGATAAGCTCTTAACTTTTAGAATTTCAGACATGTGATACAATAATAAATCAGCATGGCTTATATAAGAGGTTAAAAAAGGTTAAAGTTTCTTTTTTTATTTTAACAGGTCCTTTACAGATTCAGATTTTTAAATGCCCCTTTTTGAATATTAATGCTTTGACTTGTCTAATTTACAACATAATCAAGACGAAATCATGAGATTTTTAATGGGTTTCCTAGTACTTTTATGGGTAGGTTGTCAGGGGTCAAAAAAAGAAAAATCGGGCCCTACTTTGCCGGAAAAAGGGGTTGCAGAATTCCTGTCCCCCTCTCAAAAAAAAATCATTTTATTTTTTGGTAACAGTATTACGGCGGGTTATCAATTAGATATGAATCAGGCATTTCCGGCCATAATTCAGCAAAAAATAGATTCGTTGGGCTTAAGTTATCAGGTAATTAACGCCGGATTAAGTGGAGAAACTACTGCCAGTGGTAAGAATAGGATAGATTGGGTGCTGCGAACCGTACCTGATATTTTTATTTTGGAATTAGGGGCGAATGATGGTCTTAGGGGGCTGCCATTAAAAGAGACTCCCAAAAATCTACAAGTCATCATTGATAAAGTAAAATTGATTAACCCTGAGGTCAAAATCATCATTACTGGAATGGAGGTTCCTCCAAATTTAGGGGAAGCTTACACGCGTCAGTTTCGCAATATTTTTCCAACACTTGCCAAAAATAATGCGGCAGTACTGATCCCTTTTTTACTCGTGGATGTTGCAGGCCGGCCTAGTTTGAACTTACCTGACGGCATTCACCCTACTCCAGAAGGCCACCTTTTAATAGCTGAATTGGTCTGGGAAACGTTGTTGCCACTTTTAGAATTGAATTGATGATCATAGAACAGATTGAATATTTTTTTATTCAAGGCGCTAATTTTGTTTGGGGTTTGCCCTTGCTCATCCTTTTGTTGGGAGGAGGATTTTTCTTTATGATGTATTCAAGCTTGCTCCCTTTTAAATACCTAAGACATGCTTTGGAGGTGTTGATGGGAAAATATGATCAGGCCCATGATGCAGGAGAGATCAGTCATTTTCAGGCTTTGGCGAGTCATTTGGCGGCGACCATTGGTATGGGAAACATCAGTGGTGTAGCTGTGGCCATAGCGACAGGCGGCCCAGGGGCCATTTTTTGGATGTGGATCAGTGCTATTTTTGGTATGTCTACTAAATTTTTTACCTGTACCCTTGCGGTTATGTATCGTGGAAAAGACTCCAATGGAGATTTACAGGGGGGTCCCATGTATGTCATAAGCGAGGGAATGGGTGAAAAATGGCGTCCATTGGCCATATTTTTTTGTGTGGCAGGTTTTTTCGGTGCGACTCCCATCTTTCAAGCCAATCAAATCATAGCCGCAGCCAATGAGATTGTATTTCAACCTGCTGGAACAGAAGCTTCTTTGTCTGGAGACTTGGTTATGGGATTGGTTCTGACTCTTTTAACAAGCATCGTTATTTTTGGCGGGATACAGCGGATCGGTCTTTGGGCAGCACGTTTGGTGCCAGCGATGGTCTTACTTTATTTAATCAGTGTAGGCTGCATCCTTTTTTTAAACGCATCAAATATTATTCCCTGCTTATTATTAATCATAGAGGATGCCTTTTCAGCAAATGCTGTATTGGGGGGTGCGGTTGGGGCAATTATTTTGGCTGGGGCACGCCGAGCGGCATTTTCTAATGAGGCAGGTATCGGTACGGCTCCGATGATGCACGGTGCTACCAAAACCGAAGAACCGATCAGGGAGGGACTTGTGGCCATGTTGGGCCCTGCCATTGATACTATTTTGGTATGTACTTTAACAGGTTTGTGTATCCTAGTGACCGGAGTTTGGGAATCGAGTGATTCGAGTGGGATTGCTTTGACCGTTGAAGCTTTTCGGACAAGTCTTCCTTTTTTGGGTTCTTATATTTTGGCATTTTGCGTGTTGGTATTTGGTTTTACGACTATTGTAGGCTTATCTTATTATGGGCGTAAATGCTTATCTTTTATTATAGGAGCTAGGTACGGCTGGTATTTTAATTATTGGTATGTAGGAATAATCATTGTAGGGTCAGTGGCAACATTGGGTGCAGTAGTCAGTTTGATTGACATGGCTTATGGTTTGATGGCTTTTCCAACAATGGTTTCGGCGGTCATATTAGCACCTAAAGTGATGGAAGCGGCGAATATTTATTTTAAAAACATTGAAAATTAAATTTAATTTATGATTTTCTGATCCTAAACACAATTCAATCTTAGTTATTGACTAAAGCAAAGTCATAAAAAAAGGATAACTCTGTATATTTGCAGGGGCCATGATGTTAAAAAATATATGAGAATAGTTATTGCAGGTGCTGGTGAACTTGGATTTCACTTAGCCAAACTACTCGCAATAGAAGAACAAGACATTACCCTTATTGATGGGGATGACAGGGTTTTAGATCAGGCGAAAAATCAATTTGATGTGGGAACTGTAGTGGGTAGTGCGACGTCCATAAGTATTCTCATCGAAGCCAATATTTCCAAAACAGATTTATTGATTGCTGTTACCTCTGATCAAGAAACTAACATCGCTGCTGCCATAATTGGCAAAAAATTGGGTGCCAAGCGAACCATTGCTCGTATATCTAATATTGAATTTTTAAAGAAAAAAGAGCTGCTCAACTTGAAAGATGTGGGTATTGATGAGCTCATTTCTCCAGAGTTATTGGCGGCGCGGGAGATCAAGAGATTGTTAAAAAAGACGGCATTAACAGATACTTTCGAATTTGATAAAGGCATTTTGTCTTTAGTGGGGATTACCATTGATGAGGAGTCTCAATTCCTCAATAAAACTCTTACCGAAACTGCTTATATGGCATCAAATCATGATTTTACTACGGTGGCTTTGCTCAGAGATAACGAGACGATTATTCCGCATGGTGAAAATAAATTCAAGAAAGATGACCATGCTTACTTTATTGCTGAGCCGACAGGGATTGATCAAATTTTACAACTTTCCGGTAAAATTAAATCTGAGGTCAAGCATTTAATGATTTTGGGTGGAAGTAAGATTGGCATCAATGCGGCCCGGGAGCTGAAGAAAAAATATAAAATTAAGCTCATTGAAAAAGACAAAGAAAAATGTTTTCGATTGGCAGAAGAGCTCCCCGATACTTTTATCATTAATGGCGATGGACGAGATTTACAATTACTGAAAGAGGAAGGAATTGAAAGTATGGACGCATTTATTGCGGTAACAGGTAATTCTGAAACTAATATTATTTCCTCATTAGTGGCCAAGGATGCAGGGATAAAAAAAACCATAGCCTTGGTTGAAAACATTGACTATATTCATTTGTCTCAAAGTATTGGAGTAGATACGATGATTAATAAAAAACTTATAGCGGCCAATTTTATTTTTAGGCATATTCGCAAAGGAGAAGTGGTCAATATTACAAGTGTGCACGGAGTAGATGCAGAAGTACTCGAATTCGAGGTGAAAGAGGGGGCAAAGATTTTGCATGATGAATTACGCAATTTAGATTTTCCACGGACAGCGGTAATCGGAGGGGTTATTAGAAAAAATAAGGGTTATACGGTAAGAGGAAACTTTAATTTTGAGGCAGAAGATCGTGTCGTCGTACTATCTAAACCAGAATGTATCCATGCAGTTGAGCATTATTTTAAATAATTTTTGATGTTTAATTATAAATTAATCATTAAAATCATGAGTATTCTTATGGTGCTCAACGGTATCTTCATGTCGATTTGTCTGCCTTTTAGCTGGTATTTTGGGGGTGAAGATTTTAGAGCTTTATTAGGATCTGCATTGATTGCCATATCTTTAGGTACAGTCATGTGGCTATTGACACGTAATTCGATTTATAAAGAATTACGTAAGCGTGAGGGGTATTTGGTGGTCACCATTGGCTGGTTGGTAATGTCTTTAATCGGAACTTTACCCTACATGCTTAGTGGGGAGATTACAAATTTCACAGATGCATTTTTTGAAACGTTATCTGGATTTTCCACAACGGGAGCAACCATTTTAGAGGATATTGAATCGGTGGATAAAGGTGTATTGTTGTGGAGGAGCATGAGTCAATGGATAGGAGGTATGGGGATCATTGTACTCACTGTGGCGATATTACCCATATTGGGAATTGGTGGTATGCAGCTTTTTGTGGCAGAAGCCCCAGGCATTTCACCAGATAAATTTCAACCTCGAATCAAAGAAACTGCTAAGCGATTATGGATTATTTACATAGGTTTCACGGGATTAGAAATGATTTTCCTGATGGTGGGAGATATGACTTTTTTTGATGCTTTAAACCACAGTTTAACGACAATGGCTAGTGGAGGGTTTTCAACGAAAAATAGCAGCATTGCTTATTATGATTCGGCGTATATAGATTTTATTATTGTGACGTTCATGTTTTTAGCTGGAACTAACTTTACCATGATTTACTTTGGTTTGCATGGACAGATAAAAAAAGTCTTTCAGAATCAAGAATTCAGAACCTATGGTATTTCTTGTTTGGCCATCTCGATATTCTGTGCTTTAGGAATTTGGATGAATGGAGATGAAAATTTAACGGATTCTTTCCGATATGGTATTTTTCAGGTCATCTCAGTTATTACGACTACTGGATATATCACAAAGGATTATACGGCTTGGACACCTTTATTGACCATGCTTTTTTTCTTTCTCATGTTTGTAGGTGCTTCCGCAGGGTCAACGTCTGGGGGAGTTAAAATAATTAGACACTTGATTTTAGTGAAAAATAGTTTTTTGGAATTTAACAGACAAATACACCCTTCAGCTGTGTTGCCATTACGTCTCAATGGGAAGAGTGTAAATGGTGAAATTACTTTTCAAATTCTTGCTTTTGTCATGTTATATTTGACCATTTTTGTTTTAGGTTCTTTAGGAATGGCCTTGTTAGGCGTAGATTTGGTGACCGCCATAGGTGCGGCCGCATCCTGTTTAGGAAATGTTGGACCCGGGATAGGATCCGTGGGGCCCGTTGCTAATTTTGCGCATATGCCTACCGTTGGAAAATGGATACTTTCTTTGTTGATGTTATTGGGTAGATTAGAGCTTTTTACCGTGCTGATATTATTTACCCCATTTTTTTGGAGAAAAACATAGTTATGATTTTGTTGGAATATATAATTTGGAGCCCAGATCCCGTGATTTTTAAAATTCCCTTATCTTTTTTGGGTTTACCAGATCGTCCGATTGTTTGGTATGGTTTATTGTTTGCCATGGGATTTATTATCGGTCAACAAATTTCTTATAAAATTTTCAAGACAGAGGGTCATTCTGAAAAAGACGTAGATACCTTGACCACGTTCATGGTCATTGCCACGATATTGGGTGCTAGACTGGGACATTGCCTTTTTTATAATCCCAGTTATTACTTATCGGATCCTATTGAGATTTTGAAAATTTGGGAGGGAGGCTTGGCCAGTCATGGGGGTGCGATTGGAATATTTGTGGCTCTCTGGCTTTATGCCAATTACGACATCAGATTGAAATGGATTTTGGTTATTCCCACAAGTTTTTCTGTAAAAAAGCGAAAAAAAGAAGGTCAAAGTTATTTATGGGTTTTGGATAGGGTGGCCATTGTAGTGGCCATTACCGGAGCACTTATCCGAACCGGGAATTTCATGAACTCAGAAATGGAGGGTGTAAAAACAAAAAGTGACTTCGGTGTTGTATATGCCAGAGGCACTGAGGGGATATTGAATTTTGATGAAAATGTAATTGAAGAAGTAGTCTTTGAGGAGGGGGTATATGATCCCGGAAATCCTGGATATTTACCTTTGAAAGCGGTTCTGAAATTGAAATCAGGTGTTCAAGAGGATGAAGCAATGAAACGCTTTATAAATGGCCAACTGGCCTACAGTCTCAACAATTATCAAGAAGTGGTGCAACATGTTGATTTTACTTCAACAAGAAGGGGCCTCGATTATCAAATCATTGATGACGCGGGAGTTGAGCAAATAGAAATTAAAGCCACAGGGATCCTTCGACATACACCACAGTTGTATGAAGCCCTAGCTTGTCTCATCATAGCCTTCATTTTATGGGTTCTATGGAATTACAAAAGAGCTACGTTAAATGACGGTTTAATTTTTAGTGTCTTTATGGTACTCCTTTGGGGGGACCGGTTCTTCAATGAATTTTTTAAAATGGATCAGGAAGCTTTTGAGGCGAGTTTGCCTATCAATATGGGTCAAATTCTTAGTATACCTTTGATCTTAATAGGTCTGGCAGTATTTCTAAAGACCGTACAAAAGAGATAAGAGGCTTAAAATTAATTATTTGGGAGAAGGGTTATGTCGGAATTGATAATACGAGAAAGCTCTACCAAAGTGCCCTTTTCAAATTCAGTTATTAAGTTGGACAGAGGTATTTTTTTATTCAACGGGGCATAGTTGATATAATCTTGAACCAGTAGGCCATTCACTCTTCGCTTATTAATGGCAGATCTAAATCGAACTCCGCCACCATCGGTAACATAATTATAGGCCAAATAATCAATTTCAAAAGTGTTCACATCGATCCAATAGAGATATTCATCTTCAAAATCCTCACCCCCATTTTCTATTTGAAAAGAGATCTTAATTTCATAATAGTTCTCACCTTTGATCTGTTTTATTCCCTGATCTATTTTTTTAACAGCAGGATCGTTTAACAGGTAGGGGAGTTGAAAAAAATAAAGCACAGAATTTATAGATCTACTGTATTTTCCGGCCCAGTCTTTTGAAACTTCTATCGAGGCGCCATTTTTTTTTCGAGAAAAATGTGTACTATTGATCAACATATCCTCTATGAGTGCAGAACTGTCTTTAAAAGATCTTGTATAAATGTATGCGGTGGCTGATCGCTTTGCACTGTATTTTTTATCTCTGAATAAAAAAGACAAGGTGGCATTCTCAAAAAGATGTTGCCCATGTGCTATGATTGCTTGATCAATTATTTCTTGGCCTTTGTGTATAGGTGTTTTTTTTTGAGATGAGGAGGCCTTATTTTCACAAGACCAAACGAAGAACAATAAAATACCCAAAAGGCCCCAATTTTTTATGATTTGAGTAAGGCTTGGACTTAAGTTTGAAATGCGATTAAAAGAAGAGGGTTGATATTTCATAGAAATGGAAGGCAGATAAATAAGCGTCACCTCAAAAAATAGAGATTATATTATATTTTACATATATGATAAAGTTAGGCTTATACTTTCGCTTATCGATAATGATTGCCCTGATATTTTTGATAAGTTGTCAAGGCAATGATGATAGAATAGGGGCGATCATACCGGTGCCAGCCTCTTTTACCAATGTACTCATTAAGTTACCGATCGCTGAGCTAGAAGAAGGGATTAATAAAATTTTGGGCCAACAATTATTCGATGGAGGGTTTGCTTTGAATAAAAAAAAGGACAGCTTATTTTTAAAAATTAAGCGCGAGGAGCGCATTGATATTGAATATTACCAAGGGCGTCTTCATTTGGCTTTACCCTTAAATATTTCGGCTATTATCAAATCTCGACTATTGGGCGTAACGATCAGTAATGCAGCAAAGCCTATCAAATTTCAAGCTAAAGCTGAACTGTCTTTGGGGTTAAATATCGATGAACGATGGGATCTAGAAATTGACTCAAGATGGGAGACGATTACATGGAATGAACCGCCTAATTTTAAAGTTTTGGGCTTGAAAATTAATTTGGCAGAACAGATAAAAAAAGAGATTCAAACACATGAAAGGCCCTTAGAAAAAACCATCAATATCATCCTTCAAGACCAAATAAATTTAAGAGTAGCAGTAGAAAGGCTGTATCGATTGATCCAAAAACCATTGAAGGTATCAGCAACGGCCCTGCCTTTTTATTTTACCAATGAGGCCATCAGTTTAAGAGGTGATTTTGTTAAGGTCGAAATTAACGATACCTTATTTTTCCAACTTGAGCATCAATCGATACTACGAATTAACGATGTGCAAAACAGCCATCAATTGGTGGAAGTTTTACCACTCAGGACCAATCCCTTGTCTAGGCATAGACTGATCAGTTCTTTTGTTGAACTCCGGTTATCCTTTCTGAAAATGGAGCAGGCGATGGATTCGCTCTTGGTAGGGAAGGAGTTCAATTTGGAAGGCATTGCTGCAAAAGTAAATAGGGTGGAGATCAGCTCTCATAGGGGATTTTTGAAATGGAATTTAACGATGACGGGGGATATCAATGGAATTGTTTCTTTGTTTGTAGTGCCGAGTATTGATGAAGATTTGGTGATGCGATTTTCAGCTTTTGACTATGAATTACCCAAAATGGAAGGATGGGGAAAGATTACAGAATGGGCAATGCATCGGGCTATTGAAAAATATGTAGTTAGTCAATCAAGCTATAATATGAGTCCTTTTCTCTATTCGCTAGATGACCGCATTGTTCAGGGATTGAATAAATCTCCCTTATCGAAAAAAATAGCTCTGGATTTAAATTTGAATACATTCACCCCTTATTCTAAGGGAATGAATGAAGATGAGATCCAATTTATATTCCAGATCGAAGGTAGGGCAGCCCTCTCAATAAAGGATAAAGTATTTGTCCGTAAAGAGTAAGGATAAATCATTCGATTTTAAAGGGGAGTCCTTTTTATAGTCCCATTATTGAAATAAGTTTGTGGCTGTTATTATTAGTTGTTTTTCGGGATGTGGCGCAGTCCGGTTAGCGCACCACTTTAGGGTAGTGGGGGCCGCTGGTTCGAATCCAGTCATCCCGACCAAGAACAGGAGAAGCAGATATTACCTAAGGGTGATATCCGCTTTTTTTATTTACCCATAGAGCTCCTTCATTCCGAGATAATTATTTAAAATACCCGGAATCATTAGGCCCCAGAATTGAATCAATAGCTGGGTCACCAATGAAGATGGTATCTAGAACGTAAGTCCTTTTTCGAAAAATTAAAGTGCTATTTGTGAAAGCCAATGTTATATATCTAAATAAGGATACCTTGCATCTTCCTTAAAAGATTTTTAATAATTGTGGGAAAAGAATCAAGAGGCCTAGAAAGATAATTTGAATCACTACAAATGGTAGGACTCCTATGTATAGTTGTTTAGTTTTTATTTCGGGAGGGGCGACGCCTTTGAGGTAGAAGAGGGCAAACCCAAAAGGAGGAGTTAAAAAGGAGGTTTGGAGGTTGATGGCCAATAATATACCTACCCACACCAAATCTACACCCATACTGATAAATACGGGGGCAACGATCGGAACGACAATGAATATGATTTCGATGAAGTCGATAAAAAATCCTGCAATAAAAACTATTATCATGACCAAAATTAAAAACCCATTTGGGCCCAAATTAGATTTTGTGATTATCTCTAAAAAAAGCTTGTCCCCCTGAAGCCCTCTAAAGACTAGTGAAAAGGCGGTCGCTCCAATGAGAATCATGAAAACCATTGAAGTTAGTATGAGTGTTTCTTTTGTAACTGAAGTAAGAATTTTCTTATTAAGTTTTCCTTTATAGGCTGTGAGTAGTAATACACCCATCGCTCCAACTCCGGCCGCCTCTGTTGGGGAAGCGATACCTCCAATAATAGTTCCCAATACCAGTACAACCAAGAGTAAGGGCAATAAAAAAGATTGAATTATTTCTTTAGAGAATCCCTTATTTCGGAAATGAATAATTTCTTCAGAGGGCATCGCCGGTGCCTGCTTTGGGTAAATGTAAGCAAAGGTAATTACATAAATCATATACATAATAATAAGGGAGAAACCAGGTACGATTGCAGCAAGAAATAAATCCCCAACAGAAACATTCAATACACTAGCCAATAATACTAACACCACGGAGGGAGGAATGATTTGTCCCAAAGTACCTGAAGCTGCGATCGTTCCCATTGCAAGGGTGGGTGTATAGCCACGTTTAAGCATGGTGGGAAGGCTGATCAATCCCATAGTGACTACCGTTGCCCCAACGATACCTGTAGATGCTGCAAGCAAGGCTCCTACTACAATCACAGATAGTGCAAGCCCCCCTTTAAATTTACCAAATAATAAGGCCATAGTCTCCAATAGTTTTTCAGCAATGCCTGATTTTTCTAACATCATACCCATGAAAACAAATAGGGGAACCCCTAAAAGGACAAAATTTTGCATGATACCAAAAATTCTTAATGAGAGAAGATAGAAAAAATCAATATCAAATACCCAAATCCCAACAATTACGGCGATACCTCCTAAAGTAAAAGCGACAGGATAGCCCGTAAGGATTAATAAAAAAGCAGTTATAAAAAAAATAATGGGGAGGTATTCGTACATTATTTAAGCAGTGTTTTTATTGAATTGATAATGACTACGATACCTTGAAGCATCAATAGACCAAAACCTATGGGTATGGCTAATTTAATTAGATATCGAGCGGGTAATCCACCAGGATCAGGGCTTGTTTCATCGAGCAAAAATGAACTTTGGACAAAATCGATGCTCGTAATCAGCGTGATCCAACAAAAAGGGATTAGGAAAATCAATGTGCCAATAAGATTGATTAAGGCCTTAGTTTTTGGGCTAAAGCGTTGATAGAAGAGATCTACACGGATATGTTTATCTTGATCTAGTGTCCAAGCAGCACCCAATAGAAACATAAGGCCAAATAGATGCCATTCTATTTCATAAGTTGCTGCAGAAGTTAAACTAAAAACATAGCGAAAAAATACATCCGAGATAATAATAAATATCAAAATGATTGAGCTCCAAGAGATAGTTTTTCCAAGGAAGCGACTTAAAGATTGGATTCCATTTATGATTGAATTCATGCTAGCTAATCTATCGAAAACTAGAGCAATAAAAAATTAATTTATGATTGGATACCGATATAAAAAGGGTTGTACATATTTGAGAAAAAATATTGAGGCCGAGCGAAAAGATAAACTCTGGGGGTTCATATAATAATAAGGCGATCTTAAAACGAATTTTAACAGATATATTACTTTTATTTTAGTAAAATTATTAGTTGGTCAATTTTACTTTAAAATTTTTTCTATTGGATTGGTTGATATGTTAATTTTTTTTGAACTGAAGTTAATTGTTGAACCGTACTCATTTTTTTATGAAAGGTTATTTGCAGTTTTTATTTCCAATTTACTTTCCTTACTTCGTTGGAAAACTCAATAAAACAGTATAATATAAGTATATTTAATTGTCATGGTTTTGACCTTTAGTAATTCGATGATGTAATAGTATTTTAATGATTTACTTTAGGTTTAATAAGCCTCACGGATTAAATATTTTTTAAAAAGGGGTTGAAAAGCAAAAAAATATTATGCTCCTATTAATAATTATCCTGAAGAAATAAGAATATCCGATTGTAGGGCTATGCTATTGAATAATACAAAAAATCACCTAGACATGAATAATTAATATGAAATATTTGCTACCGATATCATTGGTCAATTTAAATTAATGTTAATGATTCTCTCAGCTTCCGGGGGACTGATTCACGAGATCCGCACTTCATAAGTAGAAGTATAATATATTCCTCTAACTTCGCCAAGATGAAAAATGACATCCGAAAATTAGGACTGAACGAATTGAAAGAATACGTATTGAAAAAAAGATTACCGATATTTCGTGCGAAACAAATTTGGGAATGGTTATGGGTTAAGTCGGCACATACTTTTGCTGAAATGTCCAATCTTTCCCTATTGATGCGTACACAATTAGCTGAAGATTTTGATATTTTTCCTATCACCGTGCGGGCAGATCAAAAGTCGAATGACGGAACCATAAAACTTGCCTTCGCTCTTCATGATAAAACTTTGGTAGAAGGGGTTTTGATACCGGCAGAGGATCGCATGACCGCCTGTATTTCTTCTCAAGTAGGATGTTCACTCAGTTGTAAATTTTGTGCTACTGGTTACATGGATCGAAAACGAAATTTAGATTCAGCAGAAATTTATGATCAAGTAGTTGAAATAGACAAGCAAGCCCGAAAGTATTTTGATTTACCGCTAAGCAATATTGTTTTTATGGGGATGGGTGAGCCTTTGCTCAACTATAACAATGTTTTGACAGGGATTGAGAGGATTACTGCATCAGATGGGCTTAATATGTCTCCAAAGCGGATCACGGTTTCTACAGCAGGTATTGCAAAGATGATTATCAAGCTTGCTGACGATCAAGTCAAATTCAACCTAGCTTTGTCTTTGCATGCGGCCAATGATTTGAAGCGAAATCAAATAATGCCTATTAATGAAACCAATACGTTGGAAGTATTGAAGGAGGCTTTGCTTTATTTTTATCAGCAAACAGGAAATCGAATTACTTTTGAATACATTGTTTTCGATAATTTTAATGATAGTCTCAATGATGCTGAGGAGTTATGGCATTTTGCTAAATCTATTCCCTCCAAAATTAACATTATTGAATACAATCAAATCACTGAAGCTCAATATCAAAATACGACTAAAGATAAATTGGATGAATTTGCAAATTTTTTGAAGTCAAAGAAACTTATAGTAAATGTGAGAAGGAGCAGGGGTAAGGATATTGATGCTGCCTGTGGACAGTTAGCCAACAAAAATTAATTTTATTTTTTACTGGCGTTAAAAAGCTTTTGTTTTTCTTCCTTGGTCAGGCTCTCGTAGCCTTTTTGTGATATTTTATCTAAAATTGTGTCTATTTCGTCTTGTTCTGAACTTAGGTTGCTTGGGGACCATGTTGGGTGATTTTCTTTAGTAGCTGCTTTGGTCTTTTTTTTAGGTCTACTTCTGTGGGTAACTTTAATTTTTGAAGGCTGATTGACAAAACTTTTGAAAAAGCTAATAATTTGAGGGATCCAATGACCAAGATCTTGACCTTTTTGTATTCGCCTAATGTAGATATAGCCTATAGCAGCTCCAGCCAAATGTGCCCATTCGCCACCTGCATTTGCACCTACAGTTTGAGAAAAAGATAAAACAATATAAAAAAGGGCAATATATTTAATTTTTACCGGTCCAATCAAAAGCAAATGGAAGGTATAATTAGGTAGTAAGGTTGCCGCGGCCGTAATAACGGCATACACTCCGGCGGAAGCACCCAGCATTCTAGAAATTTGCTGACTTTCATAAAAGGGGAGAGTATTATATATAATCAAATAAAGCAATCCACCAGCAAGTCCTCCGAGCACATAAAGGGAAATCACTTTGTCGCTGCCTAAATACTCAACAATTAGTTTTCCAAACCAATATAGTACTAGCATATTGAATAAAATATGAAATAAATCAGCGTGTAAAAAGAAATAAGTTATGATCGACCATGGTTGAAATAAAAATAACCTGAGATCCGAGGGTAGCATCAATAATTCCTGAATAGACCTGTAGATTTCAGCTTCACCACTTAGTTTCAAGAATATGCTTAAAGTCAGCATTACCAAGAAAACTATAGTGTTGATGATTATTATTTGTGCAATAGCATTGTTTGGCTTATTCCAAGCATTTTTGAATTCATCAAGTAGATTTTCACTTGCATACATAATCAATAGGGTTTAATGGTTTTGTTATTGGTCCAAATTCGAACAAGGATGAAGGCAATCAGCATACCACTTAAATGAGCTAAATGTGCGACATTATCATCTTCTGAACGATTTAATTCTGAGTAAAGTTCTATGGCCCCATAAATGAAAACCAAATATTTCGCTCGAATAGGTATAGGTGGAAATAAAAGTATGAGTTCCAAGTTTGGAAATAGCATTGCAAAGGCCATCAGTATTCCATAAATCGCTCCTGAGGCACCAACCATTGGAATATTTGTTTTAAGATTAAATATTTGCGATACTGCGCTCTTGGTTTGATTTCTATAATAAAGATCTTGTGGATTTTCATAATATCCATCTGCGAGCTTAGCCAAATTTTGCAGGTTGAATTGACGAGACTTGTATTCAGCTATATACAAGCTAAAGGCATCGGGATTTGGATTGGCCAAATACCTTTCCGTGTCTGTTTTTAATTGATGTTGTTCAACAAAATTGGCAGCACCAAAGAGAATACCCGCTCCAATACCACAGGCCAAATAAAAAATGAGGAAATTTTTTTGTCCAAACGTTTGTTCAAGCAGTGGTCCAAAAACAAAAACAGCAAACATATTGCCTAATAGATGGCTGAAGTTGGCATGAATCCACATATAGGTGATAAATTGATGCAAAGCGAAGTGGTCAGAAAAAATCACACGTAATCCCAACCAATAGGATAATGGAAGGTTCAATAAAGATTGCAAAACAAAGATGCCCGCATTAATAACTAAAATATACTTGACCGTAGGGGTTAATCTTCCAAACATGTGTATTAATTGAAAAGTGCTCTAATTTTATCTATACTTAAAACTACAAAAGTTGCCTGACCATCTGGAGTATAATTGGGTTGTTTGCAGGCAAACAATAAGTCAAAAATTTTGGAAATTTCTTCTGAGCTTAATTTTTCACTGATTTTTACAGCGGTACGCTTCGCCATAGAGCGTGCTAGATTTTCGGTTTTATTGAGAGTGATTTCTGATTGATTCATCTTAAATTGTTCTATTAAATCTTCAAAAAGATCTTTTTCAGATAGTTTACCAATTTCAGGAGGGACACCATTGATGACAATACAGTTTTTACCAAAAGGTTCAAATTCAAAACCGAGCATTTGAATTTCATTCTTCATTGAAAAAATCAGATCGAAATCTGCAGGATTGAGAGAAAGTTGATTGGGGAATAAGCAAGACTGTGAAACACCTTTGTTATGGGAAAAATTTTCAAGATATCGTTCATACAGAATTCTCTCATGTGCCGCACTCTGATCAATTAGTACCATGCCACTTTTCACTTGACGCAAGAGGAAGCGGTTATGGATACAGAGGGTTTGAGGATTGGGTAAACTTTTTTGAAGACCAGAATGAGCATCACTGTTCAGAAGAATTCGATCCTGCTTTTGAAGTTCATTTATAGCTTGTTCTCTGCTTTTCAGCTCTTCATTATGAGCATTTTTGTATAATAATTCCCAGTTTTTTGACGAACTACTAGAGCTTGGAATATTTCTGAACTCCGTATATTTTTTATCTGAGTCAGATAGCCGATAATCATTTATTCGTGGGGGAATCAAAGTAAAATTAACATCAGTTTCGAAGTCTATTGAGGGTATGATATTTGAAGCAGCCAAGGCATGGCGCACGGCAGCGACAATTACACCATAAAGCAAGCGATCATCGGTGAATTTAACCTCTGTTTTGGTCGGATGCACATTTACATCTACTTCTTTAGGATCAATTTCGATGAATAGTACATAAAAAGGATGTGATTCCGGTTTTAATAGTCCGTCGAATGCTTTTAATACTGCATGATGATGGTAATGATTTTTAATGAATCGATTATTTACAAAAAAAAATTGCTCTCCTCTGGTTTTTTTTGCAAAAGTAGGTTTACCAATATAGCCTTTCACTTTGACTGATGTTGTTTCTTCTTTACATGGGATAAGTTGCTGTTGATAGTTTTTTCCAAAAATTTGTACGATGCGTTTACTTAATTTATCGTCATCTAAGTTGTAAACTTCTTCGTCATTGTGATATAATGAAAATTTAATACCGGCATGACCAATGGAAATTCTTTGAAATTCATCGTGAATATGTCGAAACTCAACAGGATTACTTTTTAAAAAATTTCTTCGAGCAGGAATATTAAAAAAAAGATTTTTAACGGACAAGCTAGTCCCATTTTGCATGGTAATGGCCTCTTTTTTACGAATATCACTTGCTTCAACATTGATTAAAACCCCTAGCTCAAGTTCACTAGGCTTTGTTTTTAACTCTACCTGCGCAACCGCGGCAATCGAGGCAAGGGCTTCCCCTCGAAACCCCATTGATTTTAGCATAAATAAATCTTTGGCATCTTTTATTTTGGAAGTTGCATGCCTTTCGAAACACAGGATGGCGTCTTTTTCAGACATAGCTCTACCGTCATCTACCACTTGAATGAGAGTCTTACCAGCCTCTTTTACATATACCTGAATTTCTTGAGCACCAGCATCAATACTATTTTCTAGGAGTTCTTTTAAGGCTGAGGCTGGCCTTTGAACGACTTCACCAGCGGCAATTTGATTCGCAATGTGATCGGGAAGTATATTAATGATGTCTTGCATTAGCGCTTATTTACTTTTTTTTAAACTTAAAAATTAAAAAGAGGGGAATAATAAGCCAGAGGAGATGTAAAATAGAATTTCCAAAATAAAGCCAACCTATTAAACCCAAGCTTAAACCAAGAGCGATCACTATTTGTAATCCTGAAGTATTAGGTCCCTGACTGGATCTTCGATCAAACGTAATTTTGTGCGCACCTAACCCAAAATCTTCTTCTCCTGACATCTCTCTTCTAATCATCTCTGTCCGCTCCACTATTTCTTCTTTTATGGGATCATAGTAGCGCGGAGTGATGTTAAATTTTTTATGTCCGGGCAATTTAACAAAAGAGGGTAACTTCATTTTAAACTAATTCATTTTTGATATTTTTATAATACCCTACCTTTGGCAAGATAGGAAATGATATTTTGGAGCAATATATTTTCTATGAATTGGTAGAGAAAATAACGATTATAATTGACCTTCATTTCTACAAATTTATTTAAATATTGTGAAGGCTGTTTCCAAAACATTAATTTACTTTAAAAATGAAATATAAGAATGAAATAATGAGACAAAATATGAATTTTTGAGTTTGTTTATGTTTAGCAAGTATATAAGACTTTGGACTTATTTTTAAAATCTCACAAATTCGATCAACACTTTGTTGAGTTAATTTAATATTTACTTTAGGTACATGGACTGAAGATATAGTGAAAAATCTTTGAGAAAAGCATTTTTAACTTAATTTAAAAAAATGAAAATAGGAATTGTTTGCTATCCCACTTACGGAGGCAGTGGAGTGATGGCTACGGAGTTGGGGATGGGTCTTGCCAAAAAAGGGCATAAGATTCATTTTATCACTTATGCTCAGCCCACTAGATTAGACTTTTTGAGTGAGAATCTTTTTTACCATGAGGTTTCTGTTAAAGATTATCCTTTGTTTGAACATCCTCCTTATGAGATTGCTTTGGCTGCAAGAATGGTAGATGTAGTTGAATATGAAAAATTAGATTTGCTACATGTCCATTATGCCATTCCACATGCATCTGCAGGTCTTTTGGCAAAACAAATATTAGCAACTAAGGGGATTTCCATTCCAATAGTAACCACTTTACATGGTACAGATATTACTTTGGTGGGTAAAGAGGCTACTTATGCCTCGGTGGTAACTTATGCCATCAATCAATCAGATGTGGTCACGGCAGTTTCAAATTCGCTGAGAAGTGACACTTATTTACTCTTTAATATTCAAAAAAAAATAAAAGTGATTCCAAATTTTGTGGATATTGAAAAGTTTAAAAAGCAGCATAAAGATCATTTTAAAAGGGCAATATGTCCCAATGGGGAAAGGCTTATGGTACATATTTCTAATTTTAGAAAGGTAAAGCGGGTACAAGACGTAATCAGTGTATTTTGTAAGGTCAATAAACATATGCCGGTCAAGCTACTATTGGTGGGTGATGGGCCCGAGAGGTCTGAAATGGAAAAAATAACTCGTGAGGCCTGTAGTATTCAAGATGTACGGTTTCTTGGCAAAATGTCCAATGTTGAAGAAATTCTCTCAGTATGCGATTTATTTATAATGACCTCTGAAAAAGAAAGTTTTGGTTTAGCGGCCTTAGAAGCAATGGCCTGTCAAGTGCCTCTTATTAGCACAAATGTTGGGGGACTGCTCGAATTGAACCAAAATGGAGTTACCGGGTATACTTGCAATGTGGGAGATATCGAGGATATGGTGCAAAAAACACTACATGTACTGCATAAAGATAATTTATCGAAATTTAAGGCAGCGGCTTATAAAAAGGCATTATTATTTGAATTATCTGAAATCATGCCTATGTATGAGAAAGCCTACGAAGCCGCCTGCACTAATTTATAATTTTTATTATTTTGTTATAAATGAAATTTATTTGTAACAATTAATGTTTTTTGATTGAAAAAAATAATATGATCGGATACCGATTTACTGAATATATACCTGAAAAAATACCTAAAAAAGGGTCATTTAAAAGCCTGCTAGATATTTTTTTGCAATTAATGGTTATTACTGGAGGGGATATCTCAGAAACGATCAATTGGCTAGATAATTTAAATCGACAATATAATTTTATGGCTAATGATTATGGTATGGGAAATTTTGTAGATGATTTAAAAGATCAAGGCTATATTAAGGCAGGTGATGAAGAGGGTAATTTTGAGGTTACCGCTAAATCAGAACAAAAAATTAGAAAAAATGCTTTAGACGAAATTTTTGGAAAACTTAAAAAAGGTTCTAAAGGAGATCATAAAACTCCTCATTTTGGTCAAGGAGATGAGACGACTACAGATTTTAGGGAATTTCAGTTTGGAGATCCACTAGATCAAATTGCACTAACTGAAAGTTTAAAAAACGCACAGATAAATAATGGCGCTGAAGAATTCAGATTGACTGAAAAAGATTTAGAAATTCAAGACAAGGATTTTAAGGCCCAAACGTCAACAGTTTTAATGATTGATATAAGCCATTCTATGATATTATATGGAGAGGATCGGATTACACCAGCAAAAAAAGTAGCCATGGCTTTAACTGAGTTAGTTACCCAAAAATATCCTAAGGATACCCTTGACATTATTGTATTTGGTAATGATGCTTGGCAAATTGAGGTCAAAGACTTACCCTTTTTACAAGTGGGTCCTTATCATACCAACACGATTGCGGGCCTGGAACTGGCAATAGACATTCTAAAACGAAAAAAAAATAAGAATAAACAAATTTTCATGATCACCGATGGTAAACCAACATGTATGAAGGTGGGCATTAAATATTATAAAAATAGTTTTGGTTTAGATCCCAAGATTATGAACAAAACTTTTAATCTGGCAGCGCAGTGCAGAAGGAACCATATACCTATAACTACTTTTATGATTGCCTCAGACTCTTACTTAAAGCAGTTTGTACAAGAGTTTACCCAAATAAATAATGGCAATGCTTATTATAGTAGCTTGCAAGGCTTGGGCCATCTTATTTTTGAAGACTACAAAAAGAATCGACGGAAAAATTTCTAGTTCATATGACTTATTACGACCTACCAGAAAAAGAATTATTAGCGATTAAAACACTAAAAGAGTTGAAGGCGTCAGGTTATGCGTCGATCGGTATAAAAGAAGAACTAAGAAAAAATTTGTTACGATCTCTAAAAGAGAGGAAATCAGTTTTTCACGGGATTTGGGGCTATGAATATACGGTAATTCCAGACATTGAAAGGGCAATTTTAGCAAGGCACAACATTAATTTTCTAGGCCTTCGGGGACAGGCCAAAACCCGAATAGCTCGGTTGATGGTAAATCTGCTTGACCAATGGATACCTGTTGTAGAAGGGTCAGAACTGAATGATGATCCATTCAGACCTATTTCTCATTACGCCTTGAATAAGCTAAAGGACCAGGGCGATCATACGGGTATCTCCTGGTTAAATAGAAATGAGCGATATACAGAAAAATTAGCGACTCCTGATGTTTCCATAGCTGATCTTATTGGAGATATTGACCCTATCAAGGCCGCGAGTTTGAAGCTTTCATATGCGGACCAGAGAGTCATTCATTATGGCCTAATTCCAAGATCTAATAGATCTATATTTGTGATCAATGAACTTCCAGATTTACAAGCCCGTATTCAGGTAGCTCTGTTTAATATTCTCCAAGAAGGAGATATTCAAATAAGGGGTTTTAAGTTGCGATTGCCCATGGATATTCAATTTGTATTTACGGCAAATCCAGAAGACTACACTAACAGAGGTAGCATAGTTACGCCCTTAAAAGATCGAATTGATAGTCAGATTATTACTCATTATCCCAAAAGCTTAGAGATAGGTAAGAAGATAACCCAGCAAGAAGCACAATTTGAATACGAACAACAGCAAGGGGTACGGTCTTTTGAGTTGGTAAAGGATTTGGTTGAGCAAATTGCTTTTGAAGCTCGGGAAAGTGAGTATGTTGATGCCAAAAGTGGAGTATCAGCAAGACTTACCATTTCTGCTTATGAAAATTTAATCAGCGCTGCTGAGCGTAGAATGATTAAGAATGGAATGGATAAGACGACTGTCCGAGTGACAGATTTTGTTGGGGTTATTCCAGGAATAACGGGTAAAGTAGAACTGGTCTACGAGGGAGAACAAGAAGGCCCAGGTATTGTAGCTGCCAACTTAATCAGTAAGGCTATTAGGGCTCAATTTGTTAAATTTTTTCCAGATCCTGAAGATATCAGAAAAAGTAAAAAAAATAATAGCCCATATCGAGCTATTTCAGAATGGTTTGGAAAAGGGAATATGGTAGATTTAATATTAGATGCAAGCGATTCTGAATACAGATCTTGTTTGAATACTGTACCTGGACTTGCGGATTTAGTAAATAAAACATATGCTAATGAATCGGAGGCTTATCGGCTGTTTTTGATGGAGTTGGCCTTACACGGTTTAGCAGAATATAGTGTGCTTAGTAAGCACATCCTTGAAGAGGGACTTCAGTTCAAAGACTTGATCAGCAGTATGCTTAATATTGAAGATCACACCTCAAAAGATGTCTAAAATACAGTAAATATGACATTTACAGAGGCCCAACAATTAATTGCAAAAGGGGAGGGACAAAGAATTGAATTTAAGCTTAAAGCAAAGCATCCAGATAGAATCATTAGAGAAATTGTTGCTTTTTCAAATTCAAAAGGGGGGCATTTATTTATAGGCGTTGATGATAATGGCAGCATTGTTGGACTCAAGGATGCTGAAGAGGCCCATTACGTCATGGGGAAAGCAATGGTAGAGTTGTGCAGGCCTCAAATTGAATATGAACACCATATCATACCCATAGATGATAATAGAGCCATTATTCATTATCAATTTGAATCTGGAAAAAATAAACCTTATTTTGCTTTTTTAAAACCTTCTCATAAGCGAGGCCGCTCCTTTGTAAGACTTGAGGATAGGTCTATTCAAGCCAGTAGAGAATTGAGGCAAATCCTAAAATTTTCTTTGAAAGAGGCTCAAACCTCCTTTGAATATGGTGAAAATGAAAAGATGCTCTTAAATTATCTCGGGAATCATAAGGAAGTCACCGTTAATACTTTTTGTACATTTGGTAATATTAATGAACAGATGGCTTCTCAAACTCTCATTAAACTTACATTAAATAACGTATTGAAAGTCATTCCAGATGAAAATGAAGATAAATTCATTTTTGTGGTCTAGTTTTTTATCATGTATGTTTCTTCAATAGACATTTCTTTTGGTGTACAAAGAAGTCTATTCTTTACCTAAGTAGGTAATGAAATCACCTCGGAGATTAATTTTTATGGTTAATATCTAATTTTGTAAATTTCAAAAGTGGTGTTTAGTTTGTTTCGCGGATGAGCGGGATCTAAATCAGATTATTTAAATGATCGCTTGTTAATGTTACATACAAGGTATCTGGAAAACATTGATAATTAAATCTAATAATGTCAAACCAAAAAGTTGGGATAAAGGTTAAGACCGTTGACTTGATAAATAAATATGGATGGGTTGATTATTTATTGGCGTAATGCAATCGATTTCGAAGAAAATCTTAAACAAAACGTTTTTTTTGGAATATTTTTTTTACTAGCTTCTATTTCGTTTTAAAAATAAGGTATACCATTTCAACATGATGAACAAACTACTTTTACGAAGAATGCGCGAGTACGACGATGAAAGTGTATTAGAAGACTTTTTCAAGGCCTATTCTAAATGGATTTATACCGCTGCGTTTAGCATTGTAAAAGACCAAGGTCTGGCAGAAGAAATTGTGGAGGACGTATTTTTCAAGCTTTGGCAAAATAGGAAAAACTCTACGTCAATAGTAAATTTACAATCCTATCTATTTGTTTGTACTAAAAACCTATGTTTAGATCACATTAGAAAGAGAGGGAATAAACATTTTATTTCGCTAGATGAGCAAATGTTCAATCATTATGAAATGGGCCCCGATCAAATTTATGAGCTTGATGAGCTCAAAGAGTTGATTGAGTTATCGGTTAAAAAATTACCACTTAGATGTAAATTGATTTTTGAACTAGTCAGAAATAAGGGTCATTCTTACAAAGAAGCCGCCAAAATCCTAAGTTTGACCCCGAAAACAATAGAAAATCAACTTAGAATAGCAACAAAGAAAATATTTTTCGATCTTAAACCCTATTTTCAAGATTTAAAAACTAAAGTAAGTTAAGATTTACCAAATAAATAAATTTATAGAATACAAAGCGTATATCCTTTATTAAGATAACTATTTGAGACTTTTGGGGGATTGAAATATTTTTTTCGTTATATTGTCAGTCAGCTTTTTTTAACCTACGAATAATAGTTACAAAGCTTTCAAAACTTTAATTAAACGAATAAACGAAAATTTTATATGAAATACCTTAAAAAATTTGTTTTTTTTACTTTTTCGCTCTCTGCGCTAATTCTCATGAGTTGTGGAGACGATGATGATGCTGCCGCGGTCACTGACGATCCTGTTGAGCAAACAGAAGAAGAGAAGCAACTTGAAAGTTTGTCTGCGTCTGCTTGGACAATGTCCAGCACTACCTTAGATGGTGCCGATGCGACTGAAAACTTCAGTGGCTTAGTGCTTACGTTGAAGGAGGACAAAACGTATTCCACAAACGGAAGTTATGATCCAGTCTGGCCTTCTTCAGGAACCTTTACTTTTGGATCAGATATTAATACTCTCACAAGAGATGACGGAGTGAGTATGACAATTACTGTGAGTGAAACAAGTCTAACGATTACTTTCACTTATGCTGATTCGGGTGGACGAATTGATGCACTACCTGGCGACTATGTTTTCAACTTTACACCTTAAAATCTTAAAACTATAACGAAGAAAATATGAAAAGACAAATACTTTATTACAACAAGCTAGTTAAGCGTTATAACAAGTACCAAAGAAAAATTGATAATGCCAACCGATTATCCTTTCATAAAAGAAGGATTGATGTTTTTGTAAAAAGATTGCGAAAGCTTTATGATAGAATAAACGATTTGGGAAGAGCTATGAAAATTGCCGCCGCCGGCAGTCTTGCCTCACTAGCATTGGTTTTAGCTCCCATGGAGTCTAGCGCCCAGACAAGCTTTGCATTTGATACCAAAAGACCTTTGGGTACAGCACATGCCGAAAATTACTCTACACCCGCTTTTGGTGATATTGACGGTGACGGAGATCTTGATTTGGTGATTGGTGAAAGATATCCTGGACTGGGCGCTTTTGTCTATGAAAATGCCGACGGCAAATTTAAAAGGAATAAAGATCACGCAATAGTGGGATTGTTCAAAAACCTCTATGATTCAACTGCACATGGATTAGATAAGAACGAAGGAAGTGATGGTATGTATTCGGCCCCAGCTTTCGCAGATTTTGATGGGGATGGAGACCACGACCTTTTTGTTGGTGAACAGAAAGGGATCATTCACTATTTTAAAAATGATTCAGGGACTTTTGCATTAGACACTGCTAATAACCCATTTAAGAGCTGGAATAATGGAGATAATGGAGAAAAATCAAAACCTACTTTTGTGGATCTAGATGCGGATGGCGATTTAGACGTGGTCATTGGTAAAGACAACGGGGAATTAAGGTATTTGAAGAATGATGGTGGTGTCTTGACTGAGCAATATTCCTGGCAATTAAGTAGTCCTTTTAGCTACCAAAAAACTGATAGCTTAGGAAATTTAATTGAAGAATATGGTTATTTGGATGCAGGGGATGAAGCGGCTCCTGCTTTTGCTGATCTTGATGGTGATGGAGATTTAGATGCTTATGTTGGTAATAAAGATGGGGCAATAGTAATGTATGTAAATACAGGATCCGCAACAGAACCATCATTTGCACAAGACACCACCGTAAGTAACCCATTTTCAGATTTATCGAGCTACCATTCAGAAGGATTTGATAGTGCAACACCAATATTTGTGGATTTGGATGGAGATGGAGACTTAGATATGCCTATGGGATTCTTGAATGGACCGTTAACATATTTTGAAAATAATGGAGATGGTACTTTTAAATGGATTCCAGCCAATAATCTAGGGATAGCAGATATTACGAATTCAAATATAGGTTCAGCAATCGCGGATGTTGATGAAGATGGTGATTTGGACGTGGTAATGTCAAAAGGAGATGCTCTGACATACTTTGAAAATGATGGTACTGGAAAGTTTACGGAGAAGGTTGGTGCTGGTAATCCATTAGATGATGTAAGCTCAAGTATAGGTGGAGTCGATATTATTGATGGTGCTGATACCGCCACAGCTTCAGCCTTTTCACCTACGTGGGTTGATTGGAACGGTGATATGTATGGAGATTTATTTGTTGGAACTGAAAATGATACCATCATTCATTATTATGAAAATGCCCAAGATGGTACTTGGACCGATGAAACATTTACTTCTAAGAATCCTTTCTTAAATTACAAAACAGTTGATAATGAAACTATTACTTTCATCGATTTAGATGGAGATGGGGATCTTGACAGTTTTGTAGGGAATAAAGATGGAAAGCTGAAGTATTTTGAAAATGATGGAGCAGGGGTTTTAGCAGAGGTTGCGGGACCCTTTGATGATGAAGATCTTGGCGGAAATAAGATATGGCATGATGCATATGATCTTGATCAGGATGGTGACCTTGATATGTTTATTGGTAAAGACGATCGAGTTGAATATTATATGAATAATGGCGACCAAACTTTTACTAAACGTGGAGATCTCAATCCTTTTGGAGGAATTACAGTAGTTGCAAATCCTTCTCCTGTTTTTGGAGATCTAAATGGAGATGGAGTTCAAGATATGCTCTTGGGTGATCGTTCCGGTAGCTCATGGTTCTTTAAAGGATCAGGTACGGTTACAGCTCCTACGGCAGCAAGTGTTGATGCTCAAACTGCAAGTGTTGGAGCTGAGTATAGTTTTGATGCGAGTAGTCTATTTACTGATGCTAATGATGACATTGTTCAGTACAGAGCAAAGCAAGCTGATGGATCATCATTACCTGCTTGGTTGACTTTCACACGAACAACGCAGCAATTGGTTGGAACACCTTCATCAGCTAATATAGGTTCTATAGAAGTTGTTATTGAGGCTGTTGATGTCGATAATAATGTTGCCAAAGCTTCTTTCACATTGACTATAACTTCTTTAACAGCACTGGATAAGAATGTGAATATTTCTTTCTATCCTAATCCTACAGCAGATAAAGTAAATGTTAGATCTGAAATAGCAACATTGAAAAATGTGAGTGTTTATTCCCTATCAGGAGTGAATATTAAATCTTTTGAGATTACCTCTAAAGACTTTAGTGTAGATATGACTGACATGCCAAAGGGAGTTTATTTAATTAAAATAAATTCAGTTCAGGGTGAAATAATTCATCCAGTTATTAAAAAGTAGTTTTTTTCTATACGTTTTATTACTTTAAGAGATACTCATGGGTATCTCTTTTTTTTTGAAAAAATATACTTTTTGCAGATTTTAGATATCGATATAGCTTTGAATCTAAATATTTTTTTTGTAACCGATATTTTTACATAATTATTCAAAAATGATAGACTATAAATTTCAGTACAGCGATGCTATATCCTTAAAATGGATAAAAAATCATATGATGGGACTGATATTTCCTGATATCACGAAGCAGGGGGAACGTATTCAGAAGAATTTTAAGGGTGTTGTAGTTTCTAAAAATAATGTACCGGTAGGTATGATTTTAGGTCTATCTGACATGAATTTAAAAGATTTTAGAATTATGTCATTGAGGGTCAAACCTGATCATGCAAATAATAAATTAGGTTTTAGACTTTTAATTGCACTAGAAGAAAATTTGAAAAAAGAAGGCTTTGAACGGTTAGAGTTACAGTTTAGGTCACATTGGAAATCATTGTTTATACTCGAAAAATTGTTACAAAAATTGAAATGGAAGCAGCCCGAATTTAATATGAGAATATGTCAATCTTTGGTTGAACAGGCATTCCCTGTTTTTCATGGAGCTCATCAGCTACCCAGTGACTATACTTTTACCAAATGGAAATTGGTTTCAGATCAAGAAAAAGAAGACATAAAAAGGCAACATGAGCAGAGCAAGTGGTATCCAGAGGAAGTTTCTCCATTTATTCTTACAGATATTATTGAAAATGAAGTGAGTCTGGCATTACGGTTTAAAGGCCAAATTGTGGGCTGGCTCATCATCCATCAAATTAGTAACGAAACATTAGAGTATACGTCTTTATTTATTGATGAAGCCCACAGAAGTTTTAAGATGGGACATTTGCTGATGGGTGAGGGGATTCTTAGCCAGTCAAAACAAAAGAAATTCCCTAAATTTTTATTTACTGTAAAGGCAACGAATCGACTGATGTTGAAATTTATTGAGCGCAATGGAGAATCAAATGGGATGGTTGTTACTGATATCTTTAAGGCAGAAAAAAAATTAACATCATAAATTAACTATAATGTTGTTTGATTTTTTGAGGGGATCCACTTTTATTCTCGTCATCATAGGTGTAGAATGTTTGGTATTTAAATTAAGGTAATAAGGATGGACAACGGGATATCCTATTTCATTTTTCGCATCATTTTGTTTGGGTGTCAGGATGCCTATGATAAAAAAATTAATGAAACTCAATATCCTGTTTCTTTCTAGCTGTAATTTAAGAGATAATGAAATAGGAGCTATTGGGCGAAAAATTATAAAAATAATATAGCTTGATAAGCTATCAGGGAGCATCAGGAAATTTAATAATTTTCATGCGCTAGAAGTTATGTCAACTGGGAGAAATCTTACAAAGTCCCGATAATAGTATATGAGGTCCATTTTGGACATGGTAAACAAATGGGGGTAGCTATGGATCAAAATGCATTTATACTTAATCAGATACCCAAGCGAGGTAAATCCCTAAGTAAGTTTATTTAAGATTATCCGGAAGATGTAAATACTTTGACTTATAGATATAGATTTGGTTATTTAGTTCAGGAGCAATTGTCAGGTCAATTTAATTTCATTCTTCTGTCTCTTTTAATTAAGTTGAGGTTGAATTGATACTAAGAATTTGCTCCTTATGATTATGAAAATAGAATATGAAAAGATGAGTTACGTTCGGATTCAGACGTCGATTTTCTCGAAAATGGGGAAAGAATACTTTTTTATTTAATGTGTTACCGCTCGCCACATAGGCCAGTATTTGTCCAAACGGTAAATTTAGGCTTTCCCTTCGAAGGGTCAAACAGTCATAAATCAATAAATTAAATGAAAATGAGTACATCACCTTCTTATAACTATCGAACGGTTACTGTTCAGTCAATTTTCTTAATAATGTTTGCTTTATTTAGTGCCTGTAATTCCAATTTGGATGAAGTCGTCATTGCATCACCTAATAATGTAAATTCGTTGAGAATTTTAATTGATGAAGGGGAGTTATTTTACCAAGTAAATCATCAAAAAAAGGCAATTGTTCTTAATTCTAGGTTGGGATTTATTTTTAAGGATGGTTTATCCTTTTCAGATGGTTTCAAGATCATCGACACCCAATTCTCACGAGTCGACGAAACCTGGGAGCAACCTTGGGGTTCGGTAAAGACAATTAGAAATAATTATGAAGAAGCGATTATTTCCCTTTCATCGTTAAGTGATTCAGAGAACATTATAGATTTGATGATAAGGGCTTATGATGACGGGATTGCGTTTAGATATGTTGTTAAGAATTTGGGAGATACCAAAACAGTTGTCATTCAGGATGAATTGACGGAATTTAATCTTGCTGAAGATGCACAATCATGGTGGATCAAGGCCTATCAACCCAGCAGATATGAACAATTATATTCATCTACTAAAATATCATTAATCGATACAGTTCATACCCCTTTGACTATGCGTTTTCAAGATGGTACGCATGTGAGCATCCATGAAGCTGCATTGACTGATTATTCCTCAATGCAAATTGCTCGAGGTGAAAACCCAACTCATTTAAATTGTGATTTGGCGCCTTGGTCTAATGGAGATAAGGTACGAACAGTGATACCTTTTATAACACCTTGGCGAACCATTAAAATAGCTAATACAGCTGCTGATTTATTAAGTTCACACCTTACGTTGAATTGTAACCCTGCCAATAAAATTGGGGATGTATCGTGGATCAAACCATCAAAATATATAGGTATATGGTGGGGCATGATTGTAGGGAAATGGACATGGGGAGAGGGATTAAGGCATGGAGCAACTACAATAAGAGGTAAGAAATATATTGATTTTGCTTCCAAGCATGGTTTTGATGAAGTGTTAATTGAGGGTATATCTGCTGGGTTCACTGGGTTATTTGCCGGGGATACTGTTACTACAAGTTTTACCAAAACAACCTCAGATTTTGACTTGAAATTAGTGCAGCAATATGCCGAGTCTCAAGGAGTCTCACTTCAATCCTATCAAGAGTCTAGTGCCAGTACTCGAAATTATTTAATTCAAGTTGACACTGCTTTTGCACAATTAAAAGCTTTGGGAATACAAAAAGCAAAAATTGGACACGTAGGAGCCATGCTAGATAAGACAGAATATCATTATGGCCAGTACGGAGTCAATTATTATCGAAAAGTATTGAAAAAAGGGGCTGAATATCAAGTAGCAATAAATTTCCATGAACCTATTAAAGACACAGGAGAAAGAAGGACTTATCCCAATATGTTGACCCGAGAAGGTGCAAGAGGAATGGAGTACAACGCTTGGGGCAATGGTGGAAACCCAGTGAATCATGCTACGATACTTTCATTTACTCGATTATTGGAATCGCCCATGGACTTTACCCCTGGTATTTTTGATTTGATGTATGAGAATTTCGATTTTGACAAGGGAGTTGAATTTCCAGTGGATATTACATTGATTGATCAAGGTAACGGTTATACGAATATTAGATATAAGGGGTCAGAATCCTATTGGCAAAGTAAGCCTATGATACGAAAATTAATTAAGCAAGAAAAAGATACTACTTATCATTGGACCCTTAAGGAAATGATGAAACCTGGTGATTGGGAATGGGGAATCAGTGTTCACGATATCGCAACAGATAATAATAATACTTGGTTATTGAACATCTTAGGTAAGCCAAATCAAAAAATTCAGATTTCAAAGGAAGGTCTGGTCAAGGGAGATATACTTATGAAACTTCCGGATCAAGGAATAAATCCAAAAGAAAAAATATTTGCTTCAAAAGAGGATTTGGAAGAGGGATTTTCAAATGAGTTTGGAAAAACACAAAGGGTGAATACGACCTTAGCAAAACAGTTGGCATATTACGTGATAATTTACAGTCCCATTCAAATGGCGGCTGATTTTATCGAAAATTATGTGAACAAACCTGCGTTTCAGTTTATTAAAGATGTACCCGTTGATTGGGATACAACGATAGTTGTTAATGGGGAAATAGGAGAATATGTGACCATTGCCCGAAGGGATAGAAATAGTCAAGATTGGTATTTGGGGTCTATTACCAATGAAGAGTCAAGAACATTTGATGTGGATCTTTCATTTTTAGCTGCTAAAGGAAAATATACAGCTGAAATTTATGCCGATGGGCCAAATGCAGATTGGGAATTAAATCCATACGAGATGAGTATCCGTAAAGAATCAGTAGGGACTTCTTATACATTTAAATTGGCTCGTGGGGGAGGACATGCGGTAAGGTTTAGACATAAAGATTCACAATAAGAGAATGGTTTATTATAAATGTTTGGTATTATTCTTTTTTGATTGGAGCCCTCAAAGGTATTCATTTGAGGTTGAATTGAGGAACTGTGTACCTCTCTGCGTATTTTTAGTATTTATTAATTTAAACAAAATCATATGAAAAGTTTACAAATGTTTCTATTTGTATGGCATTTAGTATTTTCCTGTGGGCCTACCACAAAATGGAAGGATTTAAACAATAATAAAATTAAAGATCCCTACGAGAATACTGATTTATCCTTTGAGGAAAGAGCGGCTAATTTAGTCAATAAAATGACGCTTGATGAAAAGATTTCTCAAATGCAAAGAGAAGCACCAGCGATAGAAAGACTTGGGATTACAAAATATTCTTGGGGTAATGAGGGGCTTCACGGGGTAGTGTCATGGATGAGTGGAGAGGGCTTTACTACCACCGTATTTCCACAAAGCATAGGAATTGCGAGTACTTGGAATCCAGGGCTCGTGAGTCAAGAGGCCGAGGTAATTTCAGATGAAGCAAGGGCACTTGCTAACCAGCTTAATAATGCCAAATTTTTAAACTTTTGGTCTCCAATGATTAATATGGCTAGAGATCCAAGATGGGGTCGAACACAAGAAAGCTATGGTGAAGATCCGTTTTTAGTAAGTGAGATAAGTAAAGCTTTTATTCAAGGCTTGCAGGGTAATGATCCAAAGTATATCAAGACGGCTGCTTCTATCAAGCATTTTATTGCTAACAATGTAGATTATCAGCGACATTACGGGAGCTCAAATATTAGTGAAAAACTTCTTAGAGACTATTATTTTCCTGCTTTTAAGGCCAATGTTTTGGAATCTAACGTCCAGATTGTCATGTCGGCATACAATGCTTTGAATAATGTGCCTTGTAGTAGTAATGATTGGTTACTTCAGGAGGTTTTACGTGATGATTGGGGATTTGAAGGTCATGTTGTATCTGATTGTGGTGCGATTTATAATATCCATGCAAATCATTTTTATGTTGATTCGCCTGAGGAAGGTGCTGCAAGTGCAGTTCTTGCAGGAACAGACCTCAATTGCGGTGGGATGTATACTACACATTTAGCTAAGGCAGTTGAGTTAGGTTTACTCACTGAAAAAGATTTAGATAAGGCAGTTATAAGAATAATTACCACGGCTATGAGATTAGGTGTGTTCGATCCCAAAGATCAGATTCCATTTGCCCAAATCACCTCTAATGTTATTGAACAAAATTCACATCAAGAGTTAGCCAAAGAATCGGCGCTTCAATCGCTAGTGCTATTAAAAAACAAAAATAATTTTCTTCCCTTATCAAAAAAATTGAACTCTATTGCAGTAATTGGTCCTAATGCCAATGAATGTATTTATGGAAATTATAGTGGGATGCCCTCCAAAGGTATCTCTCCTTTGGAGGGGATTAAAGACATTGTTTCTGAAGAGACGCAAGTAAATTATGCTCAAGGATCAGCCAAACATGACTTTAACCTTCCAGCAATTGAAAACAGTGCTTTTTTCTTATCTCAGGCACTAGAAAAAAATGGATTAGTAGCAGAGTTTTTTGATAATATGAAACTGGAAGGAGAACCTGTACTGACACGAACAGACAGCAATCTTGTGCATAAATGGTGGAATGAGAGCCAATTCCCATCAGAATTTGTTCCTAAAGACAAGTTTTCGGTTAGGTGGAAGGGGGTTATCGTTCCTTCAAAATCTACCGAATATATGTTCAGTGCACGAAATACTGTGATGAGCAGTGATAATGATAAAGGTATTAAAATTTATCTTGACAATGAAATTATTTTAGATCAGTGGACCTCTCATGTGGGATGGGAGACGGGAATAACCAAAAAACTAGAGGCCGGAAAAGCGTACGACTTCAAAGTTGAATACATAGACGACATTGATTGGGCAGGAGTAACAATAGGTTGGAAGCCACTAAAAGATAATCTATTGCAAGAGGCGATAGCAGCAGCCAAAAAATCTGATGCTGTAATTTTAGTACTTGGTTCAAGAAATGATACTGAGGGAGAACATCTTGACAGACAGTCGCTTGATTTGCTTCCAGAACAGGAAACGTTACTAAAGAAAATTTATGAAGTAAACTCCAACATCGTGCTCACTTTAATTAATGGAAGCCCAATATCGGTCAACTGGGCAGATAAGAACATATCTGCCATCGTAGAGGCTTGGTATCCAGGTCAGGCAGAAGGAGCAGCCATAGCAGAGGTGTTATTTGGAGATTACAATCCTGGAGGGAAAATGCCGATAACTGTACCTAAATCGGCTAGTGATTTGCCTGCGTTTGAGGATTATGATATCACCAAAGGTAAAACTTATATGTACCAGCGCATCGAACCTCTCTATCCCTTTGGGTTTGGACTTAGTTATACGGATTTTGAAGTTTCAAACGAATCATTATCAAAGCAACAACTATCTAAAGATGGAGTGATTGAGATATCTTTTGACATCAAAAACATAGGTTCTATGCAAGGCAGCGAAGTAGTGCAACTCTACATTCGTAAAAATGATGAAGCTCAAGATAATCCTATAAAAATATTAAAAGCATTTGAACGAGTATTTTTAGATGAAGGAGAAAAGCAAAGAATTACTTTAAGTGTTCCTGTAAAAGAACTTAGCCGCTATAATCCTGAGCTTGGTAAATTTATTGTAGGCAGTGGTAGCTATGAGCTCATGGTTGGTAACTCCAGTACTAATTTTTATTTTAAACAAGGGTTAGAAATAAGTGGATAGGAATTGGGGTAAAATAGATATTCAAATTAAAGGATCAGAAATATGAAAAACCTAAAAAAGAGATTTAATCCATTATTTATTTTGCTCTTTTTCTATGCGAATTTGGGCAATGCACAGACAAGTTATTTTGAAACATCTACACCTGAAGTACAAGGAATGTCTTCATTAAATATATTGAAGTTTATTGACCGGCTGGAGGCAGAGATTGATGCAGTTCATAGTTTTATGATTATCAGGCATGGTAAATTAGTTTCACAAGGTTGGTGGGATCCTTATCAAGCAGATGTTCCCCACATGATGAATTCAGTTAGTAAAAGCTTTATTTCAACTGCAATAGGATTTGCTATTCAGGAAAATATTATTTCAATTGATGATTTAGTTATTTCCTTTTTTCCTAAAAAAGTTCCGGACAACTATTCTTGGCATTGGAATGAAATGCGAATTAAGGATTTATTAGCTATGAATACTGGCCATGTGAAAGAACCGATACCAATAGCAATGTATTCAGGTAAAGTTGGTTGGAATTCAGACATTCAAAATGAATTGGGTGATGTTGATTGGAATACTGATTGGGTTAAATACTTTTTTGATTCAAAAGTGGATTTTATGCCAGGAACGCACTGGATGTACAACACAATGGCATCTAATGTTTTGGCAGCGATCATTAAAAAAACAACTGGGCAAGATGTTGTTGACTATTTAGATAGTAGATTTTTTAAACCGCTGGGAATTGAGAAACCCGTATGGGATAAATTTTTAGGAGGGAATACTGGATGGGGAATTTGTGCTAAAACCGAAGATATTGCAAAACTAGGTCAGTTTTATTTACAAAACGGGAAATGGAAAGGTATACAACTTTTAAATGCAGATTGGATTGATTTAGCAACTTCTAAACAAAGTTCAAATGGGAGTAATCCTGACAGTGATTTCACACAAGGTTATGGGTATCAATTTTGGCTTTCCAGACATAATAGTTATCGAGCTGATGGCCTTTTCTCACAGTTTAGTTTGATACTTCCAGACCAAGATTTAGTTATTGCAATGACCTCAGGAGCAAATGATATGGTTGGAGTTATGAACATTGCTTGGGAGACTTTACTGGTTGAATTAAGTGAGTCGTCTTTACCTGAAGACAAAAAAAATTATAATTTATTAAAGAAGAAAACAAAAGGCCTTGCTCTGCGACCTGTCGTTGGAGAATTATTAAATGAACGAGAAAACTTCAGTGGACGTCTATTTGAATTTGAAATTGATGAATTGAACAGATACTCAATGAAGTTAGACTTAAACAGTAAAAACCATGAAATAGAACTTTCCAATGGTGAAGAAAATCAGATTATAAAAGTTGGTTATCAGATGTACAAGAAAAGTAATATAATGTTTAGGTTGCCATATACAGAGAGAAAGACATATTTGCAAGGTGAGGAATATAAAATTGCTGCTAGCGGAGCTTGGGCCCAACCTAATGAATACAAACTAAGAATTTATTTTTACTCATCTACCGCAAGTATGGACTACACCTTCATTTTCGAGGAAGATAAATTAATTTGGAAGACTGATTTTAGACATCTAGCAGATTTTAGCAATGGTAGTTCTAAAACTATCGAGATAGAATTTTGACAAAAAAACTATGGAATGTATTTAATCAAAGGTATTAGTTTTTTCATTTTGATATCAACTGTTGCAAACGTTTATTCTTTTGTTATTTATCAGAAACCAAAATGGGAAAACATCAATTATGTTGGAGATGAGGATTTGGGTCATCTATTAGATATTTATATTCCTTCTCAAGGAGCAGGCCCCTTCCCATTAGTAATAACGATAGCAGGTAGTGCATGGACAGATAATAATAACAAGTTTTGGGCTTATAAATATGGTGGACTCGGGGAGGAACTGAGAAAAAATGGATTTGCGGTGGTTTCAATGAATCACAGGTCTTCCTATTGTAGCAATTTCCCTGCTCAAATTCATGATGTTAAGGCAGCAGTTAGGTTTATAAGAGGGAATGCAGAAAGATTCAATCTTAATAAAAAATTTATTGGAATCATGGGATATTCCTCTGGAGGCCATTTGGCTGCCTTTATGGGTACCAGTGGGGGTCTTGATCAGGTAGTTGAAGGAGATAAAGAAATATCTATTGAAGGTCAATTGGGTAGTTTTTTAAATGAAAGTAGTCATGTGGATGCGGTAGTAGATTGGTATGGTCCTACAAATTTTATGATAAGTTGTACTGAGGATTGGAATGGTGATCAAACCAATCGAATGAGGTTTTTAGGAGGAAGTCTTGAAAAAAACAAGGACTTAGGAGCATTAGCAAATCCGATCAAATATGTGGATGAAACAGATCCTGCATTTCTTATTATGCATGGTACCCTAGATAGGGTAGTTCCTATTTGTCAAAGTGAATTACTTTATGAAAAGCTTATGTTAAAAGGGATTGACGTAAAATTCATACCTGTTCAAGGGGGTAATCATGATTATCCAAGTTGGCAATATGATGTTAAATCAGAGACCATAAATTTTTTTAAAAATAGGTATTCTATCAAAACAGAAAAAAATGAGTGAAAATAACATACTAAGACTTAAGGATTTCAATTTATGCCATCTACTGATTGGATTTCGATATCAAAGTCAGAAATAATAACAGCCTTTTCTATTAATGGGTCAAAAAATATTAAAAGAATTTTTATGAAAAAAATAATTTTATACTTCATTCTTTTACTTGCCGTTGTAATCGGCTTATATATTATTTTGAAGCCTAAAAAACAATCACTGCCAAATGTTGTGATTATTTTCACAGATGATCAAGGATATGATGATTTAAGTATTTATGGATCTGAGACTATTAATACTCCCCATTTAGATGCATTAGCTAAAAGCGGTATGCGATTCACGGACTTCCATGTTGCCTCTTCAGTATGTACTCCTTCAAGGGCAGCATTGTTAACTGGTTGTTATCCCGATCGTGTAGGTTTGCCCAACGTACTCTTTCCAAATGGGCCATATAGGAGTAACCCTAATGTGGGTTTAAATCCTGATGAAGAAACAATAGCCGAACTTTTAAAAAAAAAGGGATATGCCACAGCGATGGCAGGCAAATGGCATTTAGGGCATAAGCAAAAATTTTTACCCCTTCAACATGGTTTTGATAGCTATCTTGGTGTTCCATATTCTAATGATATGAGTAAAGGAGAATTGCCCTTAGTTAAGGATAATAAAGTGGTAGAAGTTGATATTGACCAATCCTTATTGACTAAGCGATACACGGATTTTGGTATTGATTTTATTAAAAGTAAGGCAGGTAAAGTACCCTTTTTTCTTTACCTAGCTCATACTA
This sequence comes from uncultured Flammeovirgaceae bacterium, assembly GCA_913045135.1. Classification (GTDB taxonomy): domain Bacteria; phylum Bacteroidota; class Bacteroidia; order Cytophagales; family Cyclobacteriaceae; genus UBA4465. The sequence continues at coordinate 31,536 of CAJWQD010000004.1, read as the reverse complement.
TGCCTCATATTCCACTTGCGGCATCAATCAACTATATAGGGACTTCAAAAGGAGGCCTCTATGGTGATGTGATTGAAGAAATAGACGGATCAGTTGGTGTGATTATCCATGAACTAAAAAACCAAAGATTACTGGAAAATACTTTAGTTATTTTTACCTCTGACAATGGTCCTTGGCTTTCTTATGGTAATCATGGGGGTAGTGCGGGAGTCTTGCGTGGGGGAAAGTTTGATGTTTGGGAAGGTGGCTTTAGAGTTCCGGCCATTATGTCGTGGCCAGGAGTAATACCATCTGAAAGTGTAAATAATAATTTAATCCATACAATGGATATTTTGCCCACATTGATTGCGATAACAGGTGCTTTGCTTCCTAAAAATAAAATTGATGGGGTAAATGTCTTATCAAGTCTCCGAGGGGGGAAAATGAATGAATTACAAAAACGCATTTTTTATTATTTTGGGGGGAGTAAGATCAAAGCTGTTCGTAAAGGTGAGTGGAAGTATGTATTTGGACATAATGGAGGGATCGTTACTGAACCCGGAATAGATGGTATTAATGGGAAAACAAATAGGGTATATCACGAGGAGGCACTTTATAATTTAATTAGTGATATTTCGGAACAGGATAATCTTATAGCTCAATTTCCTGAGAGGGCAGCGAGGTTGAAAAAAGCGGGTGAAATTTTTGAGTTAAAAATAAAAGCCGAGGCCCGTCCCATCGGCATTGATCAGTAGTAAATATGGGATACCGTTTAAATAGTCTCATAGGTCTAATATGTTTAATGAATCTTGGATGCAGGCATCAAGGAGATAAATTAAGAGTCGCGGATATATTTACCGATCACATGGTGATGCAGCAGGAGGCAGATGTAATTATTTGGGGCTGGGCTAGGCCCAATACTGAGATTACTATTGCTACATCGTGGACTGATCAAGTTTATACTTACAGTGATAATTCAGGCACATGGAAAACTACGATTAGAACTCCAAAAACAGATGCCCAACCACAATGGTTAAAAATTAAGTCTTTAGATTCATCAATTTTCCTAAACGATGTATTATTTGGCGAGGTGTGGATAGGGTCAGGACAATCTAATATGGAAATGCCAATGAATGGATGGATAGATCGAGGAGATTCCTTAAATGATTCGCAAAATGAAATTAAAAAAGCAAATTATCCCAGAATTAGATTATTCAGTGTAAATAAAGTACAGACATATGAGCCAGTTCAACAACTAGATGGCAACTGGGCTATTTGTTCACCAGAAACGGTATCGAATTTCTCAGCTGTTTTGTATTTTTTTGGTCGAGAGCTGTATGAAAATATAGAAACACCCATTGGACTAATCGATGCAAGTTGGGATGGTTCTTCTGCCCAAGCTTGGGTTGCATCGGACTATTTGGAGAAAATACAAGGTTTTGAAAAAGTAAAAGAGAAATTAATATTGACTGCTCGTGAATTTGAGCCCTTCAATGATTGGATAGGCCAGATGAAGCAAATTCCAATCAATGAATTAATTGGAGCAAAAGTCTTCCGTTATGAGGGTGACAAAACAAAACCTTATGTAAGCTTAAACTTTGATGATTCAGGATGGGACACAGTCTCTCATACTAATCTCTCAAAAGTATTTGGCGAAGATTATGGAGGCTATGATTTGGAAGGCTATGATGTTAATGGCGTGGTTTGGTTCCGTCAAGAATTTCAATTTTTTGGGGATACTCAATCAGATAGTTTAGCCATATTTTTAGGGCCAATAAAATATTTAAACAGCACTTTTTTAAACGGGAACTTGATTGGAAGAAAAGAGCATTGGGGTTCTAATGAAGTTGATGTCGTCTATAAAATATCCTCAAAAGAGCTCAAAAAAGGGAAAAACATATTGACTGTTCGTGTTATCGATGTGTGGGGAAATGCTGGATTCAAAAAAGGAGTAACACCGAAAATATTGGATGATCAAAATCAGGAGCTAATTACGTTACAGGATAATTGGAAATATAAGCGTTCCGCCATACTTTTCAATAATACTTTTTATGTCATTGGTGATGATGAAGAAGTGAGAAAACTATCTCTTCGAATGAATGTTTTTACGCCATCATCTATGTTTAATGGGATGATTGCTCCATTAATTCCTTTCGCTATAAAAGGAGTTATATGGTACCAAGGAGAGACCAATATTTCTCGACCTTTCTTATATCAAAAAATATTTCCAGCAGTTTTGAATAGTTGGCGATCTCATTGGGGGCAAGGAGATTTCCCTTTTTATTATGCACAATTATCATCATATGGAGGTTTTAGTAATGAGGTTAGTAAACTTAGGGAGGTACAACTTTTTACGTTAAAAGAGAAAAATGTTGGAATGGCTGTAACTATTGATATTGGGGATTATGATAAAATACATGCCCATAATAAGCAAGATGTTGGTAAAAGAATGGCCTTTTGGGCTCGAGCGAAAGATTATGGGGACACTTCTTTGGTATATTCTGGTCCCTTATATAAAAAGGTGGTATTTGACGATGATAAGGCCATTATCTTTTTTGATTATGTGGGCAGTGGCTTAGATAAATCAAAAAATCTCATTAATTTTGAAATAGCAGGATTAGATAAAATATTTTATCCAGCAGAGGCCCAAATAGTTAACAATAAAGTGATTGTTAAGAACGATCAGGTCAATGAGCCTATTTTTGTTAGGTATGCTTGGCTTCCCTACGCTGAAGCAAATTTGTATAATTTAGAAGGACTGCCTGCCTCACCTTTTAGAAACTACACTAAAGATGAAGAATGAAAAACAATCAATCATTAATTTAACTGTTGTTATTTTTTTGCTAGTGACGGGGGGATGTCAAAAAATACCTGATGAATCCATTGAGTCAAAAGAGAAATTTAATGTTTTGTGGTTAGTAGCTGAAGATCTGGGTCCTTATATTCCACCTTTTGGAGACTCAACGATTAAAACCCCACACTTAAGTCGATTGGCAGCTGAAGGAGTGAGATATAATAATGTTTTTAGCGTGTCTGGCGTATGTTCTCCAAGCCGTGCCGCATTGGCTACTGGAATGTATCCCACGAGTATTGGAGCACATCATATGCGTACCTTATACCAACAACCAGCAGCGAAAAAAATGGGGATTATAAATTATGAGGTAGTCTTGCCTACAAAGGTTAAAATGGTCAGTGAAATTTTACGAGAAAATGGATATTATACGTCCAATAACTCCAAGGAAGATTATCAATTTCTCCCATCTCGAATGGCATGGGATGAATCCAGTATTTATGCACATTGGCGAAATAGGCCCATTGGGAAACCTTTCTATTCTATGTTTAGCTTTATGGTTACTCATGAATCAAGTATCTGGAATCCTACAGGTAAAAAACATGATTTAGATGTATTTCCTCCTCCCAGGACAGTAAAAAGGTGGTGGAAGAAATTCCAAAATAAGTTCTTGCCCTTAATTGATGAGAATCTTTCTGTAGTAATACCTCCTTATCTTCCGAGAACAGAAAAAGTTGTAAATGATGTTAGAAGAATGTATTCAAATATATCTCGGATGGATGATCATGTTGGAAACATACTGACTCAACTGGAGGAAGATGGGTTGTTAGAAAATACTATAATAGTATGGTTTACCGATCATGGGGGTCCATTACCAAGACAAAAAAGATTATTGTACGATGCCGGTTTACATGTACCCATGATTGTAAGATATCCTAATAAACTACGTGCCGGTGAAATTGATGACAGACTAATAAGTTTTGTAGATTTTGCTCCAACTTTATTATCGATGATGGATATAAAGCCCCCGGAATATATGCAGGGTTTAGCTTTTGAAGGGGAGTATAAAAATTCCGAGGAAAGAAAATTTATCCACGCAGCAGCGGATCGATTTGATGAGACTTATGATATGATTCGAGCGGTTCGGAATAAAAGGTTCAAATATTTAAAGAATTTCCAACCACAAACGCCTTATTATTTACCATTGGCATACCGTGAAAATATGGCTAGCATGCAAGAGTTATTGCGTTTACACCAGATCGATTCATTAAATAAAGAACAAGCTCTTTGGTTTCGAGAGACTAAGCCGATTGAAGAACTTTTTGATACCTATTCTGATCCCTATGAATTAAATAACCTAGCAGAGGATCTTCAATTCAAGAGCATATTGAGTGAATTAAGAAGAGAGTGCGAAATATGGATGGGTAATATAAAAGATATGGGGCATATTCCTGAACAAGAATTAATTAATACCTTTTGGCCTGATAAAATTCAACCCTTAACGGCTAATCCTGTTTTTCATATTGAAAACGGGAAATTACACATCACCTGTCAAACTAAAGGGGCTTCTATAGGCTATAAACGGCCCCAAGATTTGGAAGAGGGGCTTGGATGGCAGATTTATAAATCACCATTAGATATGGATCATGAAACTCCTATTTTGGTTATTGCCCATCGCATCGGATTTGCTCCAAGTGATACACTTCAATGGAATTAAAAATGAAACCAAAAGAGTGGATAAATTATTTCTTTCTTCTATCATTTTTACAGGCATTATTTTCTTGTAATTCAGATAACAAAGTCAACGAAAATGCGCCAAATATTATCCTTATCATGGCAGATGATTGGAGTTATCCTCATGCCGGGTTTTATGGTGATAGCTCTGTAAACACACCAACAATGGATAGGTTAGCAAAAGAAGGGGTCATATTTGAACAGGCCTTCGTTTCGGCTCCCTCCTGTACTCCTTCAAGGGCTGCAATACTTTCCGGCCAGCATTTTTGGAGATTAGGACAAGGAGCTAATTTATTTGGTAAATTATCTTCTGAAGTACCAATTTATACGGAAATAATGAGGGATGCAGGTTATGCTGTAGGTTATACAGACAAAGGCTGGGGTCCCGGAAAACATGATCATTTGTCTTCAAATCCTGCCGGTAAATATTTTAAATCCTTTAAAAATTTTGTTCAAAAAATAGATCCAGCGCAGCCTTTTTGCTTTTGGTTTGGAAGTTACAACCCGCACAGAGGTTATGAGGGAGGTTCTGCTAGAGAGAAGGGATTGGATATATCCAAAATACAGATGCCCAAGGTATATCCAGAAAGTGAAGTCATTCGATCTGACATGGCAGACTACCTGAAAGAGGTGCAAGATTTGGACGAAGAAGTCAATCAGCTGATTAATAGTTTGAAAAATGAAGGTGTGCTTGATAATACCATCATCATAATAACTAGCGATAATGGTATGCCTTTCCCAAGGGCAAAGGGGAATTTATATGATTTAGGTACACGCGTGCCATTGATCACATGGTCTGGTAGAGAGGTTAAGCAAAAAGGGATTCGAATAAATCAACTCGTCAGCTTGACTGATTTAGCACCGACGTTTTTAGCTTGGGCTGGTTTGGAAATTCCAAAAGTGATGACTGGAAGGAGTTTGGTTAAATTGCTGGAAGACTCTTCTTACAAACTCAGAGAAGAAGTATTTTTTGGTCGCGAGCGTCACGTACCTGGACAGGAAAATGGAGATTGGGGAGGTTACCCCATGCGCGCTGTTCGAACCCAGAAGTATTTATTAATTAAAAATTTTTCACCTGATAGGTGGCCTGCGGGTACACCTAATTACTATGAGGCTTCTTTTTTCCCTTCCTATTATTCAGATGTTGATGGTGGGCCAACAAAATCATACCTAATTGATCATCGGCATGACGATGCGGAATATCAGCGATTGTTTGAAGAATCGTTTGGAAAAAGACCGGCCTTTGAATTGTATGATGTCAAAAAGGATCCTGATCAGTTGGAAAACATTTTTGGTGACCCTAAATTTTCAGTCATTAAAACACATCTTCGAAACTTACTTAATTCTGAGTTAATTAAAACCAAAGATCCTCGTCAAATTGCAAATGGAGAAATTTTTGAAAAAAATAATTATGATGGCGGCGCTCCTTTTCCACCAAATTTTATCAGACAAGGTAATCGGTATGCGACTTTAAGAATTGATAGCTTTCCTTCCAAATGGGTAATTCCAAGACCTATTGAGGTATTATTCCCAGTCAATGTTTCTTATAGTGAGCGATTTCCCGTCATTTATATGCATGATGGACAGAATATATTTCATCCAAATAATGCAGGATTTGGTAAGAAGAGATTAGAAAGAGGTTGGGATGTCGATTTTATTTTAGATAGTTTAAATGAAACAGGTTTTGATCAAAAAGCTATTATTGTGGGAATTTTCAATACTGGTGTTCGACGCAGGGCAGAATATATGCCTGAGGAGCCACGGGAAGAAGTATTTAGAAGACTTGATTTATTAGAGGATAAGTATTTCAGCGATATACCTTTGCATTCTGATAATTATTTGGAGTTTTTAGTAAAGGAGCTAAAACCTTATGTTGATGCTCATTTTAAAACATTAGCCGATCGGGAACATACCTTTATTGCGGGCTCGAGTATGGGAGGCATGATTTCTGCTTACGCCATTAGTAAATACCCAGAAATATATGGTGGTGCTGCCTGTTTGTCTACGCACTGGATACCCTTGGAGGGGGTATTTGTTGATTATTTTGAAAAAAACCTTCCAGATCCGATAACACATAAGCTATATTTTGACTTTGGGACAAGAGGTCTTGATGCCCGTTATGAACCTTATCAAAGTGAAATAGATCAAGCGATGCATCGTAAGGGGTACAAAAAAGGTATAAATTGGATTACAAAAAAAGTTTTTGAAGCAGATCATAACGAAGCCGCTTGGCACCAACGGTTTCACCAGCCGTTAATTTTTTTATTATCAAATAATTAACGGTTATGCTAAACTATTTTTAAAGGGGTCTCTCAAATTTATCAGCTGTTTGGGTCTTACATCAAATGGAGCTGAGGTAGAAAAATGTAACTATTTTTTGGCGATACAGGGCTTTACAATGCTGACCTAAAGTGTCTACCCTTACTCATTAAATTTGTGCCATCATAAGTGAGCAAAGGTCTCATAAATCCATCTTCGGCAGCAAAATGTAGGTTACTATCAAATGATAAGTCCCATTTGATTAATGGGATTTAATGGTACTATTCACAATATTTGCATGCTTATTGATGAAATCTTTTCCTAGTTGGTAATAGTGTTTGAAAGTAAATTTGTGTTTTGGGTAATCTTTCATGGTGCAAGGTTGTATTTTTAAGAAAATTTTTTTTGCCTTAATCTTGGTGAGGGATTCCCTTTTGATAGTGCAGGTTGAAAAGACCATTGATGCCAATGATAATAAAAATGGACGCAGGTTTATATTTGATTAATTCTCCAAGTCTTTAGAGGTACCCATCAACAACATCTCCCGAAATACCTCTATTTTTCTCATTTTCAATAGCTAATTTAGCTCCCCAATCTTTGCCACTCTCATTGATACTATTACCAAAAAACTATATCTCCAATTGGACGATGTATATTCCTTAAATTTTTTGATTCCCTCTTAATAATTGTTTTCTGTCCATTCAGTTTGGTATCGGATAACTAAATTGTCATGAGGGTAAATGGGTTCAAAATTATTTTGAGCTGACGTAAATTGTAGACATAATATTAATAAAAGGATAAAGACCGAACCACGTATGTTTTTTCTTAAAATAAATAAATAAGAAAATTACTTGTGTCCTTAATTTAAGGATGAAGGAAATATATCTTTCTCCAATTAATTTATATCTCATAGATATACAAAATTTGACAGGGTCATTTAGGGGATAAGGCCTTTAATTACGTCTTTATTGGCATATGATAGGAAAAATTTCACGGTTTATTTTTTTGATTATTTTATTGTTTGGAGTAAGCTGTGACGTCGGGCCAAATCGCTCAATACATTCAGATAATGGGTACGAGTTCCTTCAGATACCCTCTCCAGAATGGGCAGATCAGATATTATATTTTATCGTGACCGACCGATTTATGGATGGGGATTCAGCCAATAACGACCAAGGAACGGGTGAGTATAAAAAAGGAGATGGAGGTTTTTGGAATGGAGGTGATATTAAAGGAATTACTCAAAAGATTGATTATTTACAAGAGCTCGGTGTAACAGGAGTTTGGATCACTCCACCAGTAGCCAATCAATGGCGAAACCCACAACAAACAGGAACTGGAAATCATGGATATTGGGCAAGTAGATTAGATCAAGTAGACAAACACTTAGGAGATTTAGAGGATTATAAGATACTTTCGGCGACGCTGCATTCGAAAGGAATGTATCTTGTTCAAGATGTGGTGGTAAATCATTTTGGAGATTTTTACACTTATGACGGGCCCTATGACCCTGAGGATGTATCAAAAAATTTTAAGCTGCATGCCGTTGAACAGCCCGAGCAATATCCTTTTAATCATAATGATGCCCGAAAAGAGGAAGATCGTGCACTTGGAATTTACCATTTTGCACCAAGCTTTACTGACCATTCAGACACCATCCAAAAAACGCAATTTCAGTATGCCGATTTGGATGATCTGAATACATCCAATCCAGTGGTTCGAGATGCCTTGAGAAAGAATTTTGGTTATTGGATTGAAGAAGTAGGAGTTGATGGATTCCGATTTGATACGCCCCACATGGTAGAGCATGATTTTTGGCATAGTTTTCTTCATGATAAGGAGGGGGATCATCTAGGTATTGATCTGTTGGCAAAACAGTTGGGGAAAGAACATTTTTTAACTGCCGGAGAGGTAGCTTTTTTCCCTAAACCTTTTGACCATTCCGGAACGAAAGAGGCGCGTAAATATTTAGGGACCAAGAAGAAACCTGAAATGAATTCGATATTAAATTTTCCATTAAATACAGCCATAAATCGTGTTTTCATAGAGAAGAAACCTACGAGTACCCTCTCATTCAGGATGAAGAGTATTCAAGAAAACTTTCAACGCTCAGATCAGTTACTTAATTTTATTGATAATCATGATGCCGCTCGACTCCTCTCTAAATCTGATCGACAGACTATGAGGCAAGCATTATTGTTCATAATGACCATTCCAGGAGTCCCTGTTATATATTATGGAACTGAACAAGAGTTAACCGGAATGCGTCAAACTATGTTTAAGGGAGGAGTAGGATCAAAAGATAAAGATCACTTTGATACAGAAAATGCATATTTCAAATTTGTTCAGGGTCTAATAAAATTAAGAAAATCAAACGAAGTGTTTCGAAGAGGCAAACTTAAAATATTAAGAGACAATTCTTATGGTCCTGGATTATTCGTATATGAAATGAAATTAGATGATGTTACTGCATTGATTTTGATTAATACTTCAGCGAACCTTCAATTGATAGATGGATTAAGCGTACCCGCATTTTCTCCAGGAAATTATGTTTCCAAATACAGTATAGGAGTGGGAAATGAAATTTTATCGGTTTCCAATGATAGAATTATAGATATGATTTTAGATGCTAAAAGTGCGCAAGTTTATTTAAATACTGGTGACAATTCGCAGACAAAGTTCGATTTGCATGGAACTATAGAATTAAATAATGATTTTTCGGAAATTTTGAATGTACCAGTAATTCAATTAAGTGGAAAAGCAAAAGAAGTCGAAAAAATTGGGTTGGTAATAGATGGAGAATATGAGTATTTTTTACCCATCACAAATAAGAATCAAAATAACTGGTTTTATGATTTAAGCTTGAGTAATTTGATGAATGGTAAACATAGGATAACTGCGATTGGCTATGACGATAAAGGATTTTTAATAACCTCATCTAAATATTTTACATTGGCTTTACCCACTAAACATTTACTCCATTATGAAGACGAAATTCAGGATGATCACGGGCCTTATGGTAAATACACATACCCAAGTCACAGCAGCTTTGGTCACCAGCAAGACATAAAGGCTGTAGACGTTTATCTTACCGGAAATAACTTAACCTTAGAAATTACCATGTCAGAAATTACTCAAATATGGATCCCCCCAAATGGATTTGATCATGTATTATTAAATATTTATATTGATGTGCCGGATAAGACAGAAGGAGTGAAGTTTTTACCTTTTCAAAATGCTTTTTTCCCTGGTGAGGGTGAGTGGGATTATCGATTTGCTTTGGGCGGTTTTGGAATAGAAGCATTTGAAGGTCATCCCCTTATTTCGGGTCCAGAAAAATTAGGGAAATCCATTACAACACCATTTGCAAATGTTGACTATGAGCAAAATAAAATAAGTGTTATACTTCCAGCTAAAATGTTGGGTAATCCCGCTACCTTAAAAAATGCCAATCTATATATAAACACCTGGGGCGGTAGCGCCACTAACCCAAGAACCATAGACAAGACGAGAACAACTTGGACCTATGGGGGTGGGGATTCAAATAGTCCGAAAATAATGGATGATACTAAAATAATTACATTAGAATGAGAATTAAACAATATTACTGGATTAAAATTCTTATCCTTTTTAGCATTTATTTTTCTGCTTGCAAACTATCAGAAAAAGAGATTATCCCACCTAATTTTATCATCATCTTTGCCGACGATTTGGGGTATGGTGATTTGAGCAGTTTTGGTCATCCAACTATCAAAACACCAAATCTCGATCAAATGGCCTATGAGGGTATGAAACTTACGCAATTCTATGTAGCCGCATCTATTTGCACTCCTAGTCGGGCCGGACTATTGACGGGTAAATTGCCGGCTAAAATAGGAATGGCAGGGGCAAGAAGCGTTTTATTTCCTGATTCATATGGGGGTCTCCCAACATCAGAATCAACCATCTCAAGTGTACTCAGTAGCGCTGGATATATGACGGCCTGTATAGGGAAATGGCATCTAGGACATAAAAAAGAATTTTTACCTACTCAACATGGGTTTGATTATTATTTTGGTATACCCTATTCCAATGACATGTCACCACCTAACAATAATTGGGATTATGCAAAGGCGGCCTTTCCTCCTTTGCCATTGATGGAAGGCACAGAAATCATTGAGTTGGAACCAGATCAAAGCCAATTAACGAGAAGATACACTGACAAAGCACTTGAATTCATTGAGAAAAATAAAAGCAAGCCATTTTTTCTGTATATGCCTCAGACTTTTCCTCATGTGCCTTTACATGTGGACAGTCTAAATGCAAGAAAAAGTAAAAGGGGCCTTTATGGAGATGTGGTCCAAGTGCTAGATAAGAGTGTAGGCGCTATTTTAGATAAACTCCATAAACTAAATATTCATGAGAACACTTTTGTTATTTTCACAAGTGATAACGGTCCTTGGGGCTGGGCGGGAATTAATGGAGGTTCTGCAGGACTATTGAGAGGAAAAAAAGGATCTACTTGGGAGGGAGGATTCAGAGTTCCGACCATAGCTTGGATGCCGGGCAGTATTCCCAAAAATAAAATTTTTAACGGAGTTGGAAGCACATTGGATTTATTGCCTACTTTCATGTCAATGGCTGGGATTAATTACGATCATGAAACATTTGATGGAAGAGATATATCCTCTAGTTTCTTTTTAGAAAAGGAGTTGTCACATCCTATTTTTTATTACAAGCAACAAGAATTGATCGCTATGCGTAATGGCGCCTGGAAAATTTTTATAAAAAATCCAAATCCTAGAGGCAAAGAATTTTCCGATGATGATTTTCCAATTCTCTTTAATTTAGATCAAGATCCTTCGGAGCAATATAATTTGTCTAAGAAAAACTCTGCCATAATAGAAAGGATGGTTGAAGAAATAAATCTTCATATCAAAAATAATTTATTAAAACCTTCTTTAATTGATTCCATTGCTCCAGCTTACCAAGCGGTGTTCGATCAGTATAATTAAAAAAATTAATTATTCGGTATTTTATTTGAATCGACTTAAAGTTTTGATCAGTGATAAAGCGGACTAAATCATAATATTTCTTGTTTAGATTAGTTAATTGAGCGTTTTTTTATTATGATTCGGGCGATTAAGTATATCCCTAACATAACAAACGGAAGACTCAAATACTGACCTTGATTTAACAAAAATCCATTTCCAAATGCTACATTATTCTCCTTGATCAGCTCTTGTGGTATTCTTGAACCAAATATTACCAAAAGGAAAATACCCCATATCAGACCGCCTGGAGTATGTTCTTTTCTCATACCCCATATCGTTATGAGAAGTATGAAGGTAATTACACAAATACCCGCTTCATAAAGTTGACTTGGATGCCTGATAATTCCTTTCATTTTAAAATGACCTAAGTATCCTTGCTTAGATTTTTTTATCTCAATAGGGATATTTTCTGATGCTATTAAATTTGGGAGTTTTTGTTTTTTCAACAATAATGGTTTTATATTCTTTTTGAAAATGCTTTCTGCAATATCTTTATTTACTATGTGCTCTTTTAGCTTGATCTCTAGGGTAAGTAGAGGATCATTATTCTCTATATATTGATTTTCATTTATTACTGAAATGGAATGAATGGTGGGAATTCGATCCTTTACTTGCTGCGTCTTAGCACCAACAAAAATGACTCCATAGTTTGATTTCGTAGGTTTTCCAATCATTTCACTATTCATGAAATTACCTATCCTAATAAATATTGAGCCTAAAGCAACGACAATTGCAATTCTATCAACTATTTGTAACCAACTGTGGCCTTGTCTATTATGTTTTGTTATTCGGACTTTTTTAGTTGAGAATTCAAGTTTGTATACATAAAAGTAAATAGCGACTAAAATTCCCAGAGCACAGCCATGAGATGAAAGACCACCTTCCCAAATTTTTAATATGCTAACAGGGTTGTTAAAATATTTGAAAGGCTCGTAAAAAACAACATGACCCATCCTTGCCCCAATGACAGTGCCTAAAATGATATATAAAAGCAGATAATCTAAATTATTTCTCACTCTGCCCTCTGCTCTGTAAATACTAAAAATCACAAAACGGCTGATGATAAATCCACTTGCAAATAAAAAACTATACCAAAGTACAGATATCGCACCAATTTTTAAAAAAATAGGGTTTGGATTCCAAACTATATAATTAAGGTACATTTATTGTAATTTTTTTGAGCAACTTTTTCTATATTCATGATACTAAATTTAAAATTTATATTTTCAGGAGGAAAAGGTTTATTTTCTTCTCTTGGGGGTAAGAACCTATTTTTTCGTTATAACATTAGTTCTATTTTAAATAAAAAACTCTCCATTGGACACTAATATAACAAACATAATATTACGTATTTTGACGAGTGAGGCTTCAAAGAAAGAAAAAATCATTTTGAAAGAGTGGATGGACAAAGATCCAGATAACCAAAGGAAGTATGAAGCCATTCGTAGTTATTGGACTGAACAAAATTATGATCTTTGTAAAGATAAAATTTTCAACAATGTGAAGCGTAGAATTTCAGAAGACAAGCGTCAAAAAATATCTAAAAGGTTAAAGAAATCTAAAGCAATCGACTATTACAAAATGTGGTTAAAGGTAGCCTCATCAATAGTGATAATCAGTATATTTTCGGCATATTTATTTCAAACCGAAATAAGTGCCCGAGTCAATACCAGTGATCGAAAACAAATAATCACTAAAAAAAATCCTTTCGGACAAAAATCAACCATATATCTTAGTGACGGTTCAATAGTAAACCTTAATTCAGGAAGCAGTGTAAGTTATCTTAAAGGATTCAATAAAGATAAACGACAAATAGAATTGTCTGGAGAAGCTTATTTTGAAGTCGCTCAAGATGTTAACCGTCCCTTTATTGTCGTCGCGCACGGAGTTACGACCACTGCTCTAGGCACTATGTTTAACGTTAATGCATATTCAAAAAATGAAGTAATAGTGTCTTTATCGGAGGGCAAGGTGCAAATTGAGGTTCATAATGAGCATGAAGGTTTTCAGGATCAATATCTAGTGGCTGGAGAGCAGTTGGCATATAATAATGATCTTAAAACGCTCAAAAGAGGACTGTTTAACCCAAAAACTAATGCTTGGAAAGATGGTGTTTTATTTTTTGAAAATGCGAGTCAAAAAGAGGTATTCGAAGCATTAGAATTGTGGTATGGATTTAGTTTTTTGATAAGTGAGCCTTTTGAAGATGAATGGCGTATAAATGCAAGCTATGATAATCAAAATTTAGATTGGATTTTGGGATCCTTGGGATATATTCAAGGGTTTGACTTCGAAATATTAGATAAAAAAGTAGTGGTTAAAAATGGATGAAATAAAGATGCTCTCATTTCAAATTTCTCAAAAAAAGATTCTGCACTTTAGAGTCTTAAAGTTTATAACCCATCTGATTCAAATGATGGGCCTTTCAATCTGGCTTTTTCAGGGGGTAGTTTTGGCAAAAGAGAATAATGGAATACAGAATAATAACTTTGAAAGCATTAAAAAAGTAAAAATTAATCTCATTTTAAATAATGATAATATTAGATCAACCTTTAAAAAAATAGAAAATATAACACCATTCGTATTTGCTTATGACGAGAAAGATGTTGAAAAAAATAGATATTTCAATGGCTCATATATAAATCAAACAGTTTATGCAGTGTTGGTCGATATAGCCAAAAAATCTAACTTTAATTTTCGGCAAATTAATCAAAATATTAATGTTCAGAAGAATATCCCACAAAAGGAATTAGATCTCGTCATTTCTAAACAAGAACGGAGTGTATCAGGGATTGTATACGATGAAAATAATGAGGGATTACCAGGGGTAAATGTTGTAATTAAGGGTACGTCCTCCGGAACTATAACCGACTATGAAGGTTATTACCAACTGAACGTTCCTGATGAAAATATTACTTTAGTATTTAGCGCTATAGGTTATGATGATCAAGAGATTTTGGTTGGTGCACGGTCCGTAATAGATGTTATATTGGGCGTTAATGTAAAAGAGTTAGAGGAGGTTGTAGTAATGGGATATGGCACTCAGATTAAACGTAAAATGACAAGTTCTGTTTCTAGGGTTAATGTTGAGAAGTTAAATTCTGCTGCTACTAACTCATTTGAAGGAGGATTGCAGGGGATTGTTCCGGGAGTCCAAGTAACTACAAGTAGTGCCTTGGGAGGTTCCGCTATCCGGGTACGTATCAGGGGCACCTCATCTGTCAGCGCAAATAGTGAACCACTCTATGTGATAGATGGAATTCCAATTGAAAGTGGAGAAATTAGCACATCTCAACCGGGAGGAGGCATACAAGAATGGAATTTACAACAAGCGGCTAATACGAATGTTTTAGCGAGTTTAAATCCAGCAGATATAGAATCCATGGAAGTCTTAAAAGATGCAGCTGCAGCTGCAATATATGGCTCTAGGGGAGCAAATGGGGTTGTATTGATAACTACTAAAAATGGGAAATCTGGGGATACGCAAGTTTCGGTATCTGGTTCATTTGGGCTGTCAGAGGCCACCAACAAAATTGATTTACTAAATGCCGAGCAATATTTAATTTTAGCTAAAAAGGCATGGTATAATTCTGGTTTCGATATAGCTGATTTTTGGGCTAATAGCGGCGTATTGGTTGACGGTCTAACTCAGGAGCAAGCAGAGCGTACAGATACTGATTGGGTTGATCAAGTTTTACAAGTAGGGCAAGTCGCCGATTATAATGTTTCTATTTCAGGAGGCAGTGAAAAAACTACTTTTTTTTTAAGCGCAAATGTTAAAGATCAAACCACCATTTTAAGAGGGAATAAATATCAACGATTTGGTACGCGACTTAATGTTGACCATGAAATAAATGAAAAGCTTTCGATAGGTGGGCGTTTGATGCTTACTTATATTAACGATAAGCAAGTTCCAACCAATTGGGCTGGTGGTGTAAGTAATGTCTCTGAAATGCTTCCTATTTGGCCAGTGAGAAAAGAAGATGGATCATATTTTAATGTTTCTGACGAACAACCAGTTGCGGGTGTTGATTTAAGAACAATTAATTTAAAAAGTAATCAAATATTAGGTAACTGGTATTTTAAGTATCAAATTCTAGATGCATTGAGTTTCAGATCAGAGCTCGGTAGTAATTTATTGTTCAATGATGATTTTCATTTTCGCGATGGTCAAATTACGAGCCATGGTAGATCTGTAGCATCTACAGTTAATGGAAAGCGTATGGGTTATAATTGGAAGAATATTGTGAATTTCACAAAAACTTTTGGTCAGCATAACTTAGATCTCTTGGGGGCATCAGAAATGCAATCTTATACGTCTAAATTAAATTCTGTATTTGGGGATACGTTTATCAATTCTACTCTTACCAGACCTCAAGATGCAGCCATCATCAATGCTGCGAATAGTGAATCAACTTACTCGTTTTTGTCTTATATAAGTCGTGTAAATTATGACTTTCAAGATCGTTATATTTTATCTGTAAGTTTCAGGGCCGATGGCTCTTCTCGGTTTGGTCCAGATAACAGATGGGGATATTTTCCTGCTGTTTCACTTGGATGGGTATTAAGCGATGAAGACTTTTTTTCCACGCTTTCTACGGTTGTAAATTTTTTGAAAATTCGTATGAGTTATGGATTGGTAGGTAATTCTGAAATTGGGGACTACTCGTATCTTTCTACTTACGGAACATCAACCTATAATGCCAATACGGGTTTGGGTATTTCTAATGTTGGGGATGATGAGCTCGGTTGGGAAACTACATCTCAACTTAATTTAGGTATCACTTTCGAGATTTTAGAAGGGAGAATTAGTGGAGAGTTTGATGTTTACGATAAGACAACTAATGATTTACTTTTGCCCTTTCCGGTATCACAAATGACCGGTGTTTCGTTGGTGACAAGAAATGCTGGTACATTGACGAATAAAGGTTATGATTTAGTGATTAACTCTGTTAACGTCAATAGAAGTTCATTCAAATGGTCGAGTACTGTTACTCTGAATTACAATGAAAACTTAGTTACCAGTCTTGGCGATGAACTTATTGAAGATGGCATCTCTGCGAGTCTTGGCTTAGGAGGTATTTCAATTTTTCCTGGTTATCCCGTCGGTGTAAATCAGTTAGTTGAGTGGGTTGGGGTAGATCAAATTACAGGTGAAGATACTTATAAGGATTTGGAGGGAAATTTATTGAGTTACAGTCAAGCAATTGAAGATTATGGTAGCTTTGCACTTTTCGAACAGGCCAACAGACGACCTATGGGGAATCCTTGGCCAAATTATACAGGAGGTTTAGAAAATAGATTTAGCTTTAAAAAATTTTATGGGAGTGTTCTTTTCACTTTTGCTACAGGCCAAACCTATGAAGATGGATACATGAAGGCCTTAACACAACCTTTTGGTGGGAATAAACTAAATCCACCAACTCACATGTTGAACTCATGGAGCTCACCAGATGGTAACACATCTAATGTCTCACAGGTAAATACTAGCAATGTTTTCTGGGAGGGAACCTCTGAGCACCTTTATAGCACAGATTATTTAAGATTAAGAGATTTGACAATAGGATATAAAATAACTACCCGAGGCACGAAAGTAAAGGGGTTTGACTTATCCTTAAAATTGGTCAATGCCCTAACTTTTACCAAGGCGCCTAATTTTTTCTGGGATCCTGAATTTACTGGTGTTGTACAAAGTCGTCAAGGTAATAATATTGGAGCAGGAGGAGCTTTTAAGCAATCTCCGCAAGCAAAATCAATAATTTTGGGTCTAGTTATTAATCTATAATTATGTTTAGGATGAAAAAGTTAGTTATAATATTTGTTTATACTATTTTTTGGTCATGCGGAGATGATTTTTTAGATAATCCTCCCAATATCGGATTGACTCCAGATAAATTAACTGATTTGGCTTCTGCTCAGGCATTATTATATGGGGCATATGCTCAAATTAGGCCATTTGTGAGTCAGTCAGCGTTGTATTCTGCGGGAATGATGCGAGATGTTGTCAATAGAAATAGGGGAGAGTACGATAATTTTTATGGTCATGAAATAGGCACCAATATGACTTCCTGGCAATATACATCTGGGTTCACAGCTCTTGGAACCGTAAATAAAATTTTTGCAGATGACTTGGCTAATACGGCAGCGACGGATGCGGAGAAGTCAGCAGTACTTGCAGATGCTCATTTTTTAAGAGCATTGATCTATTTTGATTTAAATAATTACTGGGGAGATCCTATTACAGATTACACTGTACCTTTACTTGAGTTACCCTTGAGCATAGACGATCGGGTATCATGTGCAAAAACTTCCGAGCTCAGTGCATTCATTGAATCTGAAATTGAGAATGCCAGAGCTCATTTCCAAGAAGCATCATCTGGTATTTCGAACTATTATGCAGCTACTGCACTTGCCGCTAGGATTTACTTTTTTCACGAAAAATACGACTCGGCATATGCTCGAGCCAATGAAGTAATTACGAGCGGTCAATATTCATTAGAGTCTGACGTAACAGAAGTTTTTACTGCACCAGGGAATTCAAATGAAATTATATTCAAAATCATGTTCAATTCTGTGGATGGCTCAGGAGTGAGCCCTTCTGCCCGTATTTTTGAGGCTTATCAAGCCTCACCAACTTTAGGTTTTTATAGTATGAACACCAATGGGGTAGCTGCCGAAATGATTATGGATGAAGAAGATTCCCGTTATACGGGTCTTTATTCTTCAGATGATAACTATGTCTATGTTGAAAAATATACTACTGATCAAATGCATTATCAATACATTCGATTGGCTGAAATGCATTTAACTAGAGCAGAAGCCAATATTATGATTAATGGCTCTGTAAATCAACAAGATGTTGATGATATTAATGTACTAAGAAATAGGGCTAAGCCATCTTCAGCATTAACTTCTATTCCTACAAAAGATCAAGCACTTAATATGCTTTTTGAAGATCGCACTAAGGAATTAGCTTTTGAGTTGGGAGATCATTTTCTCAATACTAAGCGTTTGAAATTTGGAATTATTAGAACTCAAGACGAAGGAGAGGGATTTAAAACGTATTCAGAATGGATAGAATTATTGTTGTATCCATTTCCTGGAAACGAAGTGGATATACATGGTTTAACTAGATCAGGAAATTAATGGAGATCAAAAAAATTATTGCGGCATTTGCTATAATTTGCCTATTTAAATGTGATGAAAAGTGGCCTATTAACGAGGAATTACTGAGTAGTAATTCACCTGATATTTCAGGTTCTTGGTCAATTTCTAGTGTAGAGCAGAATGAGATAGATATTTCGAACAATTATAATTTTAACTCATTTGAAATTGTCTTAAACTATGCTAATGGTCTTCCGTCAGATTTTTCGATAAATTCTGACGGTCCAGTACCATTTCCAGCTACGCAGAGTACAGGTTCGTGGCATTTTGATAATGAATTATATCCAAGTGAGATGTATTTCGTTTACGGAGATACTGCTATATCGACAGTAGACCAACCTTTATTGACTACCGGAAATGATGAACTTCATTTAGAGTTTAATTTGGGTTGTAGTGATGTTTCATATATCTATCATTTTACTAAAAATAGCACATTGTGAGAATCATGAGTTCATTATTAAAAAAGATGTTACAAAAAAAGTTTTGGTCGCCGGTTGTCATAAGTGGAACTGTTGTCTTGATAGCTTTTTTTCTAACTAGATGTTTTGATATCATTTCTTTTGAACAACCCGAGACAGCAATTGCTGGGGAAACAATATCCATTAAATTAGACATTGAAGTATTGGAGGATAATTTTAATCCTGGAAATGTTGGCGGCACAATGCCAGTGGTTGGATTTTTGGCACCAAAGTCGTGGAATGCCGGGGCAAATACAGTTATGAGTATTGCGAGTGAGGTTTATAATAGTACCATGAGTCCAATGGTTGAAGGAGCCATTGAGGGTAAAGGTGGAAAGCCATGGTCAGAAACTTTAACCTTTAATTACGGGACAGGTGAAAACTATGATCCAACTAAAATGGAATGGGTAATGTTTATGGCAGATGAACCTTATGATCATAATCCTGCCTATCTTCCCATATATGGAACTGTGAATATTGAAACTGTTGTAGGACCAAATAATATTACCGCTCAATTAGGATATTTTATTGGAGAAAATGATAATGGAATTTGGGAGCTAAATGAAAATCAAGATTTTAGATTAGGGGATTGTATTGAAATTACGGGTGGTACTGGAGCACCTATAAACTATTGTGGTCCAGAACCTGCACCTGGGACGAGTGTTATAAGTCCTGATGTTTTTAGTTATAATGATTTGTTAAAAATCACTTTTGATGCCTCGATAGGAGCAAATGAGGGAGTAACAAAACTCAGTGGAGCTAGTTTTGTTTATTTATGTGCAGAGGCTACATTAGATGATGGAACAGTAATATCAGTTTGTGATAAGACTGATAAAACAGCTTTAAATTTTATTGGAGGTGATATTTGGGAAGTTACTATCTGGCCAAAAGATATTTTTGAATTAAATTTTTCTGATCAAATAACTATGATTACTTATAATTTTCAAGATAAAAATGGGAATAATATTGTTAGAGATTTCTCAACTGGTGAAGATTTTACAATGTTTGCATCCTGTCAATAAATGCATAAAATTTTTATAATATTTATGAAATTCCTAATTAGCTATATCGTTTTATTTATTTCATTTTTATCAGCAGCCCAAACTTTTACCAATCCTATTTTACCTGGGGCCTATCCAGATCCCTCTGTTTGTCAAGCTCAAGGGAATTATTACATAGTTAACTCATCTTTCGAATACTTTCCAGGGCTGCCTATTCACAAAAGCAAGGACTTGGTAAATTGGGGGTTGATCGGATATGGTCTAGACAGAGAGGATCAATGTAATGGAACAAATAACTTACTTGATGTCCAAAGCAATGGTGGTATTCATGCACCTACCATACGTTATCATGATGGCACTTTCTATATAATTACCACCAACATATACAGTCCGACTGTCGGTCCTACGCAGTTCATCAACTTTATAATCACAGCTAAAGATCCTGCTGGGTCATGGTCTAAACCTCACATTATTGATGGGGCACCAGGAATTGATCCTGATTTATTTTTTGATGATGATGGCACTGTTTGGTTTGTTGGAACCCATGACAAAGGGGATAAAAATGCTAATGGGATTGGGGAGTTGTGGGTACAAGAATTGGATCTCACCAAGTGGCAACTGAAAGGTGAGAGAACCTCTGTTTGGACAGGAGCTTGTGGTGGCTGTTGTTTGGAAGGGCCTCATATGTATAAAAGAAATGGAGTTTATTACTTGATGGCTGCTGAGGGCGGAACTTCTTTTAATCATGCGGTAATGATTTCCGCGAGTGACAAAATTACCGGGCCTTATGATTCTAATCCGAGAAATCCTATTCTCACCTCGAGGCATTTATCTAAAGATAATTGGGTACACAGTACAGGGCATGCCGATTTGGTTAATGTTCCAGATGGGAGATGGTTTATGGTCGCCTTGGGTAAGCGTGGGGATGTGCAACAAGAATCTAATATGGGTAGAGAGACCCACTTAGTACCGGTCTTGTGGGAAAAAGCAACGGTACGATGGGAGCAAGTTAGTGATGATGAATGGAAACCCATTACTTATGAATTTCCCGTAGCAGCACCTGAAACAGGTAAGGTCGAGCGAATTAATCCCATGCCTTTTAAACAGACTCAGCAATATCAAGATGATGCATTTAATGACAACTTTGATAGATTAGAATTAAATTTAGAATGGAATTTTAGAAGGGTGCCCAAATCCAATACTTTTTCATTGTCTGCTCGAACGGGCTATTTGAGGTTGTATGCAAAGCCCGAGATAATTGAAAATAGGGGACAGGCTAGTTTGATGGGCTTTAGACAGCGAGAAAGTGATTTTGAATATACTACCAGCATTCACTATCGACCCAATAAAGATGGTGAAGAGGCCGGCATCAGTCTCTTTCAAAAAGACAATAATTATATCAATTTTACCTTAATCAAAGAACAAGGGGTGATTGTGCTTCGGGTGATCATTAAAGATCCCAAAGATGATCCTAAAATTTTGAAACAAGAGATTTTATCTAGTTATGATGGAGAGATTACGTTAAAAGTGATTTCAAAAGATCATCAATATCATTATCAATATTCTCTTGATCAAGGGCAAGAGTACATTTCATTTATGAGTTCAGAGGGGGATTTAATTTTAAGCCATCGAACTAGCTCATATACCGGAGCGTATTTAGGATTGTATGCTACAGGAAATGGGGAAAGTACCAAAGCTTTTATAGATGTAAACTGGGTATCTTATCAAGGATTTCCGAGAACTTAACTTTCTTTAACAATTAAATACTAATATTGGTCTGCCCAGCAATCCTATTTTTTTTTAAAATATCTTTTGATATTTTAAATTTGCTCCTTAATTAAAATATTCAAAACTGTCCACGTGATATTTTTTGTTTCCCTGGGCTACATTTGCCGCTCGAATGAATATTCTTAAAGCTATATTTTTAATTTTTTTGGACCTATTTGTTCTTTCCTCAACAGCCTTTGGTCAAAAGGTAACGGTAAAAATGGGGCCAGATCAGTTTGCCATCAATCAACTTTGGACCATTACCATAACTGTGCAAAATGATAGATTACGCAATTACAGTAATTTCCCAGAAATTAAAGGTTTGGTAAAAAGGGGTACTTCCTCTTCTTCCTCAACAAATTATGTCAATGGTAAAATGAGTTCATCTCAAAGTATCATCCAAAATTATCAAGCTATGGGGGAAGGAAAGCTCGTGGTTCCAGCTTTTGAGATAACCGTAAATGATCAATCGTTTTCAGTGAAAGGTAAAAGTTTAACAGTAACTGTTCCAACCCAACAACCTAGGTCCAATTTTCAAGATCCATTTCAAGATTTTTTTCAACAAAGAGCGCCATCTGAATTTATAGAAGTTGAGGCCGATGCTTTTCTAGCCCTGACTACGGATAAAAATGAAATTTACATAGGGGAAGGTATAACTACGACCTTAGCTTTCTATGTAGCAGCTTCCAATCGTGCAGACATGAAATTTTATGATCTTGGAACGCAAATAACAGGAATTATAACCAAAATAAAACCAGAAAATTCTTGGGAAGAAAATTTCAATATTGATAATATCAGTGGAGAACCTGTTAAGTTAAAAGGTGTACAATACACTCAGTACAAAATTTTTCAGGCGACCTATTTTCCACTGAATTTAGACACTATTAACTTTCCCAGTGTAGGTCTTAAATTAATTAAATACGACCAAGTTAAAAGTCCCTCTTTTTTTGGTAGGAATCGCCAAGAAAATTATGAAACTTTTTACAGTAAACCGAAGACCATCAGGATAAAAGAGTTACCATCTCATCCCTTAAAAGATGTAGTTAATGTAGGCTCCTATAAGTTGAAAGAGGCAATCAGTGCGGGGAAGTTAACCACTGGCCAAAGTTTTAATTATTCTTTTGAGATAGGAGGAACTGGTAATATCAGTGCCATAAATATGCCAAAAATAGAGTCCAATAAATTGTTTGAGTTTTATGAACCTAATACTGTTCAAAATATTCGAAGATCTTCCAATCGAGTGACAGGGAGTAAAAAGTTTGATTATTTTGGAATCCCTAATGAACCAGGCGTCTACGAATTAGGTGATTTTATTCAATGGATTTTTTTTGATCCTATTCAACAGAAATATGACACACTGAAGTCAGAGATTCAACTTCAGGTCGATGGAGAGAGCAGGAAAAACGAATATATTTCTTCTAATGATTTAGGTTCATTTTATGATATAATTGAAGATGAAGACAACCAGTTGGTCTCAATCAAAAATGGTATGGGCTATAAAATCGTTATCAACCTATTTATATTCGCTATATTGGTAGTTAGTATAGCATTACTATTAAAAAAATAATGGGAAGTTCTTTTGGAAAAATATTTAAAATCAGCACTTTTGGAGAATCACATGGTCCTGCTATTGGTGTCAATATTGAGGGTCTGCCTGCAGGGGTTCAAATCGATTTAGAGCACATTCAGTTAGAGTTGAGCAGAAGGAGGCCCGGTCAATCTAGGATAACTACACAAAGGAAAGAAGCCGATGAGGTTGAAATTTTGTCAGGAGTTTTTGAAGGTGTGAGTACGGGGACACCTGTGGCTATGGTAATTAGAAATAAAGATCAAAAAAGTAAGGATTACACCCATATCTCCCATAAGTTTAGACCGAGCCATGCAGACTTTACCTTTCAGGGGAAATATGGTGTAAGAGATTATCGTGGAGGGGGAAGAAGTTCCGCGCGTGAAACTGCGGCTCGTGTGGCTGCTGGTGCTGTTGCTAAGCAATTTATAGCGCAAGCCTTTGGAGGTCACTTTTATGCCTATGTTTCCCAAGTAGGTTCCTTAAAATTGGGAAAAGATTACCTGGACTTAGATCTTGATCAAATTGATGATCATGTAGTACGTTGTCCTGATCCTGAAATGGCAGATAAGATGTTTAGGCTAATTGATCAAGTACGTAAAAATAAAGATACCATTGGAGGAATTATTACTGGCGTAATTAAAAATATCCCCGTTGGACTTGGAGAGCCTGTTTTTGATAAATTACATGCTACTTTAGGAAAGGCGATGTTAAGTATTAATGCCGTGAAGGGGTTTGAGTATGGGAGTGGGTTTGAAGGAATTAAAATGACAGGTTCGAAGCACAACGATACTTTCTATAAAAAAGGAGATCGAGTGCGTACGAGAACTAACAAATCTGGGGGTATTCAAGGAGGGATTTCAAATGGCGAAGATATATATTTTAATGTAGCCTTTAAGCCGGTGGCTACTATTATGCAAGATCAAGAGAGCGTAGACAAGGAGGGTAATAACACAAAAATATCAGGAAAAGGACGACATGACCCTTGTGTAGTACCACGTGCTGTACCCATTGTAGAGGCGATGTCAGCACTGGTGATAGCAGATTTTTACTTAATCAGCAGAACTAATAAACTAAATCACTGATTATGAAAAAGTTACCCATTCATATTAAAATAGTTATGGGGTTGTTTTTAGGGATTATTTGGGCCTTTATATCAAGCTTGTTGGGTTGGAATGAATTTACTATTCGATGGATTGATCCTTTTGGTATGATCTTTATTCGACTGTTGAAATTCATTGCTGTTCCCTTAGTTTTATTTTCTATCATTGGGGGCGTTTCTGGTTTGCGAGATGTCTCTAAATTAGGACGCTTGGGGTGGAAAACCTTGTTGGCTTACATGACGACAACTTTGCTGGCAGTGAGCATTGGTTTGACATTGGTAAATATTGTCAAGCCAGGCACACACATAGATGACGAACAACGTATCAAGAATAGACTTTCTTATGAGGTTTGGTTACAAGAAAATGATATTGGTATGACCCAAGATGGGCTAAATTTTCTATCTGACCCAAAATATGCGGCTTACCTTTCGGAGGCTCAAGTGGCTCAGCAGATTACTTCACCAAAGTTAGATTTGGAAAAAAAAATGAAGACAATAGCGGTTCAAAAAGAGAATTCTCCTTTAAAGTTTATCGTGGAGATGGTACCTGACAATATTTTCGCCTCATTGTCTGGTAATGGATTGATGCTTCAGGTAATCTTCTTTGCTATTTTCTTTGGAATAACCTTGGTTTTCATCCCAGAAGAAGCTTCTGTACCTATTATTAATTTAGTCAATGGGATGAATTTGATTTTTTTAAAAATGGTAGACTTGGTTATGAAGGGTGCACCTTTTTTTGTTTTTTGCCTTTTGGCAGGTGTAGTAGCAAAAATGGCAGATTCACCTCAAGCGGTGTTCGATATTTTTGTAGGTTTGGGATCTTATTCGCTTACCTTATTTAGTGGATTGTTCTTATTGACGTTTGTAGTTTATCCTTTGATTGTAAAATTACTAGTCTCTAATATGAGTTTTAAAGATTTTTTTAAGAATATTAGTCCTGCACAATTTTTAGCTTTTTCGACCAGTTCTAGTGCTGCTACCCTACCCGTAACGATGGAGTGCGTTGAAGAAAATGTCGGTGTACCTAAGTCTGTTTCAAGCTTTGTTTTACCCATTGGGGCAACGGTAAATATGGATGGCACTTCTATGTTTGAGGGGGTCGCGGTTGTCTTTTTAGCACAGCTCCATTTTATTGATCTGACGATAGCTCAGCAACTCACCATTGTATTTACTGCCGCGGCTGCATCTATTGGTTCAGCTGCAGTTCCTAGTGCGGGTTTAATTATGATGATTATGGTATTACAATCTGTTGGATTAAATCCAGCATGGGTAGCTATCATATTTCCTGTAGATCGTATTTTAGACATGTGCAGAACAGTTGTGAATGTGACAGGAGACATGGTCGTATCTACTCTGATAGCAAAATCCGAAGGAGAGCTAGAAAAATATGCATAGGTCTTTCTTTATTAAAGGAATTAATCATTTTGTCGATTATTCAATCAAGGAAGTTTATTTTTGTATTATAAAATTAAAAATATGTCTGAACCTGTTAAAACACCAATAAATATTTATACTGAGGCCAATCCGAACCCAAATTCGTTAAAGTTTGTGGTCAACTTCATGCTCATGCCCGAGGGTGTAAGTAGAGATTTTCCAGATATAAAAAGTGCAGAAGAAGCACCTTTGGCCACTAAGCTTTTTGAAAAAGCCTATGTGAAACGGGTTTTTTATATGAGTAATTTTATTACAGTCACTAAAGACGATGAGGTAGATTGGTATGAAATTAAAGGTGAGGTCGTCACAATTATTAAAACTCATTTAGAAGCTGGGTTACAAATTTTAACTGAAAAAGTAATAAAAGAAGATCATTATATCCAGGCATCAGATACTGAGCTTGAGGCAAAAATCAAAGGAATATTGGATGAGTATATTCGACCTGCTGTCGAGATGGATGGAGGTGCAATTACCTTTGATTCATTCACTGAAGGTAAGGTTAAAGTGCTGCTACAGGGATCCTGTTCGGGTTGTCCAAGCTCGACATTAACACTTAAATCTGGGATAGAAAATTTACTAAAGCGGATGGTACCTGAGGTAGAGAAAGTAGAGGCTGTAGGTGTATAATTAGATGGAGATGGTTAGACAGGATTCAAGATTAACTTAGGTAACTAATGCGTTAACTTCTTTTTCAATATTATAAGTATTTGCTTTTAATTTTTTATTTTTTTGTCTGATTCCAAAAAATTTGAGTTAGTTCTGAGCCCTGACATCGCTTTAGATGACCAAAATTTGCGTGCTTTCTTAAAGAGTAAAGGTTGGCTTGGTGATGAACAGTATTTTTTGGTGGATCGACGATCTATCGATGCGCGAAAGTTAAAAGTAAAAGTCAATATTAGCTTATCGATTTCAGCAGTTCCTCTCCGTCATGAATTCGTTGAATACGAACCGGCAACAGAATCGGTTTTAAATGCACCAAAAGTTATCATCGTAGGGGCAGGTCCAGCTGGTCTTTTCGCAGCTTTAAAAGCTATTTCATTGGGTTATTGCCCGATAATTATTGAACGTGGTAAAGATGTGAGAGGACGCCGCCGCGACCTTGCTGACGTCAATAAGAAAGGAATTGTAAATCCAGAGAGTAATTATTGCTTTGGTGAAGGGGGGGCAGGGACGTATTCTGATGGCAAACTGTATACCCGAGCAAAGAAGCGTGGTAGCGTGCGTCGTATATTCGAGATATTGGTGGCACATGGTGCCCCTGAGGATATTCTGTTTGAGGCGCATCCACATATTGGAACAAATAAACTTCCAAAAATTGTATCAGCAATCCGTGAAACCATTGAAGGACTTGGAGGAACGATACACTTTAATGCCCGAGTAAATAAATTCATCATCGAAGATGGATCAATGCGGGGAGTAGTTACGAAAGAGGGTCGACTACATAAAGGAATTGGATTAATCTTGGCTACGGGTCATTCGGCAAGAGATATTTTCAATTTATGTTTGGCGCAGGGAATTAAGATTGAGTTTAAACCTTTCGCTCTGGGCGTACGGGTAGAGCATCCACAGGAACAAATCGATCAGATTCAATATCATACCAATGAACGGGGCTTACTGCCATCAGCGAGTTATGCAATGGCATATCAGTCTAAATTAGTGGGGAAAGAAAGGGGTGTATTTTCATTTTGTATGTGTCCAGGTGGATTTATAGTTCCAGCTTCAACGTCACCGGATGAGATTGTTGTAAATGGGATGAGTCCATCAAGGCGAGACAGTAAATTTGCTAATTCAGGTATTGTTGTGGCTATTGAAGAGCAAGACTTAAAAGCCTTTCACTTTATGGGACCTTTGGCGGGTATGGAATTTCAAGCCAGTCTTGAAAAACGGGCTTGGCAATCAGTAAGGAAGGGGCAAATGGCTCCTGCCCAAAGGTTAGAGGATTTTATAAATGGAGTTCATTCTACCTCGTTAAATGCCTCTTCATATCAACCAGGCTTGGAATCAATTGAAATGAGATCGATTTTACCTAAATTTATTAGCGAGCGCTTGAAACAGGGATTTCGTTCCTTTGGGCATAAAATGCACGGATATTTAACCAATGAAGCGCAAATTATTGGGATTGAAAGTAGGACGTCTTCTCCAGTACGAATACCTCGAGATAACATAACATGTGAACACCAAGAGGTCAAAAGGTTATTTCCATGTGGTGAAGGTGCAGGTTATGCGGGGGGTATTGTGTCTGCAGCTATGGACGGTGAACGATGTATGGACGGTTTGGTTAAGCTGTATCCAAAGTAACCTTTTAACATTATATAGCCATTGGGTATTATAAAATTTGAATTCAATAGGTCTTTAATCCTTGGGAAGTAAGGCATCATATAGGGTTGCTATCGGATGTTTGGCAATCCTGCCTGTGCCATCTTTGATTTGGTGTCGACAACTTGTACCTGCCGCTACGATTTCTACTTCCTGAGGTTGATTCCTGACCGCAGGGAATAATACTAATTCTCCGATTTTCATCGAGAGTGCATAGTGCTCCTTTTCATATCCAAATGATCCAGCCATTCCGCAGCAACCAGAAGGGATCATGTGTACTGTATAACCCATGGGAAGGCTGAGCATTTTTTTTGTTGGGGTCATAGAGGATAATGATTTCTGATGACAATGGCCATGTACTTTAATTAATTTTTTGTCCTTATTAAAGCTGCAGGCTTTGATACGTCCTTTATCAATCTCATGACTAATGAATTCTTCAATTGTCATGACATGTTTAGCTAGTTTTTTGGCCATGCCTTGAAGTTTGCCTTGAGTCAAAGAGAGGTATTCATCTCTGAATGATAAAATAGTGGAAGGCTCAATACCCACTAGAGGGATCTCTTCATTTATGATATCAGAAAACAAAGCAACATTCTTTTCAGCCAACTGCTTGGCTTCCTTGAGCATACCTTTGGACATGAAGCTTCGGCCACTTTCTGGATGCTCTATGCGTTTAACTTGATATCCTAATCGATCTAAGAGGAGAATAGTTTTTTGCCCAATCTCAACATCATTATATTCTGTAAACTCGTCGCAAAATAAGTATAAAACTTTTTCAGATCTCTTGGTAAGCGGT
Source organism: uncultured Flammeovirgaceae bacterium (assembly GCA_913045135.1). Taxonomy (GTDB): domain Bacteria; phylum Bacteroidota; class Bacteroidia; order Cytophagales; family Cyclobacteriaceae; genus UBA4465. Next base: position 2,135 of record CAJWQD010000004.1, on the reverse strand, counting down.
TTGAAATGGGTCTTAAGCCATTGCTTGAAAGTCAGGGATCCGAGTGTAGGCATTGATCTTTCAATAGCAAATCCTGCAATGGTTTTTGCAATATTCCCGGAAAGTTTATTAGAAAAAATTAGCCGATATGCCCAAGGAATCTTTGATGCTAAAGACATGGCCATTGTAAAATTACCAATGAGTTGGCTTCTTAATGGGATGCCTTTATCTTTATAATATTGGTACTGCCATTCACCTTTTAATTTGGCCATATCTACATTTGACGGGCATTCCGAACTGCAGCCTTTGCAGGAGAGGCATAAATCTAACACCTCTTTTATTTCAGGTCTCGAAAAAGGTTTTACCGTATCTGTTTTGCTTAACATTTCACGTAAAATATTCGCGCGGGCCCGTGTCGTATCTTTCTCATCTTTAGTAGCTTGATAGCTAGGGCACATGGTTCCTCCCGAGAGCTTAGTCTTCCTACAATCTCCCGATCCGTTACATAATTCTGTAGCTCTTACAATTCCTTGATTTTCACTAAAGTCATATATAGTGTCAAATATAGGGGTTTGCTGATCAGGCTCAAAACGTAGATCTTTATCCATCGGCGGGGTATTCACGATTTTTCCTGGATTAAATATATTATTTGGGTCCCATGTATTTTTGAGATGCTTACAAAGTTGATAATTATGTTCTCCTAGTATTTGAGGAATAAATTCACCTCGAAGTCTTCCGTCGCCATGTTCTCCAGAAAGAGACCCATTATAAGATTTTACCAAAGTGGCAATTTCTTCTGCGATTGTCCTAAATTGTTCTTGTCCTTTTTTGGTTTTGAGGTTCAGAATAGGTCTTAGGTGTAATTCGCCCGATCCCGCATGTGCATAATGCACACTATATAGATTATGCTTTGACAAAATTTTGTTAAAGTCCGCGATGTATTGTGGAAGTTTTTGAACCTGAATCGCGGTATCTTCAATTACCGGTGCGGCTTTGGCGTCACCCACCACATTTGATAGCAATCCTAATCCTGCTTTACGTAATCCCCAAACTTTTGAAATATCTGGGCCTTTGATTACTGGGAAAGCATATCCGAGCTGAGCTTTTTTTAAATGAGTGATTAGGGCGTAGGTCTTTGCCTTTACTTCTTCCTCTGATTCGGCAATGAGTTCAACGATCAGAATAGCTTTAGGATCTCCTTTCACAAAAAATCTATTTTGTATATATAGGGTATTTCGTTTAGTTGCCTCAAGGATGTGGTGGTCCATCAATTCACAAGCTGTTGGATAATAGTTTAAGGCAACTAGATTGGCTTGAAGAGATTCCTCGATGGTATGGTTGTGGATGCAAATGAGCCGTTTATGATTTGGAGGGATTTTACTCAATTTTATTTTGGCGGCTGTAATAAAGGCCAATGTACCTTCCGAACCAGCTATCAATGTAGCAAAGTTGAACGGTTCTTGACTTTCTTTGGCGAACGGCTTTTGTCGCAATAAGAGGTCAATTGCATAACCTGTATTTCTTCTAGGTATTTTAGGATCGGGATAGCCAGCCAAGATATTATCTTGATTTTTTTTGTCCGATAACATTTTCCTAATTTCTAGGTATATTTGTGTGTGTAGATCTCCACTGGTGTCAAGACCATTACAATGGGCCAAAAATCCATGTTCATCAAGGGGTCCGAAGTAGGCTTCGCTACCATCAGACAATAGGGTTTTTACTTCAATTAAATGCTCTCTTACGCTACCATAGATTATGGAATTAGCACCACAAGAATTATTACCGATCATACCTCCAATCATGGCCCTGTTCGCTGTGGAGGTTTCAGGGGCAAAAAAGAAACCTAGTTCTGCTAATTTTTTATTGAGATCATCCCGAACAATGCCAGGCTCTACCCATGCCCAACCCTCTTTTTCATTTATTTCAATGATTTTATTAAATTTTTTTGAAACATCTACAACGATTCCACCACCAACCACTTGACCCGCTAAAGAGGTACCTGCTGTTCTTGGAATTAAGCTGGTTTGCTGTCGTTTTGCAAAGACAATTAATGATTTGATATCTTCAATATCAGCAGGAATAGCTACCGCTTGAGGGATTTCTCTATACGCAGATGCGTCTGTAGCATAAATCCTTCGAGTTGCTTCATCGGTTAG